>JBFHJN010000003.1:0-81948 GCA_041595875.1 Coriobacteriia bacterium
CACGCTGGAGCGACGGACCTGCACGAAGGGTACTCTACTCTGCCGGAGTCGCCTCTTCAGAGGTGGGGACTTCGGTCGTATCGGCGCTCATACCGCTGATATCGGGATGGCCTGCAGGCAGCTCTTCGGTATTGAGCTGGTCCTCGGTAAGCTCGGGTGCGGCAACGTCGGCACCTGTAGAGGTGGCGGGTGTTGTAGCGACCGGGGCCACCGAACTGCCACCTGTGGGAATGACGATCCCGATGATGACACCGATAAGAAGCGCGATCGCCGCCATGAGCGCGGCCACGGTCATGCTGACGTCCTGGCTGAACACCGAGGGAGACGGAGCTTGCGCGGCCTTAGGTGCAGGCTTGGACGCAGGCTTGGAGCCCTTTGCGGAAGCAGCAGCACGCTTCGGCGTCTTCGTTACTTCGTCTTCCTCGTCAAAGAAGAATTCCTGATCGCTCACGTGCTCGTACCTCCTGTGTTGATGATGATTCCTGGCTTCCGCGCGTTCATCTACGCTCAGAACCCCGCGCGATTATAGCACGCACCCGTGGAGACGATGTGTGGCTCTGAGACATCTTGCGCTCGCGGCGTCGCAGGCCGAGAAAGGCCACTACCGCCGCGCCTACAGCGCCCATTGCACCTGTCGCATCACGGCTGATTCCTACCAACATGCCTAGCAAATCACCAGCCAGGTATCCTCCAAGCAGCGCGGCTATAGGAATGATGTAGAGGGCGAGCGCCGCAGCCACCTTCACCGACGCGGGGATCTCGACCTCCACCACATCGCCAACCCGGGCGCCCGCGGAGTTCTCGACCTCGCGCATGACCAGAAGCCCGCTGCCGTCCCTGTCGCACAAAGTGCAGCCCTCGCACTTGGCCGAGAGACCCATCTCCACCTCGATGCGACCGCCCTGTACCGCGGTCACCGTACCGCATTCGAATTCTGCACTCATGCTCAGTCGCGCAGCTTCACACGAACGCGCTCAAGCGCATCGGAGATCTCCTCGGGATCGAGCGTGGTCACACGCCCCTCCTCGAACAGGATCCGGCCGTCGACCATGGTCATGAGCACGTCCTCCTGGTTGGCAGTGTGCACCAACGCACCGTACGGGTCTTGCGTGGGGACCTGATGGTTCTGGGACAGGTCGACGGCTATGATGTCGGCCCGCTTCCCCACCTCGATGGTTCCCACGAGATGATCGATCTTGAGCGCCTGCGCGCCGCCCAGCGTAGCCATGCGAACGAATCGCTGACCCGTGTAGTACGCGGTCTCCCCGCCGATACCGCGCTGGGTGAGAAGCCCCACCCGCATCTCGTCGAAGAAGTCGATCGTGGAGTTGGACGCGGGCGAGTCGGTTCCGATGCCCACGCAGATGTCCTTTTCCACGAACGAGTGCAGCGGTGCTATCCCCATACCGAGCTTGAGGTTGCATCGGGGACAGTGCGCGATGGCGACCCCGTTGCCTGCCAGGATATCGATGTCCGCGTCATCCACGTGGACACAGTGCACGGCCATGACGTTGGAGACCTCCATCAGGCCCCACTGGTGCAGATACTGGACCGGGCTGACACCCGTGGGCATCCACAGCATCTCAGACCAACCGGCCTGATCGCGGAACTCCTGACCCAGCATCGAACTCCCGTACTTCACGAAGTCGTACTCGTCTTTGGAGCCCGCAAGGTGGATGGCGACCGGTGTGTCCGTCTCGGCGACATAGTCGGCCACCGCCTGGAACAGCGTCGGGTGGCAAGAGTACGGCGAATGCGGCGCGATGCCTATGGTGATGAGCGAGTCATCGACCTTCGCACGCCACGAGTCCATGTCCGCGACCGCCGAGGCCATCTCGGCCTCCACCTGGCGCTTGTCCATGGTGGATATCTCGCGGTAAAGCACGCCGCGCAGCCCCGAACGTGCGGCGGCATCCACCGATGCGCCGGAGTCGGAGATGTCGGCAAACGTGGTGATACCCGAGCGGATCGCCTCGATCGCACCCAGGATGGAGGAATCGCGCCAGTCCTGATCGTCGAGAAGCGCCTCTTTGGCAAGCACTTGCAGCTTCCATTGAGTGTAAGGAAGGTCGTCGACCACGCCGCGGAACGCCGAATACTCGAAGTGCGTGTGGAGATCGATGAACCCGGGCATCAGCGCGGCGAGTCCGTAATCGCGCACCTCTTCGTCAGGGTACGCGCTCAACATCTCCGCGCGCGGCCCCACCGCCACGATCGCGCCGTCTTTGATCAGAACGCCGCCGTCCTCGATATGCGCCGAGGAAACAGGAAGCACGTAACGGGCAAGTAGAAGCATGGCTACCTCCGGGGTGCTGAATTACCGGTACTCAATGGTACACGCTCCAGAAGAAGCGCTCCATGGTCACTTGACCGCGACATGCACCGCCACGATACCGAACGTCAGGTTGTGCCACTCCACCGTAGAGAAGCCCGCCTTGTGCAGCTCGGCGGACAGGGCGAGCTGCGGGGGAAACGCCAGGATCGACTCGTTGAGGTAGTCGAAGCCCGAGCGGTCGCCCGTAAGGGCCCCTCCCAGAAACGGTATCACCGTTCTCAGGTAGAAGTGGTAGAGCACGCGGAAGGGCTTCAGCGTGGGTCGGCTGAACTCCAGGATGACGTACCTGCCGCCCGGGCGAAGCACCCTATGCACCTCTTTGAAGTTGGCGGCGCGGTCAGGGAGGTTGCGCACGCCAAAAGCGACCGTGACGATGTCGAATGCGCTGTCATCAAACGGCAGGTCCTGCGCATCGGCGACCTCGAACTGGATCTGCGTGGGCCCCTCGTAGGCGGCTGCCTTCTGCTTCCCGATCTCCAGCATCTGCGGGACGAAGTCGGTTGAGAGGATCGAGGCGGGCTTACCCTGCCGGGCGATAGCCATGGTCAGATCGCCGGTGCCGGCCGCAAGATCAAGGACGCGGCTGGCGGTAGTCACTTTGGCGAGACGAACGGTGCGGCGGCGCCATAGACGATCGATACCCATGCTCGACAGCCGGTTGAAGCGGTCGTAGGACGGAGCTATCTCGCTGAAGATACCCTTGACGCGATCGGTGGTGGGCTGCCCGGGAGCCGGCTCGGGAGTCTGCGCATCAAAGTCGCTCACGATTCGTCCTCCATGAAGCGCCTGTCGATCTTGCGCGTGCCGGGAAAGATCGTCTCGTAGTTCACGCGGAACCACAGCATCGCGTTGTAGACGAAGTGCCGCCAGTTGACGTTAGCCGGCCAGTTCAGCTCGGTCTTCTCGCAAACCGTCGACTCATTGAGTTGATCGAGTTCTTGCCTGTAATCGGCCAGCATGACCTTACGCTCCGCGGGCTCGTGCTCCATGATCGCGTCGATGCGCTCCATCGCCTTGCGAGCCTCCATGATGCGCTCCGCGGTCTGGCGAGCAGTCTTGGCGTCCGCGATGCCTACCTCGGCCTTGATCGCGTTAAAGCCCAGCGCTGCTTCATAAGTGCTGTCCACCATCTCGTCGCGCGTCATGCCGTCGGGCTCGTAGTTGAGGATGTGCTTCCACGACGGCTCCAGCAGCAGCTGGCGATGCTCCTCAAGCGTCTTCGCGCGCAGCTTGTACCCGTAGCGCTCAGGGTTGTCGAACACCATCGAGCCGGGATCGAGGAACGGCGCCATGGGGCCGATGAACGCCAGCAGACGCTTGTCGTCGTTCACGCGCGCATACAACTCGCGCACCGCGGGCACGGTGTCGCGCACCGACTGCGCGGTCTGCGTCGGGATACCCGTCATGAAGTAGAGGTCAAAACGCTTGCAGTTGTGCTTGAGCGCCGCCTCGATGCTGTCTGACAGCGCATCCCACGCGTAGGGCTTGCCGAAGGCCTTGCGTACCGCGTCATCATGGCTTTCGGCGGACACCTCCACGGAGTAATCGTTGAGGTTCTCATCGAGGAACTCGTAGAACGCCTCCTCAGGCGGCGAGAAGAACTCGAAACCGATGGGGTTTTTGAAGTCGATGCTGCGCAAGCCGCTGATGAACGCTTTGACGTACTCGTCTCCGGCCTGGCGGAAGTCGTTGAGCACGAACACCGGTCCGGGAATGTGCTTGGCGATATGGCCGATATCACGCACCAGCAGCTCAGGGTCGCGGAACGCCACGCTCTTGCGCCCGAAGTGGTTGCGGAACGCCACTGCCGAGCCACCACACGTGGCACACGTCTTAGAGCAGCCCCGGCATGTCAAAGACGCCGAGACGGGATAGCTCAACCAGCCTTTGAACGGCAGCGCACTCATCATGTCCCGGTCACGGATGACCGAGCGCATCGAGAAGGAGTAGTCGAGTTTGACGTGATCGAACGTGTCAGGCACGCAGTCGATCGGGTTGGCCACCACGGAGCCATCAAGCCCCTTGTAGGTCACGTTGGGGAGGTCGGCCACGCTGCCGCCGCGCTTCAGCGCGTAGATGAGGCGCGTGAAGGGCTCCTCGGTGGAATCACCCCGGACCACGTAGTCCACCCACGGGTAGCTGACAAGCTCCTCATGGAAGTAGCTAGCCGTCAGACCGCCGAAGACGACCGGCGTGGTGGGATGATACTTCTTGCAAAGCTTGGCGATCTCAATGGAACCGTGCGCGTGCGGCGCCCAGTGCAAGTCGATGCCGAAGACTGCCGGATCCATCTCCCGGATGGCCTTCTCGACATCGAAGTTGGGGCGGGAGAGCATAAGCACGGCAAGGTTGACGATACGGACCGTTAGCCCGTGACGCTCCATGTACTCGGCCATGGTGGTGAAACCGAGCGGGTACATCTCAAAGATCGGGCTCGACGGTACAAGGTCCGAAACCGGACCGTACATGATGGAGTTTTCGCGGAAGTCATACACGCTAGGTGCATGAAGCAGGACCAGGTCGGCCTTTGACATATTCTATGTTCCTTCATGACGCGGCGCGGCCGTCCGGGGGTACGGTCTGCCGAGGCGGTCGTGTGAAAACCGCCAGAGTATATCACAGGCAAGTGGACATCTAGCGAGCGCCCACGGCTCCCGGTGACGCAGCGCACTTACATGCCAGCGACTTGATGTCGCAAGGCATGCGTATCTGGCTGATAGACATCCCTTCCGGACGGGTCACGCGAACCGCCGGAGTGAGAAGCAAGACGCCCTTGACGCTTGTCTGGCCGAGAAGATCCAGCACGACCTGAACCCATGACGGGGAGCATGCGACCAACGCGACCCCTATCCCCAGTGCGGGATCCAGATTAGGGAGCTCGGTGATGTGCTGGACCGTGATGCCGCCGATGACGATCCCGGCATCTTCAGGCAACTCTGAGAAGTACGCTGCAGGCTTGACGCCATACCTATCCGGCGGGAAGACGACCTCAAGCGCGGCAAGCATGGCGGCGCTTCCGATCTTGACGATGGGGTACTCCTCGGAAAGGCCAAGGAAGCGCGTGAACTCCCTGAAAAGGACCTCCGGTTCGTACCCTGCGCCCGGCCTGCCGATGTCGCCCACAAAGGAGATATCGCGACGGACGGTCTCTTCTTTGATGTCGAGCTCCTCGGCGATGGCGCGCGACGTGATACGTGCAGGAGCGCCAACGCGGATCAGCTCGCTAAGGTAGCAGTGATACAGGGACAGACGGTACAGGGTGGCATCCGGAGCGGTGCGAGTATCAGACATAAAGCCTCCACGGCACGATGTTCTACTCGCTTGAGTATAGCGGTTAATCGGGAACTTGGTAACGAACTTTTCGGTTCGACCAGGGGTTTTGAGAACGCAAAGCCGCGGAGTCCGCTAATTTCCACCGATTTCCAAAGGCGCTGGAGTGTCTTCACTCACATCCCGGGCGTCCAGGACGACCCACTTGTCGTCCTCTGCACCCATGGTGAAGAGCGTCGCCGCGGGCCACCCGGAAAAAGCGTCATCCGCTACCCATATGACCACGACATCGGTGCTTTCGGTCGTCTCAGAGGACACGTAGATCGAGTCCCAGGACGGCACCGCGGGCTCACCGCTCTCCCCCGCCGAGTCCGCAAGCTCGGTTGCCAGGGCTGACTCCGAGAAGTAAGGAGCGTACGCGGCTGCGTCGGAGCTACCCGCGCGCCTCAGCTCGAGGAGCTCTGTGAGAGCGACCACCGCACGGTGGTCGTCCGCGGCAGGTTCGTCCGATGAGGACGCCTGCGAGCAGCCCGCAAGCGAGAGCCCGGCTACTGTGAGCAGCGCGATGACCGTGAGATGAATGCGGCAGACCCTCATGACGGCCGCTCGCCCCGCGCACTGACCCGTAGCGATATCTTCCGCCAAATGACAGCGCCGACGGCCACCCCGCCGAACATCAGGACATGTTTGATGACCAGCGCCGGAACGATGCCCTTCACCACCGCTGGGTCCCATTCGTACTGCGAGAAGAAGATCGTGCGCGGTATTCCGCCGATGATGATCCACCCGAGCGAGATCCAGGCGAGCTTCACCAGCCGGGGATATGCCGCCGAGAGCAGCGAGCCCGGGGCGCCGTCACGCGTGACCGCACGGTCGAGCGCCCAAAGAAGCACCGCGCTCGCTACGAGAACCGCGCTTGCCACGTCATGGAGGTAGTTGTTGATGATGATGAGTATGGCGGTCACGGGGTGGTGCTCGCTTCCTCACTCGAGTCTGCTTCGTCTGTGGATGTCACCGCGTTCACAAGCCACTGTCCGTCCTGGAGAACCAGGTCGTATCGCAAGCGGTATACGACGCCCGTCTCGCTCGCCACGGTCTCGCTCGTGTCGAGGCTCTCATGCGTGTAGTCCCAGACCTCGGTCGTAGTGACGCTTGCCGTACCATCCTCCGGGAAAGTGACGTCTCCGAACTCGATGGACTGAAGCGTGGCAAGCATTCTCACCCGGCTCTCGCCAAGCGCAGCCATCTGATAGAACTCGGTGAAAGCCTGATCCTCTGTTGCAACGGTGTTCAGCAGGTTCATGTCCTGCTGCGCGAATGCCTCGATCAATGCGCTGTTGTACGCACGCACCACGTCGGTCACAGCGGCTGCGCCACCCGATGTCGCATCATCGCTGCACCCGCCGGCACCTGCCGCAAGCAACAGTAGCGCCAAGATCGCCACCCAAAGCCGCCTCACTGGAAATACACCGCGTGAAGCGAATCGGACAAGATCGACGTGCCGAACAGAGAGAACAGGGCCAACGCGACACAGACGATCAGCAGCAGCGCCGCTCGTTTGCCCTCCCACGCGTAGAAGCGTCGCACATGAAGATAGACGCCGAACGCCAGCCAGGTGACCAGCGACCATGTCTCTACCGGGTCCCAGCCCCAGAAGCGAC
This sequence comes from Coriobacteriia bacterium, assembly GCA_041595875.1. Classification (GTDB taxonomy): domain Bacteria; phylum Actinomycetota; class Coriobacteriia; order Anaerosomatales; family Anaerosomataceae; genus UBA2279. Next base: position 7,267 of record JBFHJN010000003.1, read on the forward strand.
CCCATGAGTAGTACGCCCATATAGAACCTGTGAGCATACCGATCCCCCAGAACGCGAACGCGAGGCCGCCGAACCGGTATGAGATATCATCGAGGCTTTCCATGCTATGGAATCGACCCCTTGCCCCGGGCTCAAGGTCCTTGCCGCGCAAGATCAAAGCGGCACTGGCTAGCGCGATGACCGCAGTGGCAAAAGCGAGAATGTAGAAGCAGACATGGATGACCAGCCATATCCCGCTGAACGTGGGCGGCAGATTGTGCACCTCGGCACCTGTATAGAGGCCAAGCGCCATCATCAGGAAGACGATGGGGTAGATGATCATGCCTAGCACCTGCAGGCGACCTCGCCGGTAGACGATAAGAGCGAACATCGCAGCGGTCACAAACGCATAGGCGGACAGCATCTCGTACTTGGTCACATACGGCCCATGACCTGACCCTGCCCAACGCGCACCCAACGCCAGAGCATGAACGCCGATCGCGAGCGGAACCACGTTACCGGCCCACCTGACAAGCCCTGGTCTACGCAGGAAGCGACCGCCGATCAGCATCATGGTGGCCAGGGCATACAGCACAATGGCCACCACATGCACACGTGTCTCAGCCTGCAGAAGAAACGCGCTCATGAGCTGCCCTCTTCATCTGAACCGAACAATGCGTCCCTCTCCTGATCGACCGAATGGGCGAACCTGTAGGCGTGCCAGCGAGCCCATGTCTGTCCATCTTCATCGGTGCGAAGCCGGATCTCTCGCGGTACTCCAACATAGAGTGCCGTCGCGCCGAGAAACACCAGGGCGAAACCGGCGAACAAGGGGATGACACTCCACTCACGGGCGAGAACGAACGTCGCCCAACGTCGTCGTCCGTCAAGTCGCACTGTAACATCACCGAGAGAGACCGTGTCAGTCTCCATGGTCGACTGAGCCACAACCTCGCCATCAAGCTCACGACGAAGCACGAACTCTGGCTCGTCGCTCGTCGACTGAGCTCCCGGATCTTCCACACACTTCAAACGCAATACACTGCCATCTTGCAGCGGTATGTCCATGTAGGTGGGATTCCCGACACCGAGAGGCTGCGACAGATCGGCGCGCTGCATCGACTCCGTACCATCCGCGAAAGTCACGGTCAGGAAGTATGAGTAGCCGAACCTCTGGTCCTGATAGATCCTCATGCCCCTCACGAGACGCGAGCCGTTAATGGAAACCGTCAGCTGCTCCTGCTCAGCGGGATCGCCCAGCAAGACGACGGTCTCCAGCTGACGCACGGTTCCGTCATCCCAGAACTGCGGTGTCACCGACGCCAACTCCAGGGGATATTCAAGACTCAGGGGGCTTGCCAGCACTCCATAGTCCTGCGCCACAGACTGAGTAGTCGCGTCAAGGCTTTCGCCTTCCACAAGAACGACCATGCTTCGCGCTGTGGTCAGAATGGTAAGCACTGCGAACGCAAGTGCGATGAGCATACCCAGATGGAGCAGTGATGCGCCCCATAGATTCCATGGGTTCTTCAAGAACCTCGATTCGTCGCCGATCCGACCCGCAGCCCAGTAACGGAGCGAAGCCAAGGACTCTTCGAAACCGGACTGGTCATCGACAGCACGCCAGCCCGAAAGCCCGGACCACGTCCGCGGTCGAAACGTGCGACGGTGATCTCGTCGCAACATATTCAGCGTCGCGAGACCCAAAGTCAGCCAGCACAGCGCCAGCAAGAGCGCGAATCCCCAGGTAGAGACCACATGATCGAGCCCGGCTGCCCTGAGTGCGTACACGAGGAAAGGGGCCTTGGCCTGTAGTGCATCAAGACCGTCCGGACTGGTCACACGCTGCGGGACAAGCGCGGCAAGAAGCACGGCTATCCCTAGGGTGGAGATCAGCAGCAAGACCGTTCGACGAGATAGCATGACTCGTTTCAGCTGACGACCCAACGTTCGTGGCATGCGAGTCACTAGTGCGTCATCACCAGCCTGTATCGGTCCCATTGTACTGAGTATGCGAACCGCACCCGCTCGCAGTCGTGACGGTGCAGTTGTTCTTGCTCATAAACGAGTAGTTCACGGAGTAGTTGCTGACGAACACGTTGGTCTTAACCCCTTGATAGGCATACCTCGCCGGCATCGAACTGTTGGCATCCGCAATAAGGCGTCCAAGGGCACTACCATGCGGAATCACTGTATGACAGCGATAACATGCGGCACTCTGGTGCGAGCCGCCAGACTGAGCATGGGCCCGGTTGTTTGAGAACCCATTGTGGCAGTTGTCACAAAGGATGCCCGTCTGCGTGCCCGCAGCCAGCCCGTTGATCGTGTACGCGGCACCAGTCGAAGTCAGTGGCCAGTAGCCCTTGAGCATATGCGGCACAGATGATCCGTGCGGACCAACGGCAGCCGAATCCGCGCTACGCGGCCCGTGGCAATCAGAACAGTACATCGTCTGAGTCCCCACGGCCTTCCAACCGGTATCCATCCAGTCAGCGTTGAGCGCCTTCGTGGACCCCAGGGGCGCGGCCACAGGGTGATAGGACTGGTTGCTGGGATTGAACTCCAACGCAACGTTCGTCCAGCGGGTAGCGTCCGTTGTTCCACCCCAGGATGTGACGTTCGTGTTGGCACCCGAGTGACACTTGAAGCACACCTGGTACTCAGCGGTAGCCGTACTGATCACGCTGTACGACCCCGTTGTACCGCTGAACGACGGCCACGTTGTGACCTGGATGCCACTGGCGCCCCAGAGCGGCGAGCCTGCTGTGATGGTGCTCGTGCCAGATGCGTGGATCGTCGATCCTGAGACGCCGTTGCCGGTGGCATGCGCGTCGTGGCAGTCCTCGCACTCGACATGCTTATTCGCGCTTATCTCCGCCTGCGTCTCATCGGACTCATGGATGCCCGAGTACGTGCCCACAGCATGCTTCTTGATAGACCATGGAGAGGTTGTGTTCGCATAGGATGAGCCAAAGAGCAGCGAGACGGTCTGGGACCGCGCACTCATGGTCTTGACGCCGTAGCCGTCGCTCAACGTGGAGCCCGTGTGACAGGCGAAACACAGGTTCTCCTCTGTCGGCGAACCGGCCGCCCCAAGCGCTGCTGCTATCCTGCTCTCCGCAGACGTATGTGTCCCTATCTTGTACGTGCCGGTCTGGAACCACGCACTGGTCCCGGCACTATCGGTGTGGCACTTCGTGCAGTTGGCCTGGAAGGCCGATCCATCGTCATAGCCCACCTTGGCCGCACTGTTGACAGCGTAGTCGTGAGCTGTGCCCGCATATGCGCTGCCGCTGATCACCGGGGTGACCTCCGAGCCACCGACCTTCTGCGCTGTGCTCTTGGTCTGAGCAACGTCGTGACAGCTCACACAGATGCCGTACGAGCCTGACGACGTGTAGTCCGTGCTCGCTGCAGTTCCGGTGTTGTCATCGATGCTGGTCCGGAGGTTAGTGCTCTTGTTAGTGAAGTAGTTGTGATCGGTGTGGCAGCTCACGCAGGCAAGCGCGGTGGGCGACGTGGGATACGTCGAGGTAGCACCGGGAGCCACATCCGGATTGGCCGCGTCCATGACGTGATGGTAGCTGTCCGTGGATGAATCCATGGCGCTATACGTTGAGTGGCACAGATAGCAGTCCATTCCGCCCGCAGATACTCCGCTGCCCGGATTATGGACGTTGACGCCGCTGTCTGCGGTCATCGTACCGTGGCACGTGAGACAGGATGCGGAGTCATCACGATAGTGCCCGCTCAGCTCCGGGACCTTCAGGCCTACGCCTAGGGCTTCATCCCTGACTGTGCGGTCAATGCCCTCAACTTCCGCTCCCGCCGAGACAACCGCATACGCGCTGCCGTTCCAACCGTAGGCGTCTGTATTCCCCGACGAAGACCCGCACGTCGTATGGCAGGTGAAGCAGAACTCGCGAACGCCCGATGCGTCGGTCAGGTCGAGCTCCCCGCTCGAATCACCAACGGCGATCGTGGTATCAGCGCTCGTTTGAGTGATGACCAACAGCCCGTTGGGCGTGGCGGAACCGTGGGGGTTATGGCAGTCGTAGCATGGTAGTGCCGACCCGGCTGCCAGCGTGGCGCTACCGGTCTCGATCTTGTGGCCGAGTCGAGTAGCCTCCGTCTGAGAGGCTCCCCCGCCCGCCGTCGACGGATAGTACTGCTTGATGTTGTAGCCCGTCGTCGTTCCATCGTGGCAATCGAAACACAGTGTGAAATCGTCGGACACGAAGGTGGAGACCAGGCCGTCGAACTCGTTTTCTGCGCGGTGCGAAGCATGACAGTAACGGCAGTCGCCAGCCGGATACGGGGCCGCCGTGGTCGTAGCGTCAGCGTGGGGGTTGTTGGCATCATCCAGGTACCCGGGGAACGTGCCCACGGTGGGATAGCCGGTCGCGTTGCGGCTGGGCGCTAGAAGCAACGCATCGTAGCCGCCCGGCTCGTACCAGTCCGCTGCAGCGTTGTGACACGCCAGGCACCAGTCGTTGCCCGCTTCTGAGATCGCTACTCCGTTGACCGTCTGAGCAGGCAGAGCATCCCGGGAGGAGGGATCCAGGTGAGGCGAATGGCAGCTGGTGCAGACATCTGTAAGATCCTGGTCCGCTGCCGCCTCCTCCACCGAATGCCCGCTCGGGAATGCAGGATCAAATGAGTTCTCGCCAGACTCGACGTTGTCTTCCGCCAGAGTACCGTCATGACACGTGAGGCAGACGGACAGCTCACCGGCAGTGTTCCCTGTCTGACGCATGAGGATCCCTGCATCAGCCGCGTCATGTACCGAGTGACACATCTTGCACAAGCCGGTGGAAGAACTGTAGACGCCGTGGGGCGAATCGGGCTCCCAGGCAGAGGACACCGGACCCGCAGTATCCGACTGAGCAGAGTAGTTGCCAGCGGCGTCGTACGCCTTGACCGCGTAGTAGTATTCCTGCCCCGGGACGCCCGACTCGTCGTCAAACGACAGCGATGTCGTGCTCCCGATGGGCACGAACGGTCCCGCAGGATTCATGGCGCGCAGTACGGTATAACCCACCGGATCGCCACTCGGCGCAGCCCACTCGACGGTAGCGATGGTCGGCTCGGTAGTGCCTGATGTGAGTGCCGAGATCACAGGGATATCTGGCGGAGTCACATCAAAGGAGCTGTCCGCGCTGTAGAAATCGGACGACTGCACGTCATTGGCATTTCCAAGCCCGTCTTCAACCGTACCCGCAGCGACGGTGAGCGTGTAGAGCACATCGGCGGTCTGAGAGGTGGTCGTCAACCGCACAGTGCGGCCGTCCGCCTGTAGCACTGCGGACGATACACTGATCCCACCCGATACGGTGAAGCCGGCCGCGTTCTCAAGCGAAACAGTCTCACTGAAGATTGCATCGAGGGTGGTGGCGTCCACTGGAACCAACGACTGCAGCGTGGGCTTCACATTGTCCACCAGCAGCGAGCTCGTGGTCATCAGCTCGTTGCCAGCGGCGTCCAGGAACAGCGCCGAGACCTCGAATGTCTCGGCGTCAGCCTCCGGAACGGTGAACTCGGGGTCCCACGTGGCATAACCTGCGCTGGTCGCAGTGGCGGCAGTCCAGACCCTGGATCCAGTCCATGCCCCGTCGAAGTCCCAATAGGTGTCGTCGGCCACTCGCCTGACAGAGACCTTGACCGAGGCAACGCCGGAGAGGCTGTCGGCCGCCGTGCCGGTGATGTTGTACGTCGTGCCCGGCGCAGCGGTCAACGTCGCACCGTCTGCTGGTTGAGTCATGACACAGTTCGCCGCAAGCGGGAGCTCGTTGTCGATGAGGACGCCCTCGCCCGAAAGAGCCGACCGAAGCGTGCTGAATGTGGCGATGGTCGCCGGAGTGTCGACCCCGATCCCACCGAAGACGACCTCGGAGCCAAGCGCCTCTGAGTGTTCACAAGCTGCGGCAACGTCATAAGTGATCCAGACATCGGCATGGGTGCCGGTGGCGACATTCACGCTAAGGCCTGAGAACAGCGCGTTGGCACCAGAGCCGAAGACCGCACTACCCAGAAGCGAATCCGCCGCCGGGTCGAACGTTTCGTTCCCATCGTCGAGATACAGTTTGACCGCCGAGACGGCGCTGGCGGAGAGCGTATCAGGTCTGTGCACGGTGATCTTGTTCACCTTCACAGAGCCATCGGACGCCACAAGCTTGATGTTGTCAATCAGCACGCCGGTCGCAAGGGACTTGGTGTATCTGATCGACGCAGGGATGTGGTCGGCATTGGATACTGTCAGAGTAGGCACGCGCACCGTGAACACCGTGGGCGTGGCAGGAAGCGACAATCCGGACACCGTCGCGATGTTGGTGGTGGTGGCCGCCGTGATCTTTGCATCCATCGTCGCGGCATTCGTGGCACCGGAAGCGACAACGTAGGTGACCAGGTACTGCTGGGCAGCGTCGGTCACAGCCTCGTTGACCGTGACGGTGGCATCGGCGCCCGAGAATGTAGCTGCCGTGGCGTTGAGCTTGGTATCCCCCGCCGAGACCGCGCCATCGTTGTCAGCATCGCGGTAGACGTAGACCCCCGAGACGTTGGTTGAGGGCGAGGTCTTGCTGTTGTTGATGGTCAGCGTGTTGATGACCGGGCCGGATGTATCCCCCACCGTCCTGCGCAACGAGAACCGATTGACCACGACTTCTTGCGAAGGCGCTACGTCAGCCGCAGTGGGCTGTCCGGAGGTGTGCGCCGAGAAGGTCACCGTGTTGGACGTGGACGCCGTGTACGTGACCACTATCTCCATCTGTGTCACACGAAGACTCGAGGCGTTGCTGAAGCTCCCGACAACGATACCCTGCAGCGACTGAACGTCAGCCCAGGTCCAACTGCCACCTCCCGGAGGCGTGGAGAGCTCTTGTTCAAACGTCTGGTATGACGACGAGACCGATGACGCCGAGGCGTACGTTGTCGACGCGTTCAACGCCATACCCAGCTGTATGCTGGCAGATGGCGTTCCGGAGCTCTTGTAACCCTTCGCGACAACCCGCAGCGTCACCTTGCTGATGGTCCCGGCGGCCGAGGGGTCCGCGAAACTGACCGTCAGCGGGCTTGTGCCGGATGTGGTGGCGTAGGTCGAATCGCCGTCACTTGCGGCAAGCGCTGAGGTAATGGTTCCCGTGTTCGCAGACCATCCCGTTGAAGCGACGACTCCATCAGGCGCAAGATTCAGCGTGGCTGCCTGTGCCAGGGATGTGGCAAACGCCAGCATTCCCGCAAGAAGCACAACAAGCCCGACGCGTAGCGTCCGGGCCAGTCTGCCACCCCTGTGGGCTCCCCGCCTCAAGCACATACCCCCATGCACACTTTAATCGCCGATGCGTGATACAGCATCGTCGTCGTAGATGTGAATCCTGTCACACCCCATAGTGACATTTTCGGCAGCTTCTTACCAGGTCTTAACACACCCGAAAACCCGCCCCGACTGACTAGTCGACCACCGGCAAGCGCACGTTGTACACCGCTATCTGCCCCAGGTCTGCGTCCGTCACATACAGCCGCCCGTCCGCATCTATCCAGCAGGCATCCCGGGGGCTGTACAGCGCGGCGAGCTCGTCTTGAAGATCAGCCACACGCACACGCTTAATCCCCTCGGCAGTCACTGCAGACACATCCCGGCCAAAGGTATCTACCACGAACTCCTCGGAATCTATGCCCGCCGTGATACCCCTTGGTAACGCGAAGCTGTCCGTGAGTACGCGCACCTGCATCCCGGTGGCTGGATTGAGAATAACCACGCGCCCCGCGTTGGAGTCGGCCACGTGAAGACCGTCCTCGGCCATGAGCATGCCGCCTACGTACGTCAGCGACGGCGAGAGGCTCTGCCCCAGAGTGCGCAAGTAACTCCCGTCTTCCGCCGAGAAGACGAGGATCGCGTGCGTGGCGCCGTCGGCCACATACAGCTCGCCGCCTGCAAACGCGAGCGCGGTGGGCTGCGCCGGCGTCTGCGCGGCGTCTTCGCCGACAACCATCAGCGGCTCGCTGTTGCCGCGGGTGCTTAAGACGAGGACGCGTGATGACGCACTGTCGATGACAGCGATGCGGTCGTCGTCCATGAGCGCCACAGATGTAGGGTATGCGTGTGTCGCGCCGCTTGCCTGCGGGACTTCGATATCGTCCAACCTGCGTGCGTCCAGCGTGAACACAGCGATGCGTCCGGCATCCGATTCCGCGACATAGAGACGCTTGCCGTCGCTGCAGATACCCATGGGCTTTTGCAGCGCCTCGTCATCTCCGGTGGGGAAGCGACCCGCATACATGATCTCGTCGGTGCTGCCTTCGGGAAACTCCGGGAACACCATGCCACCTGCGGAGGGCCAGAAAACCCACAACAGCAGCGCGGCCGAACCGAGCGCAACAAGCACTGCGAGGGCGATGAGGAAAGCGCGGCGTGTGGCAGAATCACTCATTTTCAGAGGCATACAAGGCTCCTCGGCAGGCCTAGACGTGATTGCTGTCGATAGTACCGCAAACAACGGCGCATGAACGGGCTCACTCACGAATGGCAGGATGCGCAATCCTGCTGGTCCGAATGGCACCTGGAGCATGTGGAAGGGTCTGCAGTGGAGTGCGTCCGAGGCCAATCCGGTCCGTGGCCCCAGATCTTCGAGATGTCATTCCGATCAGCCCCGGAGTGGCAGGTGTCCGCGCACCAGCTGACAGAATGGCACTTCGCGCAGTTGGCTTGCCGAAGTGTGAATGCCGCCTCGGTCCTGTGTCCGCCAGACACGAACTCCGGCGAGTGCGGAAGGCTGATGCCATGACACTCATCACAAGACTCCGTACTGTGGCAGCCGCTGCAATCGGTGGGCTCTTCCAGGCGTACCTTCTCTATCGGGATCTCGTCGAAACGATCAGGGGCGGCCTTATCACCCAAATGGCAGACAGAACACTCAGCGGACGTCTGAACGCCGTCATGACAGTCGATACAGTTTCGCATCTTTGGCTGCCGGAACTGCTCCAACGCCGTCGTGTGTGCCCCGGCGCTTCCATGGCATTCCTCGCAGCGCGCTCCCGCCTCTAGCGGCTCAGAGTGGCTCATGCGTACCGAGCCGGCTGCCGTACTCTCGCGACTCTCATCAAGCACGTCCAGGTCGTGACAAGACGTGCAGCGCCGGTTGGGAACACTGGCATCGAGCCCCCCATAGGACTCGACTGTAGGGAACAGTCGTGATGACTCCATCCGCAGGCGGCTCGACACAGCCGGAAGCAGGCCGAGAAACCCCCTATCCTCGTGGCACATGATGCATCGATCGTGTCCCGCATCAGCCAGCGCGCCGGACTCGGCATCTTCATGGCACCCAGCGCAGTGGCTATTGGAGCCAGTTGCGGCGCCTAGCCATATCACTGCCGCAACAAGAACCAAGCCAGTCAGCAGCGCAACAGCCACTCGACTCCGAGGAGACAGGCTCCGCTGCCGACGCTCCCTGGCGACCGGCCTCCGAACACGAGTCGAATCCCCCTCCTTCGTGCCGTCGTCCTGCTCATTGAGCATCAACGCACCCCAGAGTGTCAGCACAAGCAGCAGCAGCAAGATGGTCGCAGCAGCGGCCAGAAGTGCCGTAGCAGTCAGATTGGATGTAGGGTTCTCGATCACCTGTCTCAGGGAGTCAAGCTCTATGTCGGGCAGCACCTCAAGGATGGCCATCTTCAGTCATCCCTCGATAGTCGCCCTGGATGGGTGTGCTTGACATGACACAAGGAGCATTCATCCAACACGTGACATGTGGCGCAGACCGCCTCGCCTTCATCCTTCACAACCGTGGAATGCTTCAGCATGAACTCAGTGTCATGGGGCATAGACAGGCCGTGACAATCATCACAGAAGACCTGCGAATGACACTCCACGCAACGGGTCGGGTCCTGCTCGGCCTCAGCACCATGGTCCCCGTTCACGTAACCACCCGGATGCGGCAAAGGCACGCCATGGCAGCCCTCGCACATGTTGGGCGCATGACAGGCGCTACACGTTGAAAGCTCACCCATACCGTGCGTATTCTCCCACTGAGGTCCATGAGTGACCGACCATGAACCCGTCGATGGGCGATCAGCATGCCCACTGCCCTCATGGCAAGTGTCGCAAGCAGCAGTTATATCCACACCGTCGTGGCACAGCAGGCAGCGGTCCATCGCGATCCCACGGCCGGGATAGGGGTCATGACCATGGAACACTCCCGAGTGACAGTCGCTGCATGCCTGAGGAGGTACAGCACACGTTTCGTGCTGGATTCGAATACCCCCCGCCGAGACAACCTCACCTAATACCACCTGATGACATCGCAAGCATGCAGAACGCGACACGCGAGCGTCAGAGAAGGAGGTCGAACCTGACCCGACTTTTGAGACCACCATGCGTAGCTCATCGGACTTGGCCGCGAGAAGTGAGTCCAAAGATGAACCGACATGGCATTGGTAGCATCGCAAGTCCCCGTGAGCCGCGGCTCCATGCAGGCCATTCGCCTGTGTCTGATGACATGCTACACAGGCGACGTCTGAAACCGTGCCATTCATCAAGGAAGCGAACAACGCGACCACCACGAATCCGGCTGCAACCCAGACCATGTAGCGGCGGCCCCGCTTTGGAGGCCGATCGTCTCTTGCTGATGAAGACACGCGCTCTTCGGTGGACACGTATTGCAGCCGCCGTTTCCCGGATGGACTTCCGAACACCACACGAGCTTATGATTCTAGACCGAACGAACAGAGAACAGAAGGAGAGAGGCCCGATGGACCTCTCTCCCAGTAGTGCACTCTACACAGCGAACACCCTAGAAGCTGGTGCCAACACCGCTGTGGCAGTCCAGGCATGCAGCATCGAGGCTAGCCTGACCTGCGGTCAGACCATCGATGAAGCGATCACCGGACGTGAAGTGCGGCCAGTTCTCCTCGCCAGCATAGGCAGCTGTGAGGTCGACAGCGGTACCGGCAGCGTTCGTGCCAGTCCACGTGCCTGCAGCCCAGTTGACGTCGGTGTAGCCTGCGCTATGGCAGTCGCGACACGTCGACGACGGGTTCGTCGCCGGAGAGCTGGACAGACCGTAGTGAGTTCCGTCACCAACCGCTCGCATGACGTGAGTGTCACCATTGTCCGAGCCGTTCCAGTACTTGTGGCAACGGGTACACCATGCGTTGACCGCCTGCTTGTCGGTCAAAGCAGGGTTCAGAGCCTGGTTGTCTCCGCCATCCAGAATACTGGTGGTCCCATCCTCAAGCGTCGCGTCGGTCTCATCATACGTGTAGGCATCGTGTGGGGCCGCCAGGATCTTCGCTTCGGTGTAAGCCGTAGCATCCTCAACACCCGCACCGTGCACCGCGTGACAACTGCCGCAACCGAAGAAGCCACCGAAGCCGCTCGTATCGTGCGACATACGGTTGGAACCGCCGTTGTAGTTGGTTTCAGTCTCTGCATATACCGTCTTGATCGCAAAGTTCGCGCTCACGTGACAGTAGATGCATGCATTCTGGACCGAGGAACGGAGGAGCATCTCGCCCGAGTCGTCCGCGTGGTGGACTGAGTGACATACGGCGCATTTGTTCGTGGCGTCACTGTATCCTCCGTGCGGGCTTACCCCGGCAGTCGGATCCTCGTATGTAGCATCGTTCTGAGCAGCAGCAGCCACCCCGGCAAATGCAAATACGAGTACCGCGACCATGAGCATGATTGTGAGAATCTTTTTCATATTCGTACACCTCCCCCCTTTGTACAGAATCGCATGAACCTACGCGGACGAATCCGCGGCATGCCCTACTTGTGAACCCCTTCACCCAGATTCAGGCTAATGTGATTTATCTAAGCTGTCAACAAGTGCATCGGCATATTCTGTCATTCGGCTGAGGGTTCTTCCGCGATCTCGATCTCAGCCGTTCTCCGCCGTGTCCCCGACACCCAGGCCACGACTCCGACAGTCGTCAGTATCAGCAATGCGATGGGTAGAATGCACCATGCAGAACTGATGCTCTGACCCAGCTCACGCGCGGTCATCCCATCACTGTCGCCAAAAGAGATATCCACAACCTGGAGCCGATTGTTCATGGTATCCGACACCACGTAGCGACCGTCTCCCAGTGATGCTATGTCACTTGGATACCAGAACTTCCCGTCCTCTGAACCCTCCGAGCCCACCCGCCCGATAACGGCACCAGTATCGTCGAGCGCTACGATACCGAACTGTAGAGGATCGACAACCAGGAACTTGCCGTCAGGCGTTGCGCACATCCCGCCCGCAAGCTGAAAGGTGCTGGTTGCAGTCGTGTCAGTGGAAGCCGAGTCGCGTGGCGAGAGATTGGAGCTCCATAGGTGCTCGCCGTCCACGCTAAAAGCTTGCACTCGCGCATTATGGCCGTCCGAGACCAGTAGCTCATCTTCCGCCAACACCAGACCTTGCGGGAAATCGAACTCGCCATCCGCATACCCGCGACTTCCCCACTCGAACAAGCGATTACCATCGATGTCGAATACGTAGATCCGATCGAAACCAGCCGCATACAGGCGATCTCCGGCCCATAGGATGTCGCTAACGAGGTTCGCCTCCGACTCCCACAAGAACTCCCCACTAGAATCGAAGGCGATGATCTTGTTCCGCCCCTTGTCGGCAACGAAGAGACGGTCATCCGGACCTGACTCGACGGCATTCGGGGCCAGAAGCTTCTCCTCGTTCACGATGCGTGTGTCCGGCGCACCGCTATTGGTGAACACGCAAATCGAGTTCAGCTCCGGCTGGGGTACAAAGATGCGACCGTCGGAGGCGACCGACACGCTGACTGGATCAAGCAACAGGTCAGCCTGCGCGGATCCAAGTCCGTACACGCTCCGAATCCACTGGAGAGTCATACCCTCGCCGGCCTCCGGCTCGATCTCCGTAGCACCTACCGGGCGAAGCACGTTGCTTATCAAAAGGGTCAGCCCTACGAGCGCTGCCAGCAAGATCACAATGAAGAAGGTCAGTAGGGCAAGTCTACGACGCTGCATTTGCAGGACACATCCCCTTACTCAGAATCAAGACGACGAAGCGCCTCGATTATCGTTGGATCGTCAGGCAGGAACCGAAGAGCCGATCGATATGCAGTGGCTGCGGAGGCATCATCGCCAGCCGCTTCCTCGACAGCGGCAAGCGTCAGCCATGCAGACGCGTCAGTCTCATCATCATCCAGAAGCCTTTGCACAGCCTCTCGCGCACCATCGTAGTCACCGTCGGCAGTCAAAAGCTCGGCCAGGGCGATGCATGCGTTTGCACCTTCATCGGGCAGGTACGCATCCATCGTCACACCCGACTGCTCCAGCTGTGCAAGCCGAGCATCCCGGTCCGCCTCGGCGAAAGTGAGCGCCTGCCTGAAGGCATCGATCGCATCATCTTCCCTTCCCAGACCACGGTATGCGATTCCGGACTGATACCACGCAGCCGTGCGCACCGCCTCGACGTCGATGATCTTGTCCAGGGTATCCAGTGCCTTGCTGTACATGCTCGCACGATTCTGCGCAGCACCAAGGGCCAGATATGCCTCGGGGTCAGAGGGGTCCGCATCAACTTGAGCTTGAGCCGCCTGCAAGCGGGCCTCGGGTAGACTCCGGGGCGCCCCTTCCTTGATGTTCTGAGCAACGATAAGCAGGCCGATAACGGCGCAGAGCACAAGAAGGAAGGACGCAACAGTGATGGCCGTCAGCACGCGTTCGATACCTTTGCCGTTGCGCTGAGAACGTGCGTTGTTTCTGTGGGCCATACATCTCACTCTCACCTATCGCATGCTCTTACAAAGCCGATCTGAGCGAACTGCAAACGGAGCGCTTCGACAAGGATGCACTGCAAGGACTTACGGTTCGTTTCTAGAAGTCGATGCCTACCTTGTCGTGGCACTGCAGACACTGGCCGTCGAACGGATAGCTGTAGTTGCGCAACATGAAGTTCTGACGTGTCCCATGCGGATCGTGGCACGTAGACGTACATGTTAGCGGCTTCTGCGCGGCAACGTCATAGTGCTCGGGCCGAACGGGATGGTTGTTCCGATAAACGGTGGCGCTCGCCTCGTCGTAGTCGGCCGCGGCATGACACTGCAGGCAGACCTCGGGGTTCGCTTTCACGAGTATGGGTGCATAGTCCGAACCGTGTGGTGTATGGCAGCGGATGCACAGGATCCCGTCGTGATCGGATGCGTCATACGAGGTCTGGATAGCCTGGGCGTGACACTGATAGCACATGTCGTTCCCCTCGGCTGCGAGCAAACCGGGATAGTCCGCACCGTGAGGATCGTGGCAGTCACCACAGTTGAGATCGGCGGTACCCACCGGGTGATGACTCGACTTCAAGAAGTCGTCTTGGATGTCCCCGTGACAGATGTAGCACACGTCGGGCTGCTCCTTGATGAGCAGCGGGCGATAGTCCGAGCCGTGCGGCTCATGACATCCGGTGCAGTTGTCGTAAAGGAAGGGCTGGTGCTGCACGGACTTGAGACTGAGCGGCGCCACGCTGGGGTGACAGGTGAAGCAAAGGTCGCGCTGGTTGTCGACTAAGATCCCCTCGTAGCGTGAAGCGTGCGGGTCGTGGCAGTTGGTGCAGTAGCGCCCTTCAACCGGCGGATGCACCTGCTCGCGCGCGAGCTCCGGACCCATCCGATGGCAGGTGATGCACAGGTCTTTCTCGGTGATCTTGAGAAGCGCCTTGTTGTCCGACGCGTGCGGGCTGTGGCAGTTGGTGCAATACCCGCCCACGAACGGGGAGTGAGTGTACTCATACGAGAGCATCGGGCCCATGTCGCCATGGCAGATCCAGCACAGCTCGTCTTTGGAGGTGGTGAAATCCGAGTTGATGCCTTTGACCTGCTCCTCGGTGATGCTCTTGATATCGCCGCCGGCGTCCTCAGCCGTCTGACCCTCTGCCGAGTAGAACGCGTCGACGATCATCTTGAGCGGAAGCCATTCGACCAGGGTCTTGGTGCGTTCCCATGTGAGCGACGCGCTCTCGTAGACGGTCGTCGTCTGCAGCTCGCCGTGCGGCGTGTGACAGGTGGTGCAGCCGCGCTGCTCGAACGGCAGGTGGACTGAAGACATCGAGAACGACGGGATGAGATCGGAATGGCACTGCAGGCACTCGAGGTTCTCGGTCACTACCTTGATCTCATCGGGACCCTTGCTGATCCAGGTCTCGACGATGGTGGTGATTCCAAGCAGAAGGAGAAGCAGTACCAGGACGGCGGCGAACGCAGCCCTACCACGCTTAGGGCCACCATCTATGTCCAGTCCCTCCGGGGAGGCGAGTGCGCCTTCCTCGAGGATCTCTGGGTCGCCCAATGAGCCTCCCTATACCATGCGCGAAGACCGGCGCACAAAGACAGTGCGCCCAGTCAGCAGTCTAACATGCCCCCGATGCCTGTTGAATACTTAACGGAGTAGTTCGCCGTCGACCACGCATCCCCTAGTTGAGCAACCTCACCATCTGCACTCGGTTGTTCTCCTTGTCGGCGACGACAACGAAGTTGCGGTACACCTCTACGTCGTTGGAGAAGTTGAACTGGCCCGGGTCAACGCCTCGCTCGCCATACATCGCCACCAGCTCACCGTCCGCAGAAATGCAGGTGATGCCGAAGCGGAATGCATCGGTGACCAGCACGGAACCGTCGGAGGCTACCGCCAGACCGCGCGGAAGCTCGATCTCTGCGGTCGAAGCCGCGGCATCAGTCCCGATCGTTGCAGTGGTCGCGCTGGCTTCGGCGGTTGCGGAGCTCTCGGCGGTCCCGCTCGTCTCGGCAGAGACAAACGACCTGCCGAAGTTCCAGAGCGGCTCTCCGTCGGGCGTGAACGCGGTCACGCGCGCATGATTGGAGTCCGAGACATACACCGTGCCGTCTTCGCCAACGGCAAGTCCGTTGGGGTGATCCAGGTCGCCGGGTTCAACCCCTGGCTTGCCCCACTGCGTGATGAGCTCGCCTTCCAGGGTGAAGACGAAGATCTGGTACTGGTCGGTAGCGTAGATGCGGTCCTGGTAGACAGCCACGTCCGTCACAGCGATCCCGAGACCGTCCTGTCCGGAAGAGCCACGGCCGACCACCTGATCCGGCTCCGGGAAGCGGCGCAACGGCTTGCCGTCGGCGTCGAACACCTCGATGGAGTCGTTGCGGAAGCTTGCGACGTAGACGTTGCCTTCATCGTCGGTGTCGATGCCCACGGGGAAGTTCAGACTCCCGGGCTCATAGGTGTTCTGTGCGCCGGCAAGCGGCTTGCCCACTCCGAAGCTGCCGAACTCGAACAGGAAGCGCCCGGAGGAGTCAAAGACGCAGACGCGGTTGTTCTCGCTGTCGGTGACGTAGACCCTGCCCTCGTTGCCGACGGCAACGCCCATGGGACGACCGAACAAGGGGTTCTCTCCTTCGCCGGGACCAAACACCTGCCACACCGGCTGAACGCCTTGCGTAGGCTCCAGATCCGCCAGAGAGTCCGGCTTGTCCAGCAACACCAGCAGGTAGAGGATCAGCCCCACGAGCGCGATGGCAAGCACCACTGCCAGAGCGATGAACGCCTGGCGTGGCGTCAGCATGAAGCGCTTGCGGGGGGTATCTACGGGGTCGACCTCTGTTGTAGGCATCATTCGGCTCCAAGAGCAGTGAGGGCGTCACGCGCTTCGAGAAGATCGGGCGCGTAGCGAAGGGCTTCTTCGTAACTTGCTATGGCATCGCCAGTGCGGCCGAGCTTCTCGTAGCAAAGACCGGCCAGATACTGGAGGTCGGCGAGTTCAGGACGGGCCTCCGCAACAGGCTCCACGGCGACCAGCGCGGACTTGTACTGGCCCTGCTCGATGTAGTACTCACCCAGGGCTTTGGCCGCAAGCGCGTGATCCGGCGCTATCTCAAGCACTTCCCAGAAGGTCTGCTCGGCGAGTTTCTGCTCACCCGTCTGCATGTAGATGACCGCCTTGTTGTACAGCGCGGCGGTGTTGCCGGGGTCCTCCACCAGCACCAGGTCGTACTGCTCGACGGCCTTGTCGTACTCCTCGTTCTGCTGATAGGCGAAACCGAGCGAGAGGCGATCGTCGGTGTTGTCCGGATCGGCCGAGACCTTCTGCTCCCAGTCCTCGACGGCGTAGGTCTCAGGGGTCACCGGGCCTTCATCGACGAGGACGCCTCGAAGTATCCATCCGCCAAGACCCACAACAGCGAGAAGCAAGATGAGCACAAGCAGCGCGAGCCACGCGGGGACGAGCTGATCCTCATGATCGGAGGTCATTGCTGCCCACCTTGAGCCAGGTAGAACGAGAGTATCTGCAGATCCGTGGACATGCAGACCTGCCGCACGGCCACATCATCAGGGACCTGGAGGCGCACAGGCGCAAGGTTGAGGATCGCTTTGATGCCTGCGCCCACCACGCGGTCCACCAGCGCCTGGGTCTCAGCGGCAGGCGTGGCCATGATCACGATCTCCACGCCCTCCTCGGCAAGTCCCGCGTCAAGTTCGTCTACCGACCTGATCGTCACGCCGTCAGCATCCGTCCCGATCTTGTCGGGACTCGCGTCGAACACCGCCACGATGTCGAACCCTCTGTCCGAGAAACCCGTGTAGCTTTTGAGGGCGCCGCCAAGGCGTCCGTAGCCCACGATGGCAGCGCGGCGAAGCTCGGATACGCCAAGCGACTTGGAGACGTGCGCGATAAGCGCCTCGACGTCGTAGCCGATGCCACGCGTTCCAAGCTCACCGAGGTATGACAGGTCCTTGCGCACCTGGGCGGCGTTGGTCCCCGCCATCTCGGCGATCTCCACCGAGCTGATGACCGGCTTGCGGTCTTGCTGCGCCTGAAGCAGGCAGCGCAGATAGACAGGCAGCCTTTGGATCGTTGTCTCAGGTATTTGCGTGCGTTCCATCATCACTCTCCTGGTTGAGCAAGAACCATGCTACTCGCTGGTGGTCTGGACAGATTGACTCGCCTCGAGCGAGGTTATCAGCTCGATAAGGTCGGTCCGGGTGGGCGATACCGCCACAACGCTGCTGTACGCATCTATCGCTTCTTGCGTGCGACCCGCAAGACGGTAGGCGTCGCCCAGGATCGCCCGGATCTCCACGTAGTTGGGGTCAAGCTCGGAGCCGAACTCGGCATGCTCTATCGCAGCGTCGTAATCACCGATGTTCATGTACGCGATGGCCAGCTGCAGGCGTATCGCCGGTCCGTACTGCTCGACTTCCACACCCGCAAGACCCGTCCCCACTGCGGAAGCCGCGTACTTGGAATCCAGGTAGTACGACGCCTGATTGTAGAGGTTGGTGAGGAACACGTAGTTGTCATACTCCATAGGCGTGAAGGCGATGGCGTCTTTGTACGCCGCCTCCGCCTGCATGAACTGCTCCAGCGTGGTGGCATACAGCTCAGAGTATGTGGGATCTGCCGGGTCGGCCTGCAGCAGCTGCGTCGCGCTTGCCAGGAACATGTCTTTCCATGCCACACCCAGCTCAGAGACGTACATGTCGTTGTACGGATTCAATCGCAGGGCCGTCTCCACATTGGCGACCCGCTCCAGGCCAGTGGTGCCGATGCGCGCGTTCAGATAGGCGTTATCGGCTGCGATATAGCGCATGTTGCCGTAGGACCCGAACACCACGATGACTGCTACAGGAAGCACGGCGACCACGTTGAGTGATGGGGCCGCAAACTCCCTGCTCTTGGCCATGGGAGAGACGATCATGCCAAGCGAGAGCCACAAGAACACGGTTGAACCCGTCACGGACAGCCCGAACAGGAGGTGCACCAGGTAGCCCAGAACGGCTGCCCAGAAACCCACGAGGACGAAGCGCTCCGTCCCCTTGTCGCGGGTGAACACGTGCTTGGCCGATGTCACCAGCGCGTAGCCGAACAGACCGTAGAAGAGCAGCGCCCCGGGGATGCCGATCGCCGAAGCGAGCTGAAGCGGATAGTTGTGGACGTTATCGGCAACAGAAAGGTAGCCGGCGTCAGCCACATACTCGGCAGGCTTGAACTTGGGGAACAGCAGCCGGAACGTGTCCGGACCCCAGCCGAACAATGGCCGCTCGGCAGTAGCAGAAAGCGCCGCGTCCCATATCTCGAATCTGGTGCGGGCGCTCCCCTCACCGAACTGGAAGATAGAGGTCAGCCTCGACCAGAAGTTCATGACATCGGATTCGGCGGTCAGACTGCGCAGCACTGCCAGGACCGCGGCCGCACCACCAACGCCGACGAACGACCAGTCGATAGCGGTGGGACGGTGGCGTACCCTGAACGCCGCGTATACCACGACAAGCAGCGCGACAAAGCCGCCGATCCACGCGCCGCGCACGAACGACACCAACAGGGTGAAGCCGGTCATGACGAAGATCACCCAGTACGCGATGCGCCACGATTCGTCTTTCTCGGAAAGCGCAAGGCCGATAGACACAGCCAGCGGGAAGATGAGATAGCCGCCAAGCAGGTCGGGATTGCCGAAGAAGGAGAAGGCACGATTCGCCTCAAAGGGAAGCGACTGCCACTGGATGGGGTCAAGGCCCAGGTACTGGAGCAGGCCGTAGAAGCTCACGATAGCGCCAGATATCACGAGGGTCTTGCCCAACGAGCGCATCCGCGTGGGAGTACTCACGAGCTGGACGGTCAGGAAGAACACCGACGCATAGGTGAGAAACGACAGCAGCCCTTCGTAGCGGCGGTACTTCCCGAACACCGCGGTGGCGGGATGGACCGAGAGCACGGTGGCGATCCCCACCCAGACCAGGAACGCCAGCACGAGCCAGCCCGCACGCGTGAAGCGGACGCGGCCCCCGCGATAGAGCAGGCCCACCAGCCACGCGCCCAGACCGATAAGAACGAGTCCGCGCTGGAGGAACACCTTCACGATGTCGAACTGGTCGTACGTGAGCGGCACCTGTTGCGTACCGAAGATAGACGGGTTGGTGATGGCGATCGGCACGAGGAACACCAGGAGATGGAGGCAGACCCACGCGACTCGTTCATACCCGGTCATCACTTCTCGGGCGACCTGTCCGCGAACCGGCGCAGGTCGCTTTGCTTGCTTCTTCGCCACATCTCCTCCTAGCGAGCGCCGCGACCGGTGAGCACAACGCGCACGGTCTCGGCGAGTATCTGCACGTCCATGAGCAGGTTCTGATGATACATGTAGATGAGGTCGTACTTAAGCTTCCGTTCAGGTGTTGTCGCATACGAACCGCTGACCTGGGCAAGCCCGGTGGCCCCCGGCTTCACGCGGAAGCGTTCCCGGTAGGAGGGAACCTGAAGCAGCAGCCGGTCAACGAACTCGGGACGCTCGGGCCGCGGGCCCACAAAACTCATGTCGCCGATGAAGATGTTGAGCAGCTGCGGGAACTCGTCTATGCGGTAGCGGCGCAGGAAGTGCCCCAGCCGGGTGATGCGCGGATCGTCGAGTACGGCCAGCACCGCACCCGTGTCCTTCTCGGCATCCCTCACCATGGTGCGGAACTTGATGATCCGGAACCGCCCGAGGTCTTTGCCGACGCGCTCCTGCGTGAAGAACACCGGGCGACCCATGCTCACCAAGATCGCAATGACCGCAAGCAGCAGGAGCGGGCTCAACAGCACGAGCAGGAGCAGCGACAGGACGATATCCAGCACCCTTTTAGCCGAGACGAACCACGCCGGTGCGCCGGAACGCGTGATGTCCATCAGCGGGATGTCGCTCACCGTGCTGTCCACGGTACCGATGAAGATCTCGTAGAGCTCGGGCACGATCTCCAGACGCACGTGGCTGGCAAGCGCCATCTGCTCGATGGACTCGCGGCGTGCCGTGGGTGAGGCGATGATGACGCGGTTCGCTTCGAAGCGGTCCACGACATCGGTGAGGTCGGCGACGATACCGACAACGGGAACGGGTCCGGCATCGGGTTCAGGCGAGAACGAGGCGTCGTCGGCAAGCAGCCCCACAACGCGGTAGCCCCACTCTCCCCTCTCGGCCAGCTCTGCGGCCAACTCGCGCGCCACGGCGTCGGTGCCCACGATCAGGACGCGCTGCTCGGGCCACTGGATGGGCGTGAAGCGCAACACCACGAGGCGCCAGCCCATCAGGGCGACCAACTCGAAGACCCATGCGAGCACGATCACGAGTCGGCTGAAGGAG
The DNA here is from genome assembly GCA_041595875.1 of Coriobacteriia bacterium. GTDB lineage: Bacteria > Actinomycetota > Coriobacteriia > Anaerosomatales > Anaerosomataceae > UBA2279. Next base: position 28,339 of record JBFHJN010000003.1, read on the forward strand.
AAGAAGCGCGGGCCCGCAAAGAAGGCGACCGCCGCGATAAGGACCGTGCCGAGGGTGATGGCCTGTAGCACCGCACGGGCCACGCTCCATGCGCCCTCGGTGCGCTCCGGCTCGTAGAGTCCATAGATGTAGCCGGAGACCAGGAAGATCACGGTGATCAGCGGCCACAACGCCGCATATGCGCTGAAGTTGAACTGGGGAAGCTCACCGGAGAAGCGCACGAAGAACGCACTGATGATGGCGGCGTTGACCAGCACACCATCCAGCACGACCGACAGGGCTATGAAGCGATTACGCTGCATCAGGCGACTCCAATCGCCTCATCGTAGACTGCCAGCGTCTGTTCGACCATGCGGTCGATCGTGAAATCGGCCCGCGCCCGCTCCTTAGCCTGCCTGCCGAGACGATCTCGAAGCGCATCATCGGTCACCAGACGGCGCAGGGCGTCGGCAAGCTCCTGCACGCTGCCCGGCGTGACGGTGAGGCCCGTGACGCCATCGGGGTTCGCAAAAGGAACGCCCGTGGTGAGTCGGGTGGAAACGACAGGCGTGCCGGATGCATGAGCCTCAAGCTGCACGAGCCCGAACGCCTCGGAGCGCGCGACTGAAGGAAGGCAGAACACGTCCGCGGCGTTGAACCACGCCACAAGCTCCTCGGGGGCTAGCGTGGGCAGCATCAGCACGCGATCTTGCATGCCGAGAGACGCGATGCGCGTGCGCAGCTGCGCCTCAAGCGGGCCCGACCCGACGATCACGAGGTCAGCGTCCACAGACGCCATTGCTTCCACGAGGACGTCGACTCCCTTGTAGTAGACGAGCCTGCCCACGAACAGCACGACCGGTCGTACGTGCGCCGCACGGATATCGGCCGCGCGCGCCGCCTGCTCACCGGCAAGATCGAAGCGGTCCACATCGATGCCGAAAGGCACCACACGGCACTTCTCGGCTAGAGGGGCGAGAAAGGGGCTGTGCTCCACCATGTCGGGCGAGCTGGCGATGATGAGATCGACGCGGTCCAGCACGCGTCTGAGCAGCGGAGCATACGCGGCGAGCATCACCTTCTGCCGCACGATGTCGCTGTGATACGTCATGACGGTGGGGATGTCCGGGTTGGCGGCCAGCCAGCTTACCTCGCCCCACGGATACGGAAAATGCAGGTGCAGCAGGTCCGCTGGCGTGTCGCGGTCCGCCTGCTCCCGGATGGCTTTGCGCATGCCCAGCGCCACAGGCGTGGAAGCATACGCGAACGCGCGACCCAGGCGGTGGACCGCCACCCCGTCTACTTGCTCATCGAGCGTGCGGGGCGACTCGTTGGCCACCACGGCACGCACGTCGTGACCTCGCTTTGCCAGTGCGGTGGCGAGGTCATGCATGTGGTATTCGATTCCGCCCAGGTGAGGCGGATAGTACTTGTTGACCATCGTCACGCGCATCGCGTGGGGCCTTCCGATAGCGGGTTCACTCGCCCGTCACGAGCAGCTTGCCTGCATCTAGCAAGTCATCTACCACTCCGGCCGATGATGCCTCCGCATACACCCGCACGAGGGGCTCTGTCCCCGATGTACGAAGCAGCAGCCAGGCGTCGTCGGGCAGGAGGAACTTCACGCCATCGGCCCGCACGATGTCTTGGACCTCGAGTCCGGCAAGCGACTCAGGCGCCAGTGAAGGCATGCGCTCGACGAACGCGTCTTTAACCGCGGGATCAAGACGCATGTCCACGCGCAGGTACTCCATGGGCCCCGTGACCTTGAGCAGGTCCTCGACCAGCTCGGCAAGACCTTGCCCGCGCTGGCCCATCATCTCGGCAAGCAACAAGGCCATCAGCAGACCATCGCGCTCACGGACATGCGTAGGGATGCCGATGCCGCCGGACTCCTCGCCGCCGATAAGGACGTCGCCCGCCACCATCTCCTCGTATATCCACTTGAATCCGACAGGCGTGGTGACCACATCAAGACCGAGAGCGGTGCCCAGTCGATCGACAAGCACGGAGGTGGAGAGCGTCTTGACGACCCTGCCGGTGAGTCCGCGGTCTTCGACGAGGTGACGGGTGATAAGCGCCAGGATGCGGTGCGGGTTCACGAACGCGCCGTTTCGGTCGGCCGCACCGATGCGATCGGCATCGCCGTCTGTGATGAACGCGGCATCGAGACCCTCACGCTTCACGAGCTCGCGCACCTCATCGATGTGCGGGGGGATCGGCTCGGGGTGAAGGCCGCCGAAGCCGGGATTGAGCTCATGGTGTATCTCGGTCACCTCAACGCCGAAAGAGCGCAGCGTTTGCGCCAGATAGCCTTGGCCGGCCCCGTAGAGCGGGTCGACCGCGACACGCAGGCCCGCTTTGGCGATAGCGTCGCCGTCAACGAACGCACCGAGCGCCGAGAGGTACGGGGTCACGAGGTCAACCACTTCGTACTCGCCGCGGGCGGCGGGTGGCTCGTCTGCGAGGGCAGCCTCCACACGCCTCGTGAACGACACCGGGGACGCGCCTCCATCGGCCATGCGCAGCTTGAAGCCAAGATAGGGCGCCGGGTTGTGACTGGCCGTCAGCATCACGCCGCCTACGGCGTCCTCGTCCTGCGCGACCGACCAGCACAGGGCGGGCGTTGGCAGGTAGCGGTCGCTTACCTGCACGCGCAGGCCGTGTGACGCGAGGACCTCGGCGGCCGCGCGGGCGAAACTGCCCGCCTCGAATCGCGTGTCATGACCGACGATCACCAGGCCGCCGGGAGCGTCAGCCGCGAACACGCGACCTGCCGCATCAGCCACTCTGCGAAGGCTGTCATACGTGAAGTCCTCGGCGATAACGGCGCGCCATCCGTCAGTCCCGAAGTGGATATCAGTTGTGCCGGCCATGAACTCCCCCACCCTTCATACGCACGCTGTGCGTGACATGTCCAAATCCATTCTGCCCTATCGGTCGCTTCAGACAAACCACGCGGGTCCTACTCGCTGATGAGCCGCCTGTATACCGCAAGGTGCTGCTCCACGCTCGCCAGCAAGTCCTCCGCACCAGCCGCCGGCGGGTCGAGCAACACCAGGTCCTGAGGTATGCCCGCCGCCAGGGCCTGCTGCACGAGTCCTTCGCTCTCGGCGAAAACGAGCCTGGCGCGCCCGAGACCAAGCGCGGCAAAACGATTGCCCAAGATGGCGAGCGTGCGCCGCAGGCCGTCACCGGTCACAAGGCGAAGGGTATGAGCGACGCGCACCGTCTCCACTCGGCGGGCAGCCCAACGAAGCAGCAGGTCGGCTTCGGCTCCCGTGGAGTGCGCGACCGACGGCTGATAGCGCTTGAGGTACTTGCGGAGTCGTGAACGCGTACGGACGACGTTCCACTTGTCGAGCATATAAGGATCGACCTGGAAACCGAGTTCGCGAGCACGCTCGACGATCTCGGTGTTCAGCGGGGCAAGGAACCGTACCGTCGCACCACGGGCGACCAGCGCCTCCATAAGCGCGAACCACCGGTCCTCGACGCCGCCCGGCTCAAAGGTGTCTTGCGTGGAGATGAACAAGAAAGTAGCGCGCTGCCATCCTCTCATCCCGACACCTCCTTGATGACGTCCTGCACCCCGGTTGCATGCGACGATGCGCTTGTCACGGGTGCTCTGCACTGAACCCGGCCAATACTAGCACGCGCCCTTTCGAGTGGCCGAGAGACAGTTCAGGTCGAGTATACTGTGCTCGGTGCTACCGGACCCTGAACAGGACGCGTGGTCGTGTTGGCGAGAGTCATCGAACTCATCAACGAGTATCTGAAGATCAACGCCATCCGGCGCATGTTCTCTATGGTCAACATCCGCAAGACGGAGATTCTCGGACTCGTGGGGCTCGCGGCATTGTTCGCGGTCTTCGAGGGAGTCGGGCTCTCCATGCTGCTGCCCATACTCCAGTACGCCGAGAGCGGCGAGACGGCCATCACCACCGGCTCAGGTGTGATCTGGTCGAGCGTTGCAAACATCCTTCACGCGCTCAACCTGCCGGTGACCCTTATGGTGTTGCTGCTCCTGGCGTTCGTCCCGATCCTCTTGCGCCAGGTCGTGTACTACTTCAATGCCTGGTATTCGGCGATCGTGGCGAACCGCATCGGCGTGCGCATGCGCGTGAACACGCTGGATGCTGTTCTCGATGCCGACCCCTCGTTCTTCGATCGCCAGCCCGTCGGCCATCTGGTAGGCATCGCGGTCACGCAGACCGAGGCTGCCGGCGAAGCGGTCCTATGGGTGGTCAAGCAGCTCTCAGTGTCCTTTCTAATGCTGCTCTACGTCGCGATTATGATCGCGCTCTCGGTCCCCCTGACCGGTATCACGGTCGTTTTCGCCCTGTTGGTCGCGGTCGTGGTCAAGCGCAGCATCACGCGCATCCGTGATTTCGGCATCGACGCGGCAGATGTGAACCAGAGAATGATGGCGAAGATCGTCGAGCGATTCGGTCTGATGAGACTTGTGAAGATGCGCGATCAAAAGACCCTCGAATCACAGCGCATAGAAGAGTACTCCGAGACGATGAGGGACATCCGGGTGAAGCAGGCGCGTCTCGGCGCAAGCGTGGAGGTCTATGCCGACCCGCTACTGATGCTCTCGGTGTTCGTCACCCTGTACATAGGCATCGCTCACCTGGGTATGACCCTCGCGCAGCTAGGACTCCTGCTGTTCGTGCTCAATCGACTGAACGCCAAGGTGAAGGAGTTCAACACCGGACGTCAGATGATCTCCACGAAGATGTCCGGGCTCTTGTTGGTGCGCCAGACCACAGCGGAAGCTGCCGAGGCGAACACGATACACCGGGGCTCAGTCGCTTTTGACGGTCTTGGGTCCAGTCTCGTGTTCGATGACGTGTCATTCGACTACCCGCAGTCGTACGGACCGAACGGCGAGATAGTCGACGAGACGACATCCGTGCTCCGGGGCATCTCGGCGGATATTCCGGCCGGATCGCTCACGGCGCTTGTGGGACGCTCGGGCGGAGGCAAGTCGACGCTTGTGGAGCTGATCCCACGGTTGCGCGATGCCACCAGCGGTTCAATCACCCTGGACGGGATCGACATCAGGCAGTTCGACGTGGGAACCCTGCGCAAAGGCATCGGCTACCTGACGCAAGACGCCATGCTGTTCAACGAGTCGATCAGGGAGAACCTGGTCTACGGCCTGGACTACGAACCCACCGATGATCAGATCCGGGATGCGGTGGAGCGTGCGTATGCGGGCTTCGTGTACGAGCTGCCGAGAGGACTGGACACGATGCTAGGGGATCGCGGCGTGCGCTTCTCGGGAGGAGAACGCCAGCGCATCGCGCTTGCCCGCGTGCTCCTGGAGGACACGTCGATCCTCATCCTCGACGAGCCCACGAGCGCGCTGGACTCGGAGTCGGAGACGTTCATCCAGGAAGCTTTGGCCAAGCTGCATGGCGAGAAGACGATCATCACCGTGGCGCACAGGCTGGCGACGGTCATCCAGGCGGACCAGCTGCTTGTGATCGACGACGGACAGATCATCGAGCGCGGAACCCACGAAGAGCTGATAGGACGCGAGGGCGCCTACCACAAGCTGTTTGCCAGCCAGCTGCTGGGCTAGTCCCGACCGGTGATGGCCGAGCGGTAGACAGCCGCAGTCTGGCGCGCGGTCTCTCGCCAGCTGAATCCCGCCGCACGCGCGCGGCCCTTCTCGGCGAGGCTTGCACGCAGCGACCCGTCATCCAGCATCTGCCCGAGCGAGGCGGCGAGTGCGCGCGGATCGCCTGGCGGCACGAGGAGCGCCGCATCCCCCACCACTTCCGGCAATGACGCGGCTGCGGCAGCGATCACCGGGGTGCCGAGCGCCATCGCCTCGAGCGGTGGAAGGCCGAACCCTTCGTAGACTGACGGGAATACGAAGGCGGAGGTGCCAACGTAGAGGGCACGCAGACGGTCGTCGGTCACACGCCCGGTGAACATGACACGTCCCGACATGTCCGGGGAGAGTCTCGACGCGAGATACCCGGCAGGCTCCTCACCGACCAACACGAGACGCAGATCGCGGCGGACGCTTGCGACCACGGCGAATGCATCGAGCAGCGTCGGCAGGTCCTTGTTGGGCCTGGTGTTGCCCATGGATAGCAGGTACGGTCCATGGATCCCGGCATCCTCGGCGATCGGGCCATTCGAGAAGTCGTCGGCGGCAAGTGGCGTCACGATGATCTTGCCGTCTGACGTCGGGAACAGCTTCCCCAGATCGCGCGCTGTGGCCTCGGAGGGGGCCAGGATCCGCTCGGCCATCCGTACCGCACGCGAATTCAAAGCCTTGTACGCACGCCGACGAGCCGCTGAAGGCATGACTTCGGGCATCACGAGCGGCGTGAGGTCGTGGAGCGTGACCACCAGCGGCGCACACGTCCGCACAGGCGTGGGGAAGTGAAGGCAGTGCACCAGGTCCGGCGATTCCTCCCGGATGATGGATGCCAGCTCGAACATCCCCATGACCGAGAAGGCCCCCGAGACCGCGGTGATCGTGCGCGTGGCGACCGGGAAGACCGGTGCGTCATCGGCCACCACGCGAACCAGCTCAAGATCGGAATCAGCAGCCAGCCCGGAAACCAGACCGCGCGTGTACCTGCCCACTCCCGACCATGTCGCCATGCGGCAATCGAGAAGGACCTTCATGACGCGCGCCTGCCCATCAGGCGATCGATCAGACGGGAAGAGCGCTCCTGCCCCATGATCACCGACAGCGCCAGCCTCACGGCGATGGTCCGCCGGTGATGGGAGATCACACGCCTCGCGAGCGCGGCTTCCGGCTGGCCGAGCAGTCCGCTTCGCAGCATCATCTCGAGCGTGGAGATGTCCGCACGGCGCACTCTCACATGCGACGCAGACTTCTGAGCGGAGTTGCGCCGATGCACCGAGAGCGTCTCGCCCACCCTGCGATGGCGGAAACCGCGAGCCAAAGCCTGCAAGAAGAACAGGTAGTCCTCGGCATAGAGGTCCTCCCGGAACCCCCCTACCGAGTCGAACACGCTGCGCGAGTACACCGCGCCGATGTTGTAGAAACACGCCACGAGCAAGTCTGGCAGCGTGCACTCGTCAGGGCTCGCCCACCGCTCATGCAAAGTGGACAGCTCACGATGGCCGTCCTCGTACTCGTACCAGCCGCCGCACGTGAAGACCGCGGCGTCGGGGTTCTCGGCGATGAAGGCGTCCATTGTCGCGAGGTGCCCGGGCATGAGCAGGTCGTCCGCCGAGAGCATCACCAGCAGGTCAGCGCGCGCGTTGCGGACTGCGGTGTTGTACGCGCCGCCCGAGCCGCGGTTCTCCTGCGAGACCACGCGGATGCGCGGGTCGCCGCTGGCGAAGCCCTCGGCCAGCACCCGGGTGTCGTCGGTAGAGCCGTCATCGACGATGACGAGCTCCCAATCCGCGAACGTCTGCGCCTGCACCGAAGCGACCGTCTCGGCAAGGGTGGAAGCGGCGTTGTACGCCGGTATGGTTACCGAGAAGCGCGGCGAGTCAGGCATCAAGGACACTCCGGTAGACCTCGAGGATCTGCTTGGCGACGACATCGGGCGAGAACCGCTTTGAAGCATACCCGTGAAGCGCCTGCGGGTCATAGTCCGCGTGATGATCGAGCATCCAGTCGAACCCCTCGGCAAGCGCCTGGGCGCTTCCGGCATCCACCAGACGGCCGACCTCGGGGGTGATGAACTCCTCCGGCCCGCCGCATCGCGTTGAGAGCACGGGTCGGCCGCACATGAGCGACTCAGCGGCCACAACCGAGAACGTCTCGTGCGTGCTGCTGATCACCGTGAACGCCGAGCGCGCAAGCAGCTCGCGCACCTCGGCGGCGGACTTCTGACCCAGGAACTCCACCGACCCGGCCAGCCTCAGTTCCGCCGAGAGGGCCTCGGCCGCGGCACGCTGCTCACCATCGCCCGCGAGGCACAGCAAGAAGTCCGAGCGCCGCTCACGCAGAATCGCGATCGCGCGCAAGAGAGCCGGCAGGTTCTTGGCAGGACCCATGACCGAGACGTGCGCCATGATCTTGGGCGACGTGACGACAGCGGCCACCGGCACGCATTCCGCGACGACGTTGGGAATCACCAGCGGCTCGCGCGCCAGCCCGAGCTCGGCCAGCCGGGACGCAAGGAAGCCGCTCACGGCGATCGTGCGCGACGCGCCGCGCGCAAGCGGCCGCAGAACCAGCGGCAGCATCCCTGGCGTGCGCACCAGACGGCGTTCGCTTTGCGCGAGGTACTCCTCGGAATGCTCCGTTACCACGTAGGGGATCCCGTAACGGCGGCTGATGGCTCGCGCGATGAGCGCCGCCGGCCACAGCGCCTGCACGTGGATGATGTCCGGAGTCCCCCACGTCTCGCGCAGCGTCTCGAATGCCGAGAGCCCCGCGCGCCTGTAGCCGAAGAAGCGGTTGAAGAGGTTGGTGGCAGCGATCGAGGCGCGTAGCACCGTGACCCCCTCCTCCTCCGACACGACCGTGTCGCGTGCATCTTCGCCAGCGTCGACGTGAAGCACAGCGACATCACAACGCGAGGTCAGGGCGTCCACCTGCTGCTTGATGAAGATGCCAGCAGTAGGACTGGTCCGGCCGGGATACCAGCTCGGAATGACCAGGACGCGAGTAGGAGTCATCGCCTGCCACCACCGACCGAACGACGCAACGCTCTCAGAAGCCGCACGACTGCCCCGCCGAGCGGTCCGAGTTCGAATATCAGCCGCTTGCGATGTGCAATCGCAGACCGCGCTGCCCGTGCTTGTTGCGGAGTCAGCAGGTGCGACTCGATAACCAGGGTGATGGACCCGATGTCCGACTCGAATGCGCGCCTCAGGTTCGCCGACTTCTGTGTGGGTGAGATGCGGTGGAGCGCCAGCTGCTCGGGCACGTACAGGTGCTTTGCCCCACGTGCCATGGCTTGCAGCCAGAATGCGTAGTCCTCACCGTACGCTCCCTCAGGATAGCCACCCACCTCCGCAAAGAGGTGCCGTCGGTAGCATGCGCCAACACTGAAAAAGCACGCGTGGAGTACATCCTCAAGTGACCAAGAACGCATTGAGGGCTCGTCGTCAGCGTACACCGGCTTGCGTGTACCGTCAGGCATCCAGTAGAAGCCGTCACAGGAGACGATGTCCACTTGGGGGTTTGTCTCGATCACCGTAGCCATGGTCGAGAGATGCTGCGGCAGTAAGACGTCATCCGCCGAGCAGATGCAGATCCACTCCCCGCACGCGGCGGCTACGCCAGTGTTATAAGCGCCGGCTGAGCCACGGTTCTCCTGATGCAAGACGTGGAACCTGCCGTCATTGAACGCGTACGACTCGGCGATCTTGAGAGTGCAGTCAGTTGAACCGTCGTCGACGATCACGCATTCCCAGTCAGCGAACTCCTGAGCCAGAACAGCATCGAGTGTCTCGACCATGGTCGATTCCGCGTTGAACGCAGGGACTACGACTGAGAAGCGTGGCACTGAGCCTCCTGACCCATGCACAGATTCACTTGATACGAAGAATGGCACGAATACCGCGCCAGATGAAAAGCGCAGGACCTAGTACTCCAATCCGCTTCAGTCTCGGTGCAAGATCCTCGGCAGCCCAGGACCTGTGCCGCTTCAGAAGCGACGGCCTGGGAGGCATCGGCTTGTAAGGCGAGCTCCCCGGAGTCCTCTCCCTGCGCACGACGGCACCAGTCTCATCGACGACCTGCGGGCCGACATAGCCGACCTTCTCGGCGGCCAGCTCCTGGAAGGCGCGTTGGAGCAACAGTCGCCACTTCTCAACCGATGTCTGGACTGTCCAGCCCTTCTCAAGCACGAGATCCCGAGGCGAGAAGTGCCCCTCAAGAACGCGGCGTACACCGTCGAGAAGATCATCGCCGAACACTCCCGCGCGGTCACGCTCCTCATCCGAGAGCTCATGGAAGATGCCGGTGTTGTGCATTACAACCGGGACGTCACACAGGCATGCCTCGATGGCCGCAAGGCACTGTGTCTCGACTGGTGAGCCGAGAATGAAGAAGTCCGCACAGTTGAGCAGCACCGCCAACTCATCCTGTGGCACACGGGCGAACACCCTTGCGTTGGGCTCGTCCACTGTCTCATCTTTCTTGGTCACCAGAAGCCAGGTGACATCCGGGAAGGCGGCGATGCTGCGCCGAACCTCCGGCCACCCCTTCACCTCATCGAACGCCCCCACGAAGATGCCGACTGTACCCGGACCTATCCCGACACGACGCCTACACTCCTCGCGATCCATCGGCCGGAACAGGGCAGCGTCCACGCCCACCGGAACGATCTCAAAGTCATACTCCGGATAGGACATGGCTGTCAGAAGCGAGTTGGTGACCGCCATTCGAGCGGAGCAGAGCACGCGCTCCTGCTGTTCACTGTCCCGCCCCATCGCGCGCAGGTCGTCTTGCAGGAACGCTATCGTGTATCGCGCGGGATCCACTGCGTCAATGAAGGTGGCGTTCTGGATGATGACCTCCACCTGGGGCTCGTTGTTGGTGATGTAGTCGCGCGCGAGCGACGAGTATCTTCCGGCCTGGCCCACGACTCGGGAGTCGACACCGACCGACGAAGGGAGTCCCTCCAGCAGGAAGTCCCAAAGCACTCGCTCACCCATGGTGCCAGTCACGAGATCATTACAGACAGCCACTCTTGGACCGACAGAAGTGAACGCATCCGCAGATGAGTCCTTCTCGCCCTCCTGGAAATGGTAGACCACGCTATCGAGAGCTGTCTTGTGCGCGACACCTCGACTGGCGAGGCGCTGGATAAGCACGTTGTCACCCGAGACGAGCGACTCTCCTTGCAGGGCTATCTCCGGGCTGAAGATGTCCGAGCCGCATCTGATGTTGCCCTCGGGATACCCTCCAACCTCCAAGAAGAGGTCGCGCCTCATCAGGAGCGGCATAAAGAGCCCGCCGTCAAGCATACCGGGCTCTCGCACCTCTTCCGCGAACGCAAGGAAGTCCTCTTCACGATAGGTGGAGGGCATACTGCCAAAGTCGCGCTCGATGCCATAAGTGCCGCTCTTGAGCTTGCCGGACTCGACCAGACGCGAAGCCACGGCACTTCTACCATCGTACGTCTCCCACAAAGCCTCGAACCACCCTGGGGCAAACGCCATGTCCGTGTTCAGGAACACCAGGAAGTCTCCACGCGCCACGCTCGCGCCAAAGTTGTAAGCCCGGTAAACGTTGTTGATGTACCACTCGGATCTGTTTGCTTCGGTGTTGGTCCACTCGAAGTGCGGGATGTAGTTGGATCGCAGGTACTCGAGCACCTCGTCGCTCGCGTCGTTGGCGACGAAGAAGAACTCCTTGTCCGCCATATCCGTGTATCGCAGAACCTGCTCATACAGGAAACGGGCCCACTCAACGCTCTTGTAGACAAGGCAAATGATGGAGAACCCAGGCCGGAGTACCTGGCCGCGATAGCGCTCGACGAACTCCAGCGAGCTGGCAAAGGAGATCGGGTGAGGGCGAGCGTCGTCATGCGATAGTCCGTCTGGGATGTCCGCTTCGACCACCGGCAGGAGTTCCAGCTGTTCCTCACTTATCAAACGATCAAGCATCTCGTAGCCTCGCTGCCCTTGGGCGCGATAGACCAGGTACTTATGAGCCAAGTTCACCTCGTCGGCAAAGCCAAAGTGTAGGACGTTCAACGGAGTGTAGCGTTCGACTCGCCGTATCGATGACGGGTACTGCGGCCTGTGTAAACCTCTCTCGGTGGTCTCGTAGCCGATATCCGCGGTCACCTTCCAGAGTCTCACGAACCAACCGAGATCGTATGAACTGTCGATGCGCCGCCAGGCATTGCTGCGCCAGAGATTGAGTTCGTGCAACTGGGCCCCATCTAGCGAGTTCGCCTCACACCATGCACATGCCGCTTGAAGCTCCTCTGGGTTCGACGATGAGAGGACCTCATCTGCATCCAGCCACAGTATGTAGTCGGGCTTGAGGGTCAGGGCCCGTTCGAGCAGCAGGCGCTTGTGCCCGATCTCATCAGCGAAATCGTTGCGGGCACCACGCAGTACTTGCACGGGGGTTTCGAGCAAGAACTCAAATGTCCCGTCGGTGCTGCCGTCGTCGTACACTACCATGTCATCGACAAGCGGCAGGGTGTACGCAAGGAAGCGTTCGAGATTGCCCTTCCGAATCTCGTTGAAGACCTGCGCGATACAGACTACCTTGTAACGCCGTGCAGGAGTGCTCGCTGACTTGTTGTCCATCTCCATGCCCTAACCAGGTCCTGCATCGTTAGAGAGATCGCCCGGCGACTCCATCCAAGACAACTGGGACCTTCGCTTGCGGCAGATTGTAAGACCAGGCGAACGCGGAATGGTCACCATTTCATACTCACTTGTGTCCTTCTGGAGCTCCTCGACCGCGCGATACGCGTCGCCACACCATCCCGGCTCTATGAGTCGAGCATTCCCGGGGTGAGTGTCGTGCATCAGAATCGTGCCGTGAGGGTTCACTAGGGGGAAGAACATCCTGAAATCGTTCAGTACCGCCTCCGCGCTGTGGTCCGCGTCTATGAAGAGCATATCGATGCCGACCCCTTCGGCCTCGATCACGGATGCCAATTCTGAGGTGATCCCGTGCAGGTATCGCACGTTCGGAGTCTTCCGCACAAACCCCTCAGTCGCCGGGTCGATGTCGACACCGAACGCACGCTTGACCCAAGGAACGACTCGATTGAAGAGCTCGGCCTGGTAAAGGCCAAGCTCCACATAGACGTCAGGCCGCAACGTCTTTGCAAGCTCAGCAATGAAGTCTATGTGCCAATCGAGTGCGTCCGCTGGCTTTTCCGGTCGGCGTCGGTTGAATAACACAGCACTCCTTCGCTGGTGTGCGTTGACGTCCCCTACCCTGTCCACTCCTCGGCCAGCGCCTCGAGCATCTCGTCCCAGCTCGGCGGCGTCCACCCGGTCTTCTCCCTGAACCCCGTGCTGTCCAGCGAGCGGTCTATCACGAGCTCCCCGGACGGCGTCAGGTCCACATCCCACACGAGCTTCTCGGCAAGCTTTGAGAGCAGCGTGAACTTGTCGATCGGCTGGGCCGAGACGTGCCACAGACCGTGAAGCGACTCATCCGGGAGGACGACATCGCGTATGACTTCTGTGAGCGCCCGGGTGGTCAGGCCGCTGAAGATCGCCTTCGTAAAGCCTTTGAGCTGCTCGGCACGATGCGCGGCGAACCAGCCGACGAGCCCCGTGGGATCCCCCAGCTGCCAGCCGATAATGGAGGTCCGGAGCGTGACCACGTTCTCGCGATCGGTGACCTCGCCAAGCAGCTTGGAGCGGCCGTACAGATCGAATGCATCCGGGACGTCCGCCTCCGTGTAGCCGCCACGCGAGCCGCTGAACACGCAGTCGGTGCTCACGTGGATCATGCGCGCGCCGTAGAGCGCACATGCGTCGGCCAGCAGGTGCGGCCACAGGCTGTTCACTTCTATCGACGGGATGGCCGCCTTCGCGTCCTCGCGCTGCTTCACGATGCCGATCGCGTTCAGCACGAGGTCGGGCTGCACCATCGCCAGCAACTCGTAGGCGTCATCGGCGTTGGTCGCGTCCAGACCGCCGAGCAGGCGGTCGGCAGGCACTCCCAGCTCTGGCAGCGTTTCGGGATTGCGGCACGCACCCCAGACCTCGAAGTCGGGCGCCAGCACGCGCAGCGCCTCATGGCCGAGCATGCCGCTCGCGCCAACTACCAGAATTCGCGGGCCGCTCACGCGATGCCCAGCACGATGCGGGCGACGATGTCCGAGACGTTGCGCGCGAGGTACTCGGCCGGCGGTGTCCAGGTGCCAGCCGAGCGCACAGCGATGTCAATGGCGGGCAGGATCCTCTCGGCTTCCACGCCAGCGAGGATGTTGCTGCCGCACTCGATCGTCTCGGGTCGCTCGGTGACGTCGCGCATGGTGACTGTGGGCACTCCGAAGATGCAGCACTCCTCCTGCACGGTGCCGCTGTCGGAGAGCACGCAAAACGCCTCTTTCTCGAGACGCACGAAGTCAAAGAGGCCCATCGGCGGCACGAAGGTGACGGCACCCTCGGCCACGCCGAACTGCTGCATCTTATCCGCTGTTCGGGGGTGCAGCGACGCCAGAGCGGGCATGCCGTACTTCTCGACCGCGACGTTCAGCGCGGTCACAAGCGAGGCGAGACGCGCGGGATCGTCAGTGGTCTCGGCACGGTGCGCAGTCACGAGGAAGTAGCCGCCCGGCTTGACGCCGAATGCGGTGAACGGGTCGGCGGCGTCGATCTGCGGCGCGTAGAAGTCCAGCACCTCTTTGATGGGGTTGCCGGTCACGAAGGTGCGCTGCCGCTCGATACCCTCGCGCACGAGGTTCTCGGCGCTGCGGTACGTGTATGGCATGAGGACGCTGGATGAGTGATCGATGACGCGCCGGTTCACTTCTTCCGGTACGCGGTCGTCGTAGCAGCGGTTGCCGGCTTCCATGTGACACACGCGGATGCCCATGCGCTTGGCCACAAAAGCCGCGATCCCGGTGTTGGTGTCGCCGAGGATGAGCACGGTATCGGGCTTCTCGGCGGCAAAGAGCTCCTCGGCACGGGCGAGCATCTGCCCGATCTGATCCGCGAAGCCGGTGCCGCGCACGCCCATGTAGACGTCGGGCTCGCGCACGCCCATCTCGCGGAAGAACATGCCCGAGAGACGGTCGTCGTAGTTCTGGCCGGTGTGCACCAGCATGTGGTCGCACGTCTCATCCAGGACGCTGATGACCCGCGACAGCCGGATGATCTCCGGACGAGTTCCGAGCAGGGTGATGACTTTCGGCATCTACGCCTCCAGGTAGCTCTCGCCGATTACGTCCGGGATCTTCTCGGTGAGGAACTTCGCAAGGCTCGCCTCATCCATGAGCGCGCCGGCCGAGCTGTACTCACCGACGAGCGCCGGGTCGCTCACCGGGTCCGAAAGCTCGGGGAGCATCGGACGGAGCGCGAAGTAGCCCTCGTGGCCGAAGACGGTGCGGGTGGCCTCTTCCTCGGAGAGCAGGATCTCGTGGATCTTCTCGCCGGGGCGGATCCCGGTGATGACCATCTCGATATCCTTGTCGCCGATGAGGAACTGCGCAAGGTCGGTCATCTTGGCGCTGGGGCACTTGGGGATGTAGGTCTCGCCGGGCGCTGCCGAGCGGACCGCAGCGATGATCGTGTCCACGGCGTCCTCAAGCGTGAGGAGAAAGCGGGTCATATCTGCGGTGGTGATGGTCACCGGGCCGCCAGCCGCGATCTGGTCCAAGAACAGCGGCACGACCGACCCGCGCGAGGCGAGGACGTTGCCGTAGCGCGCCGCTATGAAACGCGTATCGGGGGCACGCAGGTTGCCGTCGATGTACACGCGCTCCTGGACCGCCTTCGTCATGCCCATGACGTTCACAGGCTTGCATGCCTTGTCGGTGGAGATGCCCACGACGGTCTCCACGGGCAGGCCGTGCTCGGAGATCGCGCGTACGAGGTTCTCGGCGCCGCCGACGTTGGTGAGCACGGCCTCCCAGGGATAGTACTCGCAGCTTGGGACCTGTTTGAGCGCCGCTGCTGCGAACACTATGTCCGCGCCGCGCGTGGCGCGCACGACGCTTGCGTAGTCACGCACATCGCCGATGATGAACCGCAGCGCCTGACGCGAGTTCTCGAAAATGACTTCGTCTGTCGCTGTGCAACGCTGCATGAAGTCGAGCCGCATGTAGTGCTGCTTGGCCTCGTCTCGCGAGAATACAGTGACGCTATCTGGCACGCCCTCAACGCCTGAGAGCAGGCGTCTCACGAGGACCTGTCCCAGTGAGCCGGTCCCGCCGGTAACGAGTATGCTCTTGCCTTCGAAGATCCCGGACACAATCGCCTCCGATGCATCGTGTGCTCAACAGATTGTACACTTTGTATGTATGCCGCCACCCGCAGCGCGCGGGATGAAACAGGTCTACCCAAGCGTGTCTCCGCGCCTTGGCAAACGGTATACTTGTCCGCATGTCCACAACACAGCGTATACCTCATCTGCACGCGGTCGTCCTCGCCGGAGGCAGCGGCACCCGTTTCTGGCCGCTCTCGCGAGAGCTGGCTCCCAAGCAGTTCGTGAAGATCTTCGGCGGCATCAGCCTGATCACCCGGGCGGTCATGCGCATCTCCGAGTTGACGTCCGAAGCGGGCATACATGTCTTGACGAACGAGCGTCTGCTCGATGAGCTCCGCAACCACCTCAAATCACAGCCGGAACTCGATGGTTTGATGATCGACTACCTGGCCGAACCTACACCACGCAACACAGCCGCAGCGATCGCGCTCGCCGCCGCCTACGTCGCCGGGCTCGATCCCGAGGCGGTAATGGTCGTGCTCCCGTCAGACCACATACTTGAAGATGGAGAGCGCTGGAGCCGGACGTTGCGCGTCGCCACGAAGTTGGCAGCCGATGGTCGTCTCGTGACGCTCGGCCTTGCACCATCCCGTCCGGAGACAGGCTACGGCTACATCCGGATGGGCGCCCCGATAGAAGGCTATGCCGACTCGGAGATCGCCGGACACGAGGTCCTCGAGTTCGTTGAGAAGCCCGACCTCGCTTCTGCCCAGCGATTTCTCGCCTCGGGCAAGTACCTGTGGAACTCCGGCATGCTGGTCGCCCGGGCCGACTCGATTCTTCGCGAGCTCGAACTGGCCGGCCAACGAGCCGCAACGGCGGAGTCAGCGGATTCGGCGCGTATCGCCCGGACCGCCCAGACGATCGGCTTGATGCATCCCGGACAATGGACGAACGACGCGGCCCGGGAGTCTTTTGCGGCACTACCCTCAGTGCCGTTCGATAAAGCGGCCCTCGAAGTATCGGACGCAGTCGCCGTGGTCCCGGCCGACCTCGACTGGTCTGATGTGGGCTCGCTGCTCGCACTTGAAGATGTCGCCGAGCATGACAGCCGTGGGAACATGCTTGCAGGGCATACCGTCGACATCGATTCGCACGACTCGATCGTCTATACCGAGAACCGGCTGGTTGCCACTCTTGGCCTGAAGGACACGATCGTCGTCGATACCGCGGATGCCACCCTGGTGGCGGCGAAGGATCGCGCACAAGACGTCCGCCTCGTAGTGGAAGCACTTCGCGCCCTGGGTTCCCCGGAGATCGTCGAGTCACGATCGTCCCTGCGACCGTGGGGTTCGTGGACGTTACTGGTGAAAGGACCGGGATTCCAGGTCAAGACGATCGATGTCTTGCCCGGTCACCGTCTGTCACTGCAAAGCCATGCGCACAGGAGCGAGCACTGGATAGTCGTGGAGGGCACCGCCCTGGTGACAATCGACGGATCGACATTCACCGTGACCGCCAACGAGTCCAAATACATACCCCTTGGCGCGGTGCATCGGCTTGAGAACGCTGGCGACGGCGAGCTGCGCGTTGTAGAAGTAGCCGTGGGCGACTACCTCGGCGAGGACGACATCGTCCGCTACGAAGACGACTGGGCGCGCTAGAGGCTCTCCGCTCGAGCCCTCGGCCCTACTCGCCGAGGATACCCTCCATGATGTCCCGCAGCTGCGGGCCGTACTCCTCGGTCTCCAGCGCAAGGCGGATGTTCGCATCAAGCCAGGACAGGATGTTGCCCGTGTCAAAGCCGGGACAATCCATCGTGGTCGCGTAGATATCCTCCGAGCGAAGCAGCTCACGAAGCGCATCGGTCAGCTGGACCTCGTCCCCGCGTCCGGGTTCGATGGTGGGCAGTATCTCCATGATCTTCGGGGTAAGCAGGTACCGTCCGAAGATCGCCAGGTTGCTTGGAGCCTCGTTGACCGAGGGCTTCTCGACCAGGTCCTGCAGCTTCCAGATACCCGGCTCGACCTCGGTGCCGGAGATGACGCCATACCTGCTGACGTACTGCTGCTCAACGGGCGTCACAGCCAGAACGGAAGCGCCGTACTTCTCGTACACCTCTTGGAGGCGCGGAAGGCAGCTGTTATCAGGCACCAGCACGTCGCCCAGGAGTACGAAGAACGGCTCGGTACCGGTATGGGCAGCTCCGCACAGCACCGCATGACCCAGCCCGCGCGGACGCTTCTGGCGTACGTAGAACACCTCGGCCAGATCCGAGATTGCACGAACCTGACGCAGCTTGTCGGTGTTACCCGAGCGCTCAAGCAGGTCTTCCAGCTCAAGAGAACGATCGAAGTGGTCCTCGATGGCCCGCTTCCCACGCCCGGTGATAAGCAAGACGTCCGCGACACCGGCAGCGACGGCTTCCTCCACCACGTACTGGATCACCGGCTTGCCCACGACAGGCAGCATCTCTTTTGGCTGCGCCTTTGTGGCGGGCAGGAATCGAGTACCCAGGCCGGCTGCGGGAATGATCGCCTTCATGTCGTAGACCCCCGTATCGCATTCGTGTCACGTAAGGCACGCCGCCCCGGAACGGAACGACGCACTCAAGCGTACTACAACGAGCGGAGGACTTCTCCTGCTGCGGATGTCATGGCATCGATGTCCGCGTCAGTGTGAGCAAGCCCCACGAAGGTGGCCTCGAACTGACTGGGGGCCAGCGTGAATCCACGTTCGAGCATGCCGTTGAAGTAGCGGGCATACCGCTCGGTGTCCGACTTTGCCGCACTCGACCAGTCCGTGACAGGGCCCTTCGCGAAGAACATGCACGCCATCGAGCCCACACGGGTGAGGTATGCCTCCACACCTGCCGCCTCCACCGCCGCGCGCAGTCCCGCCTCAAGGCGCGCACCCTTACGCTCGAGCTCGTCGTAGACGCCAGGCTTCTTGAGCTCAGCGATAAGCGCCAGACCCGCGACCATCGCGACAGGATTGCCCGAGAGGGTTCCTGCCTGGTAGACCGGACCCATGGGAGCGAGGGACTGCATGATCTCGCGCTTGCCACCAAAAGCACCCACCGGGAATCCTCCACCGATGATCTTGCCCAGGGTGGTGAGGTCCGGCGTGACTCCGTAGCGCTCCTGTGCGCCACCCAGGGCCACACGGAAGCCACTGATGACTTCGTCAAAGATCAGGACGACGCCGTACTCATCGCACAGCGCACGCAAGCCCTCCAAGAACCCTTCCGCGGGAGGAACCACGCCCATGTTGCCTGCCACAGGCTCCAAGATGATCGCTGCGACCTGCTCGCCTATCTCGGCAAGGGTCGTTCGGACAGCCTCGAGGTCGTTGTACGGCAGCACGACCGTATCGGCGGCCGCACCCTTGGTGACACCCGGCGTGGAGGGGATGCCCAGGGTCACCAGCCCGGAACCGGCGGCCACGAGCAATGCATCGCTGTGGCCGTGGTAGTTGCCGTCGAACTTGATGAACTTCTCCCGACCGGTGTAGCCACGCGCAAGGCGTATCGCGCTCATGGTCGCTTCCGTGCCCGAGGAGACCATACGGACTTCCTCGACGGAAGGAACGGCTGCCGAGACGGCCTCGGCCATCTTAAGCTCGATCTCTGTGGGAGCGCCGAAGCTGGTGCCCTTGTCGAGCTGCTCGCGCACGGCATCCAGGACCGCGTCGGGCGCGTGGCCAAGGATCATGGGCCCCCATGACGCCACGAAGTCGATGTACTCGTTGCCGTCCGCATCCCACACATGCGAGCCTTTCGCCCGCTCGTAAAAGATGGGATCGGTGCCAACGCTCTTGAAAGCACGCACGGGCGAATTCACTCCGCCCGGAATGAAGCGGTTGGACCGTGCGAACAACTCCTGGGACTTCTCGGTATTCATCAAGGCTCCTAGTCTCCCTCGGCGAAGTACTTCATCGAGGCCTTCTTGAACTCGCGGATCGAGTAGAGCAGCCGTGGCTTCTCAAGGCCCGTGGCCTCGCGGATGCTCTCGGCAACGGTCTCGCACTCCTCGCGTGTGCGGCCGTGGATCATCGTGTAGAGGTTCGCCGGCCACGTGGGCGCGGTGGGCCTTTGGTAGCAATGGCTGACCTCTTTGAACGACGCCATGATGGGGCCCACTTCCTCGACCCGCTCCTCGGGGCAGCTCCACACACCCATCGCATTGGCCGAGAAACCCGTCTTGTGGTGCTTGATGGCGGCACCGAAGCGGCGGATGACGCGCGATTCGCTCCAGGCGGCCGTGCGCTCCAGCACCCAGGGCTCGTCCACGTCATAGCCACACTCGACGAGCGTGCGGGCGATCTGCGCGAACGGATGCTCCACAGGCGGCAGGTCAGCCTGGAGCAGCCTGGCCAGCGCCTTCTCTTCCCGGCTGAGGTGCACCGGCTCGATCTCGGCAGGCTTGATGATGGGTGGCGCCTCAGCGCGCTGCTTGCGCTCGCCCGTGAAGTCGAAGTCCACCTTGATCTTGAACAGCCGGATCGCCGGCAGATCGAGGATGTCGTCGATACCGGTGCGCTCGGCGATCTCGTCCAAGATCGCCTCGATGCGAGCCTGGTTGGGGGCTATGAGCGTGAACCACACGTTGTAGCGGTCCTCGCGCTCGTAGTTGTGAGTGACGTTGTGATACTCGCCGATAAGCGCCGCAACCTCGTCTATGCGCTCCTCCGGCACGGCGATGGCGCAAAGCGTGCTGCGATAGCCCAGACGGTGCGAATCGAAGATCGCGCCCATCCTGCGGATGATGCCTTCGGCCTTCATGTGGCGCACGGAAGCCAGGACCTCAGCCTCGCTTGACCCGAGCTCCCCTGCCAACACGGCGTAGGGCCGCGGTTTGATGGGAAACGAGGCCTGGATGGTGGTCAGGACGCGACGGTCCAGATCTGACAACTCCACGGACGATGCCACCTGGCTACTCACACTCCCCGCGCATAGACTTCGGGATGTACACACAGTATGGCTCCTCGGCGAGATAATCGCCCGTCACGGACAGCGCACGGGCGCGACACCCGCCGCAGACGGCCTTGTACTCGCACGCACCGCACTTGCCCTTGAGAAGCGAGTAGTCGCGCAGCTCGTTGAAGACCTTGGACTCCGTCCAGATCTGGCTGAACGGCTGCCGCTTCACGTTGCCCAGCTGCATGTCGAAGTAGCCGCATGGCTGGATATCGCCCACGTGGCTGATGAAGCAAAAGGTGATCCCGCCCAGGCAGCCACGCGTCATCGCGTCCAGGCCGTACTCCTCGCGCGTGACCTTCTTGCCTTCGGCCTTTGCCTTCTGGCGGATGATGCGGTAGTAGTGCGGCGCGTCGGTGGGCTTGAAATGCAGCGGCGACGTCTTCTGACGCTCGTAGGCCCACTCCAACACCTTCTCGTACTCCTCCGGCGGCAGCTCTTTGTCGAGCAGGTCCTCGCCCCGGCCGGTAGGGACGAGCATGAAGATATGGAACGCGTCCACGCCAAGCGACTCGGCAAGATCGTGGACATCTTCCACCATCGTGTAATTGAGCGTGGTGACCGTCATGTTGATCTGCACGCCGACACCATGACGCTTGGCGATCTTGATGCCCTCGATGGTCTTGTCGAAGCACCCGGGCTGGCCGCGGAAGGCATCGTGCCCCTCGGCTGTCGGGAAGTCCACGCTGACCGAGATGCGCGGGATGCGGTGCTCGGCCATCTTCGCGGCGATCTCGTCAGTGATGAGCGTGGCGTTGGTGCCGATGACAGGCATCGCGCCCTTCTCGTGCGCGTAGTCGATGACCTCCCAGATGTCAGGCCGCATGAGCGGCTCACCACCGGTGAGGATGATGATGGGGTTGGTGATCGTCGTGATGTCATCGATGTTGCTCTTGATCTCGTCCAGTGACAGCTCGCCCTCGTAGGCGCCGAACTCCGCCGCTGCGCGACAATGCGCGCAACTGAGGTTGCAGCTCCGCGTGATCTCCCAGGCGATGATGCGCGGCGCCTTGATGCCGGTGCGCGCTTCATACGCCTGCGCAGCCTCGCCGCCGCCAGGGCGGAAGCCCATCGAACGCGCGCCACCGTGACGCTGCGTACCGGCCGGATGTCCGCCGGGGTGACCGCCGGGGTGACCGCCGGGGTGACCGCCGGTCATCGGAACACCCGCCGGATGACCCATCGGGATGCCGATGGCGGCCTGGCCGCAGCCCTTCTCGGCGTCCGCCATCTCCTGCTCATCTATCGTTGGACGGTCGTCACCGAAAGCCTCGTCAAGATCGAGGTCGGGACGGCTATCAGCGTTGCCTACGTTATCTGCCATCTCACGTTCCTTCGTATCGGTTCAGTCGGTCGTCGGAACGACCATCACAGCCGTTCCGTACGCGAAGATCTCGCTCGCCGGTGGAACGGAGGTCGAGTCGAAGCGGGCGCCCACCACCGCGTTCGCGCCCAGCTGTATCGCGTGCTGTTCAAGTCTTTGGAGCGCCTCGGCGCGTGTCGTCTCGGCAAGACGCACGAACTCGGGGATCTCGCCACCGGCTATCGTCCGAAGACCGGCCACGGTCGAGCTCAAGAGATCCCGGCTGCGAGCGGCCACGCCCCAGCACAGTCCGATCGTGCGCTCGATGCGATAGCCGACCGGCGCTTCGGTCGTCGTGTAGACGGGGATGCGCTGCACCCGTGCCTTCGGAGCGGCAGGCGCACTTGCTGCATCCTCTCTCCTCTCGCCGTAGAAGGCGACCATGGTCTAGGCCTCCTTGAGCCAGCGAGCCGCATCCTTGGCGTGATACGTGATGATGATGTCCGCGCCCGCACGCTTGAAACCAAGCAGCGTCTCAAGGACCACGCGCTTCTCGTCGATCCAGTCGTTGGCTGCAGCGGCCTTCACCATCGCATACTCGCCACTGACGTTGTACGCGCATGTGGGATAGCCGAACTCGTCTTTGACACGACGGATGACATCCATGTACGCCAAAGCAGGCTTGACCATGACGATATCGGCGCCCTCCTCGATGTCGAGCGCGGTCTCACGCAGCGCCTCTTCGCCGTTGGCCGGGTCCATCTGATAGCCCCGACGGTCACCAAAACTGGGAGCGCTGCCGGCAGCGTCGCGGAAGGGACCATAGTATGCCGAGGCGTACTTGGCCGAGTAGGCCATGATCGGCACCTCCGAGAAGCCCTCCGCATCCAAAGCGCCACGGATGGCGCCCACGCGGCCGTCCATCATGTCCGAAGGAGCGACCATATCTGCGCCCGCCTCGGCATGGCTCACTGCAACGGAAGCAAGCATCTCCAGCGTCACGTCGTTCATCACGCAGCCCTGGTCATCAAGCGCACCGCAGTGACCGTGCGACGTGTACTCGCACATGCACACGTCGGTGATGACGCAGAACTCCGGATCGTGGGCCTTGATCGCACGGATCGCCTCTTGCACGATACCGTCTTCGGCATACGCACCGGTACCGGCCTCGTCTTTGTGATCCGGGATGCCGAACAAGATGACCGCGGGGATGCCCAGCGCCTTGAGCTCATCGATCTCGGCCGGAAGCTGGTCAAGCGAGATGTTGAACACGCCCGGCATCGAGGGGACTTCGATTCTTACGCCCTCACCGAACATCACGAAGAGCGGATAGATCAGGTCACGCACATCCAGCCCGGCCTCTCGCACCATGGCGCGGATCGTCTCGGTGCGGCGCAAGCGGCGCGGTCGATACGCGGGAAACTCCATCGTATTCCTCCTTCAACGCGGAACGGAAACGCCCGCAGGCGCCTACTCGACGAACTCGTCGATACTGATCTCTGCGGCCGGCGCGTCCTCAACGACAGCGACTCCGTGACGCGCGATCTTGTGGGCGACGTAGCGGTTGTACGCAAGAGCAGCGTACACCGCGGCGAATGCAACGGCTGCCCAGAACACCATCTGCATGACCGCGTACATCACGCTTCCCCACATGTTGAACCAGGTCAGGAACTCGTTGGTCGCCACTGTTTCCATATTCTCGCATCCTCCCTGAGCTTCAGATGTACGCCTCTCGGCCGAATCCTCCGGCCGGTGAAGCAGTCGAGGCGATCCGCATCAGCGGACCGCCTCGACACTGTTACCGTTGGTGGAGATGATCGGATTCGAACCGACGACCTCTGCCTTGCGAAGGCAGCGCTCTCCCAGCTGAGCCACATCCCCATATCGCACCCGCCCGAAGGCGGCAGCGCAAGTGTATACAATGCCGAGCAATCAGCTCTTTGTCAACGCTGAGACGGCCTCATCCGACCGTCCGTCAGTCCTAGTCGACCTCACAGCCGATGGGTGCGTCGCCGGCGATAACGCCCGCTTCCGCACGATCTGCAAGGTCTGCGACGTCGCCAAGTCCGATCTCTTCATCCGTGAGGTAGCAGGCAGGATCCGGCGCCCACAGGTCGCCGGTAGCTGCCTCTGCACGCACCCGGAAGTTGCCTCCACAGATCTGCAGCCACTTGCACTCGGCACAGCGGCCCTTCACGTAGGGCTTCTTGTCCTTGAGACGCTTCATCATCTCGGACTGCTCCGTGTCACCGGACACGTCGGTCCAAATCTCCGAGAACGGACGCTCGCGCACGTTGCCCAGCGAGAAGTGACGCCAGAACTGGTCAGCGTAGACCTCGCCGTTCCAGCTCACGCAACCGATGCCGTTGCCGGTGGAGTTGCCCTGGTTCCACTGCAGGAGCTGCAGTACGTCCTCGGCGCGCTCAGGGTTCTCCTTGAGCATCTCCATGTACACGAAGGGACCGTCGGCGTGGTTGTCGACGGTGAGGATCTCAGGTGCGAGACCGTCATCGAACATGGCCTTGGTCTCATCCATGATGAGACGGACGGCCTTGCGGGTCTCCTCGTGATCGAGGTCCTCTTTCATGAGCTCGGAACCGCGACCCGTGTAGACCAGGTGATAGAAGCACGCACGCGGGATGCCTTCTTCACGCATGACCTTGAAGATCTCGGGGATGTCTTGCCAGTTGCGCTTGTTGATGGTCATGCGCAAGCCGACTTTGATACCGGCGGCCATCGAGTTGCGGATGCCCTGGATCGCCTTGTCGAAGCTGCCGGGAATACCGCGGAAGCTGTCATGGGTCTCTTTGCTGCCGTCCAGCGAGACACCCACGTAGGAAAGACCGACCTCGGCGAACTCCTTGGCCTTCTCCTCGGTGATCAGTGTGCCGTTGGTGGAGATGACCACGCGCATACCCTTGTCCTTGGCGTAGTACATGAGCTCCAGCAGGTCCTTGCGGATGGTGGGCTCGCCGCCCGAGAAGAGCAGCACAGGAGCGCCGTAGGCAGCCAGATCGTCGATCATGGCCTTACCCTCTTCGGTGCTCATCTCGCCCGGGTAGTTGCGATCCTCGGACTGTGCGTAGCAGTGCACGCACTTGAGGTTGCAGCGCTGGGTGCAGTTCCACACCACGACCGGCTTCTTGTCAGCGGCGAACTGGAGCAGCTCGCTTGGAAGCTTGCCGGACTCGCGGTTGTAACGGAGTACGTCGCTGGGCTCAACGGCCCCGCAGTAAAGCTTTGAGATACCGATCACGTTACTGTCCTTTCTTGCTGAGATGACCCAAGACAGCCTCGACAAGGCCCGGGATTGTGTACTCTTCTGCCTCCACACCCACGGTCAAACCAAGTTCGGCCGCAGTGTCCGAGGTTATCGGGCCGATCGACGCAACAAGCGTCCCGGCCAGTGCCTCAGCGAGGTCGATGCCATTTGCAAGCTCAACGAAGTTTCTGACCGTCGAACTGGAGGTGAAGGTGATGACGTCTGCGTCGCCTGTGGCTATGCGCTCGGCGATACCGGGGTCGCCCGCAGCAAGGATCGTGCGGTACACCGGCACCACGTCTACCACGGCGCCACGCTCGGTCAGCTTCTCGGGCAAGATCTCCCGGGCCTCGAGCGCCCTGGCCAGGAGCACCCTGGTGTTCTCGCCGACACCGCGCTCGCACAGACCGTCGAGCACGCCTTCTGCACGATACTCGTCCGGCACGAAGTCCGGACGGATGCCGCGGCCCATGCATGCGGCGGCGGTAGCCGGACCGATGGCTGCGACGCGCAGACCCTGCAGGGCACGCGCGTCCTTATCGGCGTACTCGAGGCGATCGAAGAAACGCTCCACGCCGTTCACCGACGTGAGAACAAGCCAATCGTAGACATCGAGGTTGCGGATGGCCTTGTCGACCGGCTCGAAGCTCTCGGGGTCGACGACTTCGATCGTGGGGAACTCCAGCACCTCGGCGCCAAGGTCGCGCAAGTCCCTGCTGAGGCCGGAGGCCTGTGCACGCGAGCGCGTCACCACGACGGTCTTGCCGAAGAGTGGGCGGGTCTCGAACCATGCAAGCTTCTCACGCAGCTTCACGACCTCGCCCACGACGGTGATCGCGGGAGCCTTGAAACCGGCGGCTGCGACCTTCTCGACGATGTCTTCGAGCGTGCCGGTCAAGACCTCTTGCTGAGGAGTCGTACCCCAGCGCACGAGCGCTACCGGCGTTGAGGCCGGGCGGCCGTTGCCCACCATGTTCTCCACGATGTTGGGCAGGTTCTTCACGCCCATGAAGAAGCACACCGTACCCACACCCTTGGCCAGATGTGCCCAGTCGATGTCGCTGTCGGGCTTGGTGGGATCCTCGTGGCCTGTGACAAAGGCCATCTCGGTGGTGATGCCGCGATGCGTCACAGGGATGCCTGCGTACGCGGGCGCCGCATAGCCGGAGCTGATTCCCGGCACTACCTCGAACGCGACACCTGCCTCGACGAGCGCGAGCGCCTCCTCGCCTCCACGGCCGAAGATGAACGGGTCGCCGCCTTTGAGACGCGCGATGGACTTGCCGCCGTCCTCAAGCGCCTTGGCGATGAGCAGCTCATTGATCTCATCCTGCGTCACGTGGGCAGTGAAGCCCTTCTTGCCGACGTAGATGAACTCGGCATCCTCGCGCGCGCCCTGCAAGAAGACGGGGTTCGCGAGGTAGTCGTACACGACGATGTCAGCCTCAGCGATACGCTCGAGACCCTTCACCGTCATAAGTCCCGGATCACCGGGGCCCGCTCCGATCAGATACACGATGGGACGTCCCATCACACGCTCCATTCACTCGCTACACGGTCACACGACCGCACGGGTTCACGTCTTGAGCAAAGAACCGACACCTTCATCGCCAGCCTGCCGCACCTCGGCCAGGATGGCGGTTGCGCCCATCTCCAGCAGACGGTCGACCATCGCCTGACCCAGCATCACGGGCTCGGCGGTCGATCCCTCAAGGGTGTGACGCAACAGCGTCTCACCGTCCAGGGAGCCGACAAAGGCGTCCATGACGAGCTTGTCGCCATCGACGACACGGCAATACGCGCCGATAGGCACCTGACAGCCACCATCCAGACCACGCATGACGACCCGCTCGGCCGTGACACACGTGAGCGTGGCGGGGTCGGAGAGCTCCGCGCACACGCGCTGCATGAACTCATCGTCTTCCCGGATCTCCACACCTATCGCGCCCTGTCCCACGGCGGGCACCATCTTCTGCGGGTCGATGTGGTGCGTGATCCGCTCGCCCCAGCCCATCCGCGTGATGCCCGCTGCAGCAAGGATGACGGCATCCACTTCGCCGTCTTCGGCCTTGCGCATGCGGGTGTCGAGGTTGCCGCGCACATCCACGATCTGGACGTCAGGACGCAGCGCCAGCAGCTGCGAGCGCCGGCGCAGCGAGCTTGTGCCCACGCGCGCGCCGTCCGGCAGCGAATCGATCGTGTGGTTGCCTCCCGAGACGATCACGTCACGCGGATCGACACGCTCCGGCGTTGCGGCGATGACCAGTCCTTCGGGCAGCTCGGTGGGAACGTCTTTCATCGAATGGACGGCCAGATCCACCGTCCCATCGATGAGTTCGACCTCGATCTCCTTGGTGAAAAGCCCCTTGCCACCCACCTTTGCCAGCGGGACGTCCAAGATCTTGTCGCCGGTGGTCTTGATGACCTTCAGACTGACCGGAAGCCCGGTCAGCTCCTCAAGCCGTCCTTTGATGTAGTTGCTCTGCCACAGGGCCAGCTTGCTGCCCCTGGTGCCGATAGTGAGCTGTGTACGCTCAGCAGCCAACTGAGTCTCCTATCTCCTTGCGTTTGTCTTCAACGAGCTCTTTCGCTCGCAGGTTAAGCAGGTTACGGAACACTCCGTGCCCCTGCCGGGAATCCGAGTCCTCAAGTCCGTACAGGTGACGCGCGGTCTCCACCATCGAGAATCCGTCCTTGGTTCCCGCTGCCTGCTTCAGCCGGGCAGTGGGGCCATGCAACATCTTGTTCACGATGGCGCAGCTCAGTGCCTCCACCGTCTGACGCTCCTTGTCCGAGAGCCCACCAAGGCGCTTCAGCGCCTTCTCCAGCTCTGCGGTACGGATCACTTCAGCCTTATCGCGGATCGCGGCGATAGTGGGGACGACCTCAAGCGACTCAAGCCAGCCGAGGAAGGTGTCTATCTCCTCGTCGATGATCACTTCCGCACGCTTTGCCTCGCGCATGCGCTCCTCGAGATTGGACTCAACGACCCCGTTGAGGTCGTCTATGTCGTAGAGGAAGACGTTACTCAGCTCGTTAGCCTCGGGCTCGATGTCACGCGGCAACGCGATGTCTATCAGAAACAGCGGGCGTCCCCCGCGAGCCCTAAGCGTCGCTGCCACATCATCACGCGTGATGACGTAGTGCTGCGCGGCGGTCGAGGAGATCACGATGTCCGCTTCCGGCATCCGGGCAAACAGCTCGTCGTAGCGGATCGCCTCGCCATCGAATCGCTCGGCAAGCTCCACTGCGCGTTCGTAGGTGCGGTTGGCTACAAGCACGGCCTTCACGCCATTGCACACAAGGTGCTTGGCGGTAAGCTCGCTCATCTTGCCGGCGCCAAGGACCAGAATGGTCCGGCCTTCAAGCGAGTCGAAGACCTTGCGGGCAAGCTCGACCGCGGCGTAGCTGATGGATACGGCGTTCTCGCCGATCTCCGTCTCGGTGCGGACGCGTTTGCCCACCTCGAACGACTGTCGGAACAGCCTGTTGAACGCACGTCCGGAGGCTCCGTTGTTGAGCGCGTGATCGTAGGCCTCTTTGACCTGCCCGAGGATCTGGGCTTCACCTATCACCATGGAATCCAAAGACGCCACGACCCGGAACAGGTGCTTCACGACCGCCTGGCCCCGGATGATGTAGAGGTACCGGATGAGTTCATGACGGTCGAGCCCGTGGTACTCCGCTATGAAGTCGATGACGGCATCGACACCGGCGTCTTCCCCGGTCGTGACGGCGTAGATCTCGGTCCGGTTGCACGTGGAGACGATGACCGCCTCCGCGACCCGGTCGCTTGAGCACAGCAAAGAAAGGGCGTCTTGCTGCCGATGGGCAGGAAACGTCAGCTTCTCTCGTATCTCGATAGGTGCGGTCTTATGACTCAGACCGACTAGCGTCAGATGCATGGGACTCGCTTCGTCTTGTCGTGTACGTTCCACGCAGATGAGAGCATGGGACGCCCCCGCCGGAGCAGTGCATTGTTGTTCAGGCAAGCAGGCCCGGCGGGGGCGATATCACACGCTATGAAGTGCACTTCCTGCACCTGCCTGAACATTGACATCCTAGCACTCGTGGCCACAGACGGACAACGCGATTCATGTTTCTTCATGATGCTGTCACATCCCGTACGGCCTTCCGTGTCTTAGACACATCGCCGTCGAAAACCATATAGAAGAGCTCGGGAAACAACCCCTTGAGTCGGTAGAGCAGACCGTTCACGAATCCCGGGACGACGAGGAACTTCCCTCTCTCGACCGCCGAGACGAAGACCCGCGCCATGGACTCGGGCGACACCGCCTTGACGCTGCCGTTAATCGCGGCCGTCTCGGCCGGCTCGATCTCCACTTCCCGCGCATAACCGGGTGTGTCCACGTTCGGCGGACAGAGCACCGTCACGCCGATGCCGTGGGGCTTGAGCTCGCAACGCAACACCTCGGCCAGACCCATCACGCCGAACTTCGCTGAGCTGTACGCCGAGTAGCCGTATACGCCCACGAACCCGCCCATCGAGGCGACCATGGCGATGTTCCCTCGTCCGCGCTCCATCATCCCGGGGGCGATGGCACGAGCCGGGTAGATCACGCCCAACAGGTTCGCGTCGAGATGCCCTTCGAACTCCTCCACAGGCAACTCGGTGAAGCGCATAGGGGTGCAGTACCCCGCACACGCCATCAAGGTATCCACCGGGCCGAGTTCATCCTCGACCTGACGCACCATCGCCTGAACGTCCTCCCAACGGGAGACATCGCACGAGATCGCAGCGACCCGCTGTGTGCTTTGGCTGCATGCCGCCGAGACGACCTGCCTGGCCACCTCAAGCCGCCCCGCGTCTCGCGCGACGATGGCCACGTTTGCGCCACGGGCAGCCAGGAGTTCCGCGGTCGCCAGCCCGATACCGCTGGAGCCGCCGGTGACGATGACCACCGAACCGGAAGCGATCACGCGTGGTCACCTCCCACGAACTCGGCGTACACGTCTTCGGCGCTCGGACGCACACCTGCGCGGATCCGCTCGAGCAGATCGGAGGCACCGATGGCCTCGAAGATGGGCTTGCGGACCGGCTCGCCGCCCGGGACTCGCTCCATCACCAGCGTACGGACCTCGCCCAGCAGCTCGATGTAGGGGCCCCACTCCTGGCCGACGTGATCCTCCACATGACGACGGAGGCGCTTGGCCACTGTGGGTGCAGCCCCGCCTGTTGAGATCGCAAGCTGGAGCTGACCGCGCCTCACGATGGAGGGCACGATGAAGTTGCACAATTCAGGGACGTCCACGACATTCACCAGGCAGCCCCGCTGCTCGGCCTCGTCGTAGACGGCACGATTGGTCTCCTCGGAATCAGTAGCGCAAACCACGAGAAACGCCTGGTCCAGGTCGCCTCTCACGTAGCCACGCCTCTGGATCTCTACCAGGCCCTCGGTCGCCATCTGCTCAAGCTCGTCAACGACCTCCGGAGCCACCACGACAACGCGGGCGCCGTATTCCACCAGCGTCCGGATCTTGCGGGCAGCCACTGCGCCGCCACCCACCACCACAGCGAGCTTCTCGCCAAGGTCGAGGTAGACGGGGTAGTAGCGTGTAGTGTAATCGCGACTCATATCAGTGCATCAGTCCTATATCCCGAAGATGTGGAAACCGGCAGGCACCGTGCGCGCGACGACCGCCAGGATGATGACGACGACAGCTCCCACAAGCGCGATGGTCGCGGTGGTCTTCGCCGAGCCGCTTCCGCGATAGCGGATGAACAGATACGTGCCGAAGATCAACCAGACCAGACCCGCCAACACGACGCGCGGATCGGCCCACCAACCGGGAGGATCCGTCTCTATCGCACGGACCACGCCCAGAAGCAGCCCACCGGTGTATGCCGGGAACGCGAATGCGATTGCTCGCCTGGCAAGCGTGTCGATAGCCCCAAGCGGCGGAAGCCTGCGGAACAACACACTGGTGTTGTGGCTCTTGAGCTGCCGCTCCTGCAAGACATAGGCAAGCGCCGCCACAGCGCCGATCAGGTATCCCGCGTTGCTGAAGATGATCAGCGCAACGTGGATCCCCACCTTCCAGTTCTCCACCAGTGGCGAGGCAACCACGACGCCCTTGCCGGTGGCCTGAAGCACCTGCGACACCGTCATCATGACAACCGACGCGGGCACGAGAGCGGTCCCGTAGACCTTGATCTTGATGAGGTGCTCCATGATGAAGTAGAGGAGCACCAGCGCCCACGCAAGGAGAATGAGCGTGTTCGAACCGTCCAGCAGCGTGCCCTGCGTCGACCGCGAACGTGCATAGATCGACAGCGTATGGCACAGGAAACCGGCACCTGTCAGGAACGTCGCATACCACGAATACGCTCGACGCTTACTGAGAAACCAGTATCCGTAGAGCACGGTGGCAGCGGTATAGAGCACTGTCGCAAACCAGAACGCGACTATAGAAAACTGCTCCACGCTGTGACCTCCCTGTTGGACCGGCTAAAGACTCGTTACTCGGACTTCTCGCGACGCTTCACCGCAGACTCGACGACTGATATCTCCTTCTCGATCTTCTTCAGCCGGGAGAACACCATACCGACATAGCCGATCAGACCGACCCAGATGAGTCCGTACGCCACGATGACGTAAGGTGCCTGGGGCATGACCTGGGAGTAGATATCTTGCATGGCGCTAGCCTCCAACCGTGACTTTGAGCGCTTCAAGGCGCTCTTTGATTTCCTCTTCATGGAGCCGCATCTCATAGAACGCATAGCCCAGCATCAGCATGCCGACCTGGGCGACGATGAACGTGATCAGCATCGGCGTCTCAAGGCCGCTGCCTTCCCCGCCGGCCAGGACCACCGGATGGACCGATTCCGCCCAGCGGGTGATGAAGAACGAGATCGGCGCGTCGATGAACGCGAGAATGCCGAACGCCGAAGCATAGACCGCTCGCCGCTCCTCGTCTTCCACGGAATTGCGAAGAACGAAGTACGCGATGACGAGCAGCGTCAGGATGAAGTACGTGGTGAGCCTGGGCTCCCACAGCCACCATACACCCCACGCGACTTTCGTCCACAAGATGCCCGTGGCCATCGTCAGCAGAACGAACAGCAGGGTCACCTCGGTCGCTATCTTCGCACGCGTGTCGAAGCGGCGGTCTTTGGTCATGAGGAACTTCACGCCATAGAACGCCGTGAAGAAGAACACGAGGAACGATGCCTCGGCGACAGGGACATGGAAGTAGAAGATCTTCTGTCCGAAGTCGATTCGACCATCGGGGAACGTACTGGCGTTCGCCCAGAAGAACGTCATGAAGAACGCGGCGGTAGTGAGTACACCGCCCAGCGCCAGCATGAGTTTCGCGATCTTAGTGCGGTTCAAGGACTCTCCTTCCCTGGGCGCCTAGGCGCCGATCACGAACTCGTAGAGCCCGAAGGCCACGAGCAGCATTATGACGTCGAATCCCGCTACCCACGCCATCCAAGACCAGAAGGTCTCGATAGAGCCGGGGCCGCCGATGACAGCAGCGAACGTCGCGCCCACTGCGGCCCTGAGCAACGGGTACATCAGCGGCACGAACACGACCGCGAGCAAGATATCCTTGCCCGAGGTGTTCACCGTCATGGTAGCGAGCAGCGTGCCGACGCCCGATATGCCCACCGAGGCAGCCAGCATCACCACGCCAAGCAGCCAGATGGGGTTGGATATCCCCTCTCGGCCCTGCAAGAACAGAAACGCGAACACCGGCAGCGAGAGCACCTCGACCGCCAGAAGGAAGAGCAGGTTGCCGGAGAACTTCGCGAAGAATATGACCGGGCGATCGACCGGCGAGAGCAGAAGCGCATCGATGCAACCCTGGTCCTTCTCGTGCACAAAGGACCGGTTCAGGCCAAGCAGCGACATGAATATGAATGCGACCCAGATGAGACCGGGCATGACCAGGCGGACGTCAAGCGCCTCTCCGGCCTCTGTCAGGGCGATCTGGTAGACGACCATCGTGAGGATGGCGTACAGGCCCATCGAGGTGATCATCTCGTGCGTGCGCATCTCCATGACGAGGTCTTTGCGCAGTATGGCCTTGAACTGACGCCAGCTTGCACTCGCCATCAGGCCACCCCCATCCCCACGGTAGCCCTGTACGTCTCACGGAACGCCGCCTCGTCGATGGCATCCCGCTCGTCGAACATGACCACTTTGCCATTTGCCAGGATGAGCGCATGCGAACACAGCTCAAGGCCCTTTGACAGGTCATGGCTGATCATCACGAAGGTATGCTCCCCCCGGATCTGCGCGACAAGCGTATCAAGGATGTCCATCGCGTGGGGATCCAGCCCGGAGTAGGGTTCGTCCAGGAACAAGATGTCCGGCCTGTGCAGCAGAGCACGGGCGATGGAAAGCCTCTGGAGCATCCCTCTCGAGAAGGTACGCGTCAGATCGAGGCGGCGATGATCAAGCTCGACGCTCTCAAGCAGCTCGCGCACCCGTTCCTCAGCTTCGGGGATGCCGTACATCTCGGCGAAGAAGAGCAGGTTCTCCTCGGCGGTCAGGTCGGCATAGAGCAGCGGGTTGTGGCTGATGAGGCCTATCTTGTGCCGTAGCTCCACCGCATCGGTCACAACATCCAGGCCGCACACCTTCACGCTACCTGCCGAAGGATTGAGCAGCGTGGTCAGTATCTTGACCAGCGTCGTCTTTCCGGCGCCGTTGGGACCGAAGATCGAGAGAAACGCTCCTTCAGGAAGATCGAAGTCGACCTTGTCCAAAGCCTTGCGCGCACCGAAGGCCCGGGTAAGACCCCGGACCTCCAATGCGTTACCTGTAAGAGGCGTCTCTCCCATAGTGCTGCCTAGGCCGCCGCAAGCTTGCGACGCTTCGGCCAGGAGGCCAACGCTGATCCTATGATCGTGAGGATGAAGCCTGTCCAGACCCACACCTGCATCGGGAAGAACTTCACCGTGAGCGCAAGGTTGCCCGCCTGATCCAGTCCTGCGAACGAGACGAAGATGTCCTTCACGGGACTGATGGTGATATCCACCTTCTGCGTCGACTGGTTCTGGCTCTGCAACTGAAGCGGGAACACGAGGTGCGGAGTGATCGTGTCGATGGTCTTGCCCTCACGGAGCACATCGAGCGTGGCCGTGTAGCTGACATCGCCGTTGGCCTCGGTGACTTCCTCAAGAGACTGGAACGCGAACGCATACTTGCCCGCCTGGAGCTGGGCACCCGGGGTCTGGGCGAGCGTGGTGTTGAACGACTGCACGTACATCGTGGACCCGATCAGCCCGACCAAGATCACGCCCATGCCGAGGTGCGTCAGGTAGCCGCCCGACTGGGTACGGGGCTTGGTGATGACCCACCACAGCGCTTTACCGAAGCTCTCACCCTTGGCCGAGGAGCGCTTGCGCGCGCCCTCTATGAACAGGTAGATCGGCAGGGCGATGGCGAGAGCCGCTGTCAGCAGGCCGATGACGGCGATGACGTTGGTCACACTCAGGCTCATGCCGTCCGCGGTCTGCTGGAAGTACGGCACCATATCGAACCACCACAGCGCCAGCAGGCCCACGCTCAGGACTCCCGCACCCGCAAGCGGCCACTTCGCCCGCTTGAAGAACGAACCGGGCTCACCGCCGCCCCAGGACAGGATCGGGCACACCGACATCACCAGGATGTAGAAGATGCCGATGGGTCGCGCCAGGGTGTCGTAGGTCGCCACACCGAATGTCTTGCCCGCTGCGGGCCACCAGGACGTCAACCATGCAAGCGGCCAACTGTTGAACGCAGAGCTGATGGTCAGATACGCCACGAGCAGGGCCGCGATGGTCATGATCAGGTTGTTGAAGTAATAGGAGCCCTCTTTAGACATGAGGCGGTCGAAGGTCTCGCTTCCGCCCAGGTCCTTGCGGCGGTAGATGAGGCCGGCGATGATCGCGATCATGGAGCCTGCCATCATGAAGATGAACAGCCAAAACGAGAGCATGTCTTCTTGGAATGCGTGAACGGATGAGACGACACCCGAACGTGTGATGAAGGTGCCGAGCAAGACCAGCACGAACGTCAGGCCGGCCAGGAAGATCGTCCAGGTGCGGAAGCCCTCACGCCGTCGATAGACGGTCATGGAGTGCAGCAGTGCCACACCCGTCAGCCAGGGGAGCAGCGAGGCGTTCTCCACCGGGTCCCATGCCCAGTAGCCGCCAAACGCGAGCTCAACGTAGGCCCAGACCGATCCGAGGCCGATACCGATGCCCAGAAGCAGCCAAGAGAAGACCGTGATCCGGTCCGAGATCTTGACCCAGTGACTGGAGGTGTCGCCGGTGATGAGTGCAGCAAGCGCGAACGCAAAGGGCACGGTAAGACCCGCGTATCCGATGAACAGGGTCGGCGGATGCGAGAGCATCCACGGATTCTGCAGCAACGGGTTCATCGCCACATCGATCAGCAACTTACCGGTCGCGTCGATGTATGAAGGATCGAGCGCCTGGAACGGGTTGTTGAGCTTGATGAACAGAGCGGCCAGGAAGAACACCTGGACGAAGTTGATGATGCCGAGTGCCACGCTGCCAAGCCTGTCGTTCTTGTCGATGAACTTGCGGGCCACGAACGCGGCGTAGATCGCAAGTATCCACTCCCAGAACAGAAGCGAGCCTTCCCTACCGGCCCACAGTCCGGAGAGGCGATAGAGCCATGCCCAAGCGCCCACCTTCGTGGGATGGTTGTACGCCACATACTCAAGCGTGAAGTTCTCGCCAAGGAAGGCGGCAGCCAGAAGCACCACTGCCATTGAAGTGAAGCCGAACACACCGTAGGTGAGGTAGTGGCCTATCTTGACCATGCCCTCCCCGTCTTTGGTGCGCATTCCGAATGCGATGAAGCCGATAGAGGCTACCGCGCAGATACTCGCCAGCGCGAGGAGCAGGTTACCCAGACCAGACAGACCCATGCGTCACTCCATTTCTCGAACGACCGTCGCGGTCGCCGGATTACTGAGCTGCTTCGTCAAGTGCCACTTCGTCGGCTGCGAACATACCGTCCGCGCCCAGTTTCCCGCCGATCACGACCTTCGAGCCATCGTCCATACCCTCAGGAAGTGCCCCACTGAAAGAGATCGCAACCGGGGCTTCCCCGCTCACGTCATCCGCGATCGAGAATCGCTCGGCTGCGTCGGCGCCCTGCACCGATCCGGCAACCACGTAACCGGTCACCTTGATGTAGTTCCCCTCGATCTCACTGGACTGGCTGGCGAGGTCAGCAACAGACAGCGCGCCGGTAGCCGAAGCGTACTTCGAAGGGCACTGCGTGATAAGTGAGCTTGCGGTGAGCGCTCGATCCTCGCCGATGACGCCCTTGACGATGGCGACGGTGCCGTCACCGAACGCGCTTGGGACAGGACCGTCCCAGATGACCCGCAGGGTGGAGCCATCAGTGGCTTCCTGGTCTTTGATCTCGAATTCAAGGGGGCTGGAGCCGGGGATCCACGAGCCGGCGATAACCGGACCGCTGACCTGTACCTGCTGACCCACCAGTGATTCATCCGCCGCGACTTCCGCGACCGTCTTCTTGTACGCGCCCGCGCCGGAGCCCTGGCTCGTATAGAAGATGAGACCCGCGACGGCGATGACTATGAGCGCTGTCACGCCTATGAGGCGCTGCTTCGCCCTCTTGTTCACTCGATCACTCCTCGCTGCAGACATGCGTCTGCCCACTGTTGATCCAACAGGTCACAGCACAGAGGTATCGGGCAGCGTGATCGCCGAGAGAACACCGGTCTCACACATTCGCCCGCTTGCCTGAACACCGTGGATAGTACCATTCGGGCCATCCTTAGACAACGTGAAACGTTTCTCAAGCCCAAGTGATGGCGCAGTCGTTCCTGGTCTCGGAGAGCAAACGCTATACCAGAATCGTGGCTATACGTTGCGCTCGTATATCGCGATAAGCCCTTTGAGCGTGAGGTCCGCGTCAACGTGCCCTATCGTCTGGCAGAGCGGGGTCATCTGCTCGGCCAGGCCGCCGGTTGCGATGACCGGGCACGATGTGCCCAGCTCCTCCCATATCCGGCGGACGAGACCGTCGACCATGACCGCTTCGCCCAACACGAGACCTGCCTGCACGGACGCCCGGGTGTTCGTACCGATGACCTTGTCGGGAGCTTCCAGATCCACCTTGGCGAGCCTGGCCGCACGGCTGAACAGCGCCTCTGCGCTCGTCTCCACGCCGGGCGCGATGGCCCCGCCCAGATAAGCACCGCTCGCATCGATGACATCAAGGGTGGTCGCAGTACCGAAGTCAACGACCACAACAGGCCCGCCAAGTGCGGCATATGCAGCCACGCCGTTCACGATCCTGTCGGCACCCACCTCGTGAGGATTGTCATAGCGGATGGGCATGCCTGTCTTCACGCCGGGCCCGATCACCATAGGCTCTTTGCCGGTGGCGCGCTCGGCCATCTCCTCGTAGGCCACCGTGAGCGCCGGCACCACTGACGAGATGACCACGCGATGGATGGACTCCCAACTGAGGCCATCCAGGCCGAGAAGCCCGCCTATGCGCAGGCGCAGTTCATCGGCTGTGAGCGTGGCATCCGTGGAGATCCGCCAGTGCCCGCCCAGGATCGCATTCTCGAACAAACCAAGGACTGTCTGGGTGTTTCCTATGTCAACAGCGAGGATCATCGTCTGCCTTTCTTCCATGTGGACCGTGTTACGGAGCAGCAACGCGGCAGCCAGCAAGCATGTCTCGATGCTATCATCGCCCAAGACGCCCGCAACCGACCAAACGGAGGTCCGATGACGGCGACACCAGCAAAGATCCTCGTCGTGGACGACGAGCAGTCGATTCTGCAATTCGTATCGTACAACCTTCGCAAGGAGGGCTACGAGGTCACCATCGCAGAAGATGGCGACCAGGCGCTTTCTCTTGCCGAGGCCGGCGAGTTCGATCTTGTCATCCTCGACATCATGCTGCCCGGGACTGACGGCTACGAGGTCTGCCGGAAGCTACGCGCCAGCGGCGACGTGCCGGTGCTGTTCCTCTCGGCGCGCGACACCGAACTCGACAAGGTAGTAGGGCTTGAGATCGGTGGCGACGACTACCTGTCCAAGCCTTTCGGGGTACGGGAACTGCTTGCACGCGTGAAAGCGCTGCTGCGCCGATCCGCCGGTCGCTCCACCAAGGAGTCCGCAAGCGAGGACGGCCCCATAAGCGCATCCGGCATCTTGCTGGATGAAGGCTCTCACGAGGCGCACTTCGGCGAGAACGAGATCGACCTGACGCCACGCGAGTTCGAGCTTCTCGCATGTCTCATGCATCACGCAGGCAAGGTCCTCTCTCGCGAGCAGTTGCTCCGGCAGGCATGGGGATGGCAGTACGTGGTGGAGACCAAGACCGTGGATACGCACGTGAAGCGGCTGCGCGACAAGCTTGAGAAGGCAGGCGTGGACCCGGCCGTCATCGAGACGGTCCGTGGCTACGGCTACCGCATCGCCGAGTGACCCGTGCGCTCCCCTGGTCGAACACGCATACGGACCCGGCTGCTTGCAGCCTTCCTGATCGTCGCCATCACATCGGCGGCGGGGCTGTCCGCCTACTTCCTCAAAGAGCTTGAGGGCTTCGCACTGCGCAAACTCGAAGAGCGGCTCCACACCGAGTCGCTCATCGTGGCCGAGATCGTCTCGGAGGCCTACATGGGGGACGGACGGCTTTCCTCCGCCGAGACGGCCGGATTGACCACCGCGCTACAAGCCGCCGGGCCTGACATCTTCTCGCGGGTCCGTGTGCTTGACGCCCAAGGGATCGCACTCGTGGACTCCGCCGGTGACGACGGCGTCGGCGAGGCATACGGAGAGCTCTCCGAGATCCAGACCGCGCTTGCCGGCGACTATGGCGCCGCCACTCGTGTGACCGCCAGTGACCGCGTGGCGCTCTACATCGCAGAACCGATCATCCACGACGGGACCGTGGTGGGTGTCGCCTACTCCTCGTCCACCACCTTCTCGATCGTCACGCTGCTCCAGACGTATCGCACCCGACTGCTCGTCGTGGTCATGCTGTTCGTAGGCGTCACGTTCGCACTGACCGAGCTGCTCGCCCGCTGGCTCTCCGCACCGCTGCGCGACTTGAGCGATGGAGCGCAGGCTTTCGCCGCCGGAGACCACTCCGTGCGGGCCACGCCTATGGGATCGCTCGAGACCCGCGCCGTGGCCGAGGCCTTCAACGCC
Source organism: Coriobacteriia bacterium (assembly GCA_041595875.1). GTDB lineage: Bacteria > Actinomycetota > Coriobacteriia > Anaerosomatales > Anaerosomataceae > UBA2279. The sequence continues at coordinate 67,872 of JBFHJN010000003.1, forward strand.
ATGGGCGACGAGGTGGAGCGTGTCGTGCGAGAGCTCAAGGACGAGGAGTTGCGGACGACGCGTTTCGTGTCCGACGTCAGCCATGAGCTCCGCACCCCGCTTACCGCGATCCGCGGAGCTGCCGAGACGCTGCTTGAGGGCGACGTTCCGGCCGACGACGAACGCCGGTTCCTTGAGACGATGGTGCGCGAGTCAGACCGCCTGGGCAGGCTTGCCAACGACCTCCTCACGCTGCAGCGCATCGAGGGCGGCACCGGTGAGTTGCCACTGAGACGGGTACGCCTCCGGGTGATCGCCGAACGAGCCGCAGAGAGCCTCGAACCGCTCACCGACGGGCGGGGGGTCTCGGTCACCATTGAGGGAGAGGGACCCACCGTCTTGGGAGACTCGGACCGCCTGCAACAGGTCGTGGGCAATCTGCTGGACAACGCTTCGCGCATGACACCCAAGGGCGGTGCGATCACCATCGTCCTTTCTCGCGACAACGAGTTCGCCACGCTGAGCGTCCTCGACGAAGGACCGGGTATCCCCGAAGACGCGTTGCCTCACCTGTTCGACCGCTTCTACCGCGCCCAGGCCAGCCGGGACCGTTCCACTGGCGGCGCGGGACTGGGGCTTGCGATAGTGCAGGCCATCGTGCAGGCGCACGCCGGAACGATCACCGCCGGCAACCTCCCCCACGGCGGCTCCGCATTCACCCTCAGGCTCCCCGCGATCGACGACTGAGTGCTCTCACGCGGATTCGATCTGTAGCCGAGGCGGCATGTGGCTGCCACTCCCGCGCAACGTGCCTCCCCCAGACTCGAAGAGGGAGTCCACGATAGAGGGAGGCACACGTGACCGTTCCACGACTGATCGCGATCGCACTGATCTTCGTACTGGCCGCAGGCGCATGGGTCGTATTGGCGGCATCCGTCGATTTCAGGACCAATGACACCGATGTCGCGCTCTACGACAAGGTCGGAGGGTTGTGGGGCGAGCCGCAGACGCAGTACGTGCCCACGTTCAGTCTCTCGGCGACCGACAAGTCCGCCCGGCAAGTGATCGAACCCGACGCAACGACCATCGATACCACCTTCGACCTCGACCAGCGCAAGAAGGGCCTTCTGTGGTACGCCACGTACGCGGTGGACTTCTCCGCTCAGTACCGGCTGCAAAACCCCACATCGCAGGCCGTGAGCACCCGTATGGACTTCACATTCCCTACACCCGACGGCATCTACGACGGGTTTGTCGTGACCGTGAACGGTGACGAGGTGCCCGTCAGCTACGCCGAGGGAAACGCGGTGGCCACGTTCGATATCGCGCCCGGCGCGAGCGCCGTGGTCGGCACCGGCTACAAGACCAACGGCGTCGACCAGTGGCGCTACGTCCCGGTCAAAGACGGTGTGGGTGTGATCAAAGACTTCACGTTGACGATGAACACAGACTTCGGCGACGTGGATTTCCCTGATGACGCCGTCTCCCCCACCGCCATCAACGACGCCAGCGACGGAAAGACCCTGACCTGGAGCTACGACAGCCTGGTGAGCGGACGTCCGATAGCGCTCTTGATGCCCCGGCCGATGAACCCGGGGCCTCTGGCGGCGCGGATATCGCTGTTCGCCCCGGTCTCGCTGCTGTTCTACTTCGCAGCCCTGGTGCTGCTCACCGCCACACAACACATCAAGGTGCACCCGGTGAACTACGCGTTTCTGGCCGCAGGGTTCTTCGCCTTCCATCTGCTGTTCGCATACCTTGTGGACCGCGTCGACATCAACGTCGCATTCGCCATCGCATCGGTAACGTCCGTCGCGCTGTGCGTGGGCTACCTGAGGTTGGTGCTGGGTTCAGGTCCGGCGCTACGAGAGATCGCGCTCAGCCAGTTCGTGTTCCTCGTGCTGTTCAGCTACAGCTTCTTTTTCGAGGGACTCACCGGGTTGGCAGTGACCATCGGTTCCGTGCTGACTCTGGGCTACTTCATGGCCAAGACCGGTCGCGTGGACTGGGACACCGTGTTCGCCCGCAATCAGCATGCACCCGTCAGCAACGGTCCAGCGTGATCCGGGTGACATCGGGACGGACCGAGGCGAACAGCTCGGCCGTCTCAGGGTGGCATGTGAACAAGACGACCTGGCGACGGTCGGCCAAACGCGCGATGGCCTCGGCGGAACCCCGGCGGCGCTCGGGATCGAAATTCACAAGAACGTCATCCATGAGCACGGGCAGACCGCGCCCGATGTCGTCCAGCTGGCCGATAAGACCAAGCCGTAGCGCAAGATACATCTGCTCGGCGGTGCCACGGGACAGCTGCTCGGAGGTCCGTGCCTCGGCACGGGCGTCGAAGACTTCGACCGCCCCGCCGGCGATGGGCACCGTGAGTCCCACATAGCGATCACCTGTGATGCAGCGGAAGACCTCTTGCGCGCCACGTACCACCTCGGGCTGGCGCTCGCGCTCGTATCGCTCCTGGGTCACGCCGATCATGCGGGCCGCCGCGCGGAGTACCGCGTACTCCTCGGCGGTCTGCTGAAGGCGCTCGGTCAAACCGGAGAGCTCCAGCCTCAGCTCACCGCCACGGGCCTCTCGCGTGCGCTCGGCAAGGCGCTCGTCAAGGCGCGAGCGCTCATCGGCGAGCGTGTCATGCGCGCGCTCGGCGTCTTCCAGTGTGAGGCGCTCGCGCTCTGCGATAGCCTCGAGCGAATCGCCATCGCTCACGCTCCACCTCTGGAGGATGACGGTGGCCTCTTCCTTTGCATGAGCGGCCTTCTGCTCCGCCACGCTGATCCGTGTGCTCAGCTCCCCGGCGAGACGCTCCGAATCCTCACGCGCGGCAAGCGCCTTGCGGGCGTCCGCGCTGGCCTGCCGGGCCTTGCCCACCAACAGCGGGACATCGTCCTCGCATGGCTCAGCAGCGACTTCGGTGAACCTGCCAAGAACACCGGCAAGCTTGCAAGCGTAGCTGTCCAGGCGCGCCCGTAGCCGTTCCACCGTCTCGGCGGCATCATCCACCGCAACCTTGAGATTGAGCGCCTCCCGCACCACCCCCAGAGTGTGCGACGCGTCCGCGGGCGTGATGCCGGCACCGAGTCCTGCGGAATCCAGCCAGCGGTCCCACAGCGTCATGCGTGCGCTCAGCGTGGATCGAGCCAGGTCGAGTTCGCGGGTCGCCTCGGCGACTCCCCGCGTCGCATCATCGTCAGTGGCTAGAGCAGAGCGGCATGCATCGAGCAGACGTCGGATCCTGGCCAGCTCCATGCCTGTGGGAGCGACGGAGAGGTCGAGCACGTCCAACGCGGCGGCAGGAGCGTCCTCGACACGACCGGCTGAAGCGCGCCGACGCAAGACGAAGAACACGCCCGCGGCCATGAGCACGACCCCGATGCCGACCGCCACGTACTCGGTGAGCGACAGTCCGGCCACAACAGCCACGATTCCCGAGACGAGCAACACGAGTGCGGGTGCATCCAGGCCGCCGGAGCTTCCTGCCGCCGGGCGGCCGGCCTCCAGTGCTTCGAGTGCGGCGTAGCGCTCGGCAAGCATCTCACGGGGGTCTCCGGGACCATCGATGCCCGCGTTGCGGCATGCGGCGATCACATACTTGGAGTTCTCCGCCGCGCTCATCTGCGCGCGCTCCAGTTCGCGGCCACGGTTGTCCAGTTCGACCTCCATGCGGTTCAGGTCGTCGCGAGCGGCATCGATCGCCCGGGCCGTCTCCGGACCGGCGTCGATCGCCAGCAGCTGCCCGGCGCTTCTCCCGCTCTTCGCCACCGCGTCGCTGAGACGGCGCTGCGCCTGAGCGAGGGCTGACTCGGCATCCCGGAGGTCGGTCCGCCCTTGTGTGTGCGCCGAAGCATCCTCGATCAGCGCCTCCAGCTCGGGAAGCGCCGAGAGGATACGCTCATCCGGCGCAGTCGTCTCACGAGCTTCCAGCGCGGTCTTGAGCTCCGCCCGGAGGCCGACGAGTTCTTGCTCCAATGCCTCGATGCGCTCTATGCGCTCGGCAAGCCGCTCTGCGGCACGTCCCACTTCAGAGTGCGCCGAACGGTGCTCGTCTCGCGACGCGCGCGCCTCGGCCAAAGACTCGTCGAGCTCGGTCAATCGGGCACGGTCAGCCACGAACGACGCCGCCTCTTCCTCAAGCGAGCGCAACGCGGTGCGCGTCTCACGGATCTCGCCCAGCAACACGTTGGCGCGCTTGGTCTTGCCGCGCACCGTGAACAGGTCCTCAGCCTCTTTTTCGAGCGTGGTCCGAACGTCATGCGGGCTCACCATCAGGCCCGCGCTTGCAGCGTAGAGGCGAGCGATGATGTCGTCATCCGAACCCCTGAGGCTCTCGATGTGGGCCATCTCATCAAGCCCGAAACCGAACACGACCTTGAACGCGAGCGGGCTCACTCCGGCGCACACCTCGTCTAAGATCGCAGGGCGGGCGACGCCGTCCAGGGCATGGACTTCCACCGGGCCGCCATGCGGCCCTTCCGTGCGCTCCACGACCCAGCGCGACCCCTCGTCCTCGAACAGCAGGCGGCCCTGCCGCTTGCCCGCGGCCGTGTGGTAGCTGCGCTCCTTCTCCCGTGCGGTGGGAAACCCGTACAGCACATGACGTACAAGCGCGGTGAACGTGCTCTTCCCCGCCTCGTTCGGCCCCTCCACGACGGTCAGCCCGTCCCCCAGATCGCCGAGAGTGGCGTCATTCAGACGCCCGAACCGCACCGCTTCTATGCGCCGGAGTCTCATCGGTCCTCCTCGGCCAGAAGGCGATCGAGCGCCAGATCGCGCGCCGCTGCGATGACCGTTGCGAGATCGGGCGCGACCAGGTCGGTGCCGCCCTTCTCAAGGATGGGTCCGGTGAGTTCTGCCACGAGCTCCGCGGCAGCCACAGGGTCTGCCAGCAGGTCGTCTGCCATCCGGACAAGGTCGCCTGCGAACTCCTCGGATGCGCGCAACTGGTCGAGGTCGATAGCGGGACGGGTACGGTCCCGGATCCGATCCACCCACACCCACGGTGCACCGTCCATGGCCTCGGCCCGGACCTCGTCGGTAAGGTCACGCAGCACACCCGGACGGGCGAGCTCTGTGTGCACCTCGGCGCGACCCGTCAGCTCCACACGCAGCACGGCAGGCCTGCCATCTGCCGCGCGTGCCACGGCCTCGCAGGCATCGGCGAGCATCGAGTGTACGTCTTCGACACCTGCCGCATCGGCCAGGTCCACCGCGACGGCATCCCATACGACAGCAGCAGTGGTGATGAACTCAGAGCGCGCGCCGCTCTCGTCCAGGGTGACTTCCCAGCAGCCGCGAGCGCCCGTCTGCGTGGGATCGAGGCCCTGGGTGCAGCCCGCGTACGCGGCTGTGACCGCGCCGGTGAACAGTTGCTCCGGTTTGTGGATGTGGCCAAGCGCCCAGTAGTCCATGCGGGCCGCCCTGAGGTCTTCTGCCGAGCAGGGCGCATAGTCGTCGTACCCGGCGTGGCCGCCCACATTGGCGTGCAACACGCCCACCGCGAGCCGGTCCGACGCATCCCGCACGAAGGTGCGGGCCAGATTCTCCGTCTCGGCGGCCTTTCGAAAGCTCCTGCCGTAGATGGCGCACGAAGCGCCGTTACGCTCGAACACCAGGCGCTGGGTCTCCCGTGCCGAGAAGACATGCACGCTCTCCGGCAGCGAGATGCCTGCCGACCACCCGTCTGCGGGGTCGTGGTTGCCCCATGAGAGATAGACGGGGATGTCTGCCTCGGCAAGGCGTTGCATGGCTCGCTGGAAAGCGAACTGCGCACGCACGCTCTTGTCCTTGCTGTTGTAGGCGTCACCGGCGATCACAAGGAAGTCCACGTCTCTTGCGATGCACGCGTCTATGACGGCATCGAGCGCACGATAGGTGGACTCCACCAGGGCCCGGCGGACTCTCTCATCAGTGGCATCGACGCCCGCGAACGGCGCGTCGAGATGAAGATCTGCAGCATGGATGAAGCGGACGGGCTGGCTCATCGACTCTCCCTGTGGTCTGCTTGCACCCTATCTTATAGGGAGAGACTGACACACGACAGTGCGGCTCAGACCAGATGCGCCCTGCGAAGCGCTCCGGCCACCAATGCCGCGCCGGCGCCCTTGAGAGCGTCGAAGAGCACGAACGGCAGCACACCCACGGCAAGCGCCTGCGCGCCCCCCATTCCCGTCACCAGCGAGAGCTGCATCCAGCCCAGTGCGTAGGTGACGCCCAGCACCGTGAGTATCGCCGCGACGTCCGCCACCGGGCCCGCAACACGCCCCTTGAGCGCAATGCGCACCGCCGAGCCAAGCCACGCGCCTGTGATGAATCCGAGCAGAAAGCCGCCGGTTGGACCGAAGAGCACCGCCAGGCCCGCCTTTGCTCCTGCGAAAACGGGAACGCCCGCGGCACCCGCGAGGACATAGGTGCCCACCGCTCCGGCTGCGGCCGCGGGAGGCAACACGAGCGCGGCAAGCACGACAAGCAGTGTCTGGAGGGTGAACGGCACCTCGCCCACCGGTAGAGAGACGAATGCCGAAGCCGCGATCAGCGCCGCGAACAACGCCGAGACGACAAGCATCCGCGTGCGGGAACGAGAAACCGGCTGCATGCGGCACCCTTTCTTAGTAAACCTCAGTGACGTAGTGGTTTACTTTAGGTGCCGCACACAGCCGGCGTCAACGTCTGCGACGAGCTCTAAGCTTCGACGATCTCCACGAGCTTGATGTCGAAGTGCAGGGTCTGCCCGGCGAGCGGATGGTTGAAGTCCAGCGTCGCGCTGGTGCCGTCCTCGGAGAACGAGGCGACCGTTGCGGGCATGCGGGTGCCATCCTCGGCAACAAGGGTGATGACGACTCCCTGCGGCGGGACGTTCTCGCCGAAGAGCTCCATCGAGACCTCCTGCATGGCCTCGGGATGCACGGGACCGTATGCGTCCTCGGGTGCGATCACGATGCTGGCGGAGCTGCCGGGCTCAAGACCCATGACAGCGGTCTCGAAGCCGGGAATGACCTCGCCCTCGCCGAGCGTGAAGACCAGCGGGTCGCGGCCTTCACTTGAGTCGAACTCGGAACCGTCGTCAAGCGTTCCTGTGTAATGGACAGCGACTTTGTCGCCATTTACTGCTGGCATAGTAGGCCTTCTTCCGATCGGGTAAAGGCGCCCGTAGGCGTCCGTCCACCCTAAAGGGAGACCGCAGACCCGTCAACTTGAGAGCGCACGCCCGCAAGGTCGGCAAGGCGGCCAGCGATGGTGGGCTCGTCCCAGTATCCGGGCTCCTCACCCCACGCCCGCAGCACCTCGGCGGCCACCTGGTAGCGTGCATCCGGCGTGAGCCCCGCCCGGCGCGCGAAGAATTGGCGCACGAGGGCTTCTCGGGCAGTACCGGCCATGCCGGCTTCGGAAAGCGTGAGCTCTCCTGTGTCCCGCACGACCACGGTCCCGGCGGCCATATCGCCCAGCCGCTTGTTCTGCGCCGAGAAGAGCACCGACACAAGCCCGATGGCGTAGTAGCCGGGCAGCATGTCGATGAGACGCACGACGTTGCGGATGATGGAGTCCATCAACCCCACGCGACCGCCGTCGTCGCGCACCACACGGATGCCCAGCGCGCGCTTGCCCACGGTGCGGCCGTTGCGCAGCACCTCCAGCAACACGAAGTAGCTCCACGCGGTTACGAACCCGAGAACGAGCAGCGTCGCGTAGATCCAGATGATGGCGGCATCCGGCACCCCTTCGCCCATGAGCGAGAAGATGAGCGTGGCCGCAAGCAGTTCCGCCACGATGAGCAGCCCCACCAGCACCGTGTCGATGAACAGCGCCGCCGCGCGCGAGGCGATGCCCGCAAGGTCGTAGGCGAACGCCACGGACTCCGGCGTCTCCACCGAAAGTCGATCGCGATAGGTGTTCTCCGTGCTCATCGGCCCGTCCTCATCTCGGCGCGCTGCGCATCCGATGCTAGCATAGGGTCAGGCACTGCGGACAAGGGAGTCAGCGTGGAGGAGCGGGAGTTCGTCAGCGGGTCTCGCGAGGTGTGGGAACGCCTGGCGACCGTGGTCGCGCACACGCGCAAGAAAGGCATCTCCTCGCTTGCCGCCGCACAGGTCAAGGCGATGCATGAGGACTACCGCCGCACGGCCGCCGATCTGGCCTACGCGCAGACGCACTTCGCAAGCAGCGAGACCACCGTCTACCTCAACCGGCTGATCGCTTCCGCTCACGGGGAGCTCTACGGCAGCTCGCCACGCCGGCTCTCCGCCGTTTGGCGCTTCCTTGCGACCGGCTACCCGCGCCTCGTCCGCAAGCACGCGCGCCCCATCGCCCTGGCGGCACTGATGCTGTTCGGCGCGGTGGCGCTGGGCTACCTGGCGACCTACGTCAACTACCCGCTGGCGCGCGTGATCGTGCCGCAGCAGTTCCGGGAGGTCCTGGCCGACCCCACCGCTCCTGAGGGCGGCAGCGCGAGCCAGGTCCTGCTGCAGGGTCCGGCTTTCTCGGCGCTCATCACCACCAACAACATCCAGGTCTCGCTGCAGGCGTTCGCCGGCGGTATGACCTTCGGATTGCTCACGGTATACGCACTGCTCATGAACGGCGCGATGCTGGGCGTGCTCGCCGGGGCCTTCGGGCAAGCGGGAGTCGCTCTGGAGTTCTGGGCGTTCATCGTCCCCCACGGCGCCATCGAACTGCCGGCGATCGTACTGGCGGGCGCCTCAGGGCTGCTGCTTGCCGGGGCGCTCGTCTTCCCCGGCGACCTCACACGCGGCCAGGCGCTTCGCGCGATCTCCGGCGATGCCGTGCGGCTCGTGCTGGGAGTGATACCGCTGCTGATCATCGCGGGGCTCATCGAGGGATTCGTGACTCCGCTGGGGATCGACCCGCTCACGAAAGTGGCGATAGGCGCCGTCATGGCGATGCTGCTTGCGGCCTATGTGTTGCTGCCGGGCAGGTCCGCCGAGAAGCGCGAGAGCGACTAGCCGGCGGCATCTCCCCTACAGCTTGCCGCGCGCCTTCACATCGAGGTAGCGGTTGACCGCCGCAACCGAGAGCTCCTCGGCGTCCACATCCAGCACCAGTGCACCGCGAGATGCAAGCACGCCAAGCGCCGCGGCTTTCTCGCGCAGCACGTCCTCGGCCACCGCCACGCCGAACACCTCGGACTCCGTACGCGCCTCGGCACGCGCGCGGGCCTCGATGTCGCGATTACGCTGCGTGATGACCAGCGGCAGATGGCGCGGCATGAGGCCGCTGAGCACAGAGATCAACCGGCGCGAAGGCTCTTGACCCGCCACGTCTGTGAAGAGCACCACCAGCGAGCGGCGCGACAAACGCATGGACAGATAGGTGAGCGCCCGCGTGTAGTCCGACTCCTCGGTCTTTCCCTCCACCGAGTAGAGCGCCTCCAGAACGGCGAGGAACTGCCGGTGCCCCTTCTTAGGCGGCAGATACGTGTGGATGTCGCGCCCGAAGACGAGCAGCCCCACGAGGTCGCCGCTCCTGGTCGCGAGATACGCAAGCAGCAATGCCGCGTTGACGGCGTGATCGAGTTTGGAAAGCCCGCCTGTGACAGGCTGCATGAGACGACCGGCATCCACCGCCAGCACGATGGTCTGACTGCGCTCGACCTCGAAGCGGCGCACGACCGGCTTGGCGCGCCGCGCCGTCGCCTTCCAGTCGATGTCGCGGTAGTCGTCGCCGTGCTGGTAGTCACGCAGCGACTCGAACTCCGTACCCGCGCCCGCATAGCGCATCGTGCGGACACCCAGCTCTTGCAGCGCACCCTTGCGTGCGAGCAGCGCGTAGCGCTGCACCGCGACGATATCCGGATACACATGGCACTCCTCGGAAAGCGGGAGGATGAACTGCCTGCCCGCAAAGCCGAGCGGACCCATGGAACGCAGGCCAACGTCGCCGAAGACATACGCGCCGCGCCGCCACGGCGTGAAGTGCAGCGTCACCCGGGCCTCCTCGCCACGTGATACCGCAAGCGGCCCGAAGCGGCGCTCGCCGCTGAAGCCGGAGGGCGGCGTCTCTCTGCCGAGAAGGACCGCACCGTGAGCGCTGCGATTGGCCAAACGCAAGCTCACCGGATTGGGAACACCGATGGAGAGCTTGGTGGGCAACGTGCGAGCGACCTCAAGGTCTTCAGGTCCTGCAGCATGACGATACTCGGCGACGATGAGCACAGCCCAGCCGATGAGCCACACGGCGGCCGCGACCCACGCCCACACGCCCGACAGCCACGGCACCAGCACCACGGGCAGGGCGATGATCGCCGTGGCCCGCGGGGTCACGTACGGCAAGAACGCCAGCAGCCTGTCGAGGCGCGCCGTCATCGGGGTACCGGCACCCCCGCAAGCACATCGGCCACGACGGCATCGGCGCCGGTGCCTTCGATCTCCACCTCAGGGCGCAGCATGATGCGGTGGCGCAAGCATGGCGTCGCCATCGCCTTCACGTCATCAGGTGTCACGTAGTCACGTCCGTCGAGCAGCGCATGCCCCTTGGCGGCCACCAGCACCGCCACCGCCGCACGCGGGCTTGCACCAAGTGAGACCGCGGGATGCTCGCGCGTGGAGCGCACGACGGCGGTCACGTAGCTCACGACCGCCTCGTCCACCACGACCGCATCCAGCGCCGCACGGGCATCCATCACCTGGGCGGTGGTGGCCACCTTCTGCATCCCCAGTGCGCCCAGGTCGGTCATCTCCATACCGCCAAGATGACGACGCAAGATCTCCGCCTCCTCGGCCTCAGCGGGATAGTCCACCAGCACCTTTTGCTGGAAGCGGTCGAGCTGTGCCTCGGGCAGCGGGTAGGTGCCCTCGTACTCCACCGGGTTCTGCGTGGCGATGACGAGGAACGGCGCCGGCAGGGCATGGGTGACACCGTCGATGGTGACCTGGCGCTCCTGCATCGCCTCGAGCAACGCCGACTGCGTCTTGGGAGGGGTGCGGTTGATCTCATCGGCAAGCACGAGATTGGCGAACACCGGCCCCTGGCGAAGGCGGAACTCCTGACGCTCGAGGTCGAAGATGTTGGTGCCCACGACGTCGGCGGGCATCAGGTCGGGCGAGAACTGGATGCGCTTGAAGCTTGCGTCCATCGTGTAGGCGAGCGCCCGTGCAAGCAGCGTCTTGGCGGTGCCGGGAACGCCTTCAAGCAGGATATGACCGCCGGTCAGCAGGCCGATGAGAAGCGCGTCGACCGTGGCGTCCTGCCCCACGACCGCCTTACCCACCTCCGCCCGCACCGCCCCGGCAAGCTGCTTCACGTCATGTGTGTCAGCCATCGATACCTTCGACCTCCCGTCTCAGCCGGACGATACGCCCGGCGACCGATACGAACTCCGATTCACTGATGCCGCCCCGCGCGCGCAGGGCTGCCGAATGATCCAGTACCGTCGCGACATCAGCGCGGCGGGCATTACCAAGCACCAAAGTGCCGTACCTGCGCACCACTGCGCGAGCAAGGCCCTCTTCGAGGACCTGAAGCGCCTCGCCCCGCGCTCCAGCCTTGCGGTAGAGCTCGGCCAGCGAGTCGATGTAGGCGGCGGTACGCACGACGGGCGTCTCGGACTCCAGGATGGGCGGACCGATACGCCGCGCACGGGCGAGCACGAATAACGCCACCGCGACGAGCACGATGAGCATCGCGGCTTGACCGCCCGCGCCCAGGCGCTCCCACGCGCCGCCACCGTAGGCGAATCCGTGATGATACTCGTCGAAGTAGACCGGACCGTCGCCGGTGGTCACCAGCGCCACCGCGAACCCCGCGTTGTCCGCGCGCTCGATACCTGCGTTGGAAAGCGGTGTGACGTCGGAAAGCCACAGTACCTGCCCTTGGCCGAGAGTCCGGGTGAGCAGCACCTGCTCGCGCTCGCCACCGACCACGGTCACCCACGCCGGATCGTCGGCTTCCAGCCGCGAACGTCCCACCGCGATCCTGCCCACACCGGCGACCTCGGCGGCCGGGAATACCGGCGCGAGCGTCTCGTCCACGCTTGCAGACGGCGCGACCTCGCGCACGGAGACAAGCAACGCTTCGCGCGCCTGCCAGCCGATCAGCACCAGACGGCCACCGCTCTCCACCCAACTCCGGAGTCGGGCGGCCTCCTCATCGCTCACCGGCTTTTCAAGCGCGCTTTCGGCCGCGACGACGATAGTGCCTGTCTCGGGCAGCTCATCGAAGTCGTTGAGCGTCCGCGCGTCGTATCCCAGCTCGTCCAGGTACCGGAACAGCACTCTGAGCCCCACCTCGGACTGCGACGCCGTCGAGGCGGTCTGGGTGCGGAAGCCGTAGAACCGGTTGGCCACATCGATGGCGAACCAGTACGTGCCCAGCAACACGAGCACGATGGCCACCGCCACGACGGTCTTCACGTCCAGCCTGAAGCGTCGCTTCACTGAGCATCACCGCCCGCGAGCCGTGCCATGAACTCCACGTATGCGGTGCGCGCGGCAGCGAAACCGACATCGCCGGGATCGCGATGGCCGTACCACGAAGGCTCGAACACATCGGCCATATCGCCGAGAGGACCCGCAAGCGAAGGCCTGCCGCTGCCCACGTCGCGCAGCAGCTCGGCGGTGGTGCGGGTGCGCGTGCGCGAGAGCACGCCGCGCTCGCCCAGCTCGCGTGCGGCCCCGCCGAAGAGCGCTCGCACGGCATCGCGATAGCGGCCCTGCGCCGCCTCTGCGTCGGCATGGCCGAGGACGTCTTGAGGCAGGCCCTCGGCAACGGCGACCACGGGCACGGTCTTGCCGTCGCCGTCGATCACCTCGTAGCCGTCACGCCGCGAGACCCCCCGCCTCCAGAGCCTCCAGACGAGCAGCGCGGCCAACAAGACCGCGATCGCGCTCATCACGGGGAAGATCCACTTGTAGACGGGCTCGGGCACGGCGTCGAATATGTCGGGCATGAGCTTGTCGATCCACTCCCGGATCTGCTCCTCAAGCTCGGTGAGCCAGTCGGGCATGCCGGAGTCGCCGATGCGCTCCTCGGCCACTATCCGCGCAAGCGCCTCGCGATCCGAAGCGACCGGCGTCCCCGAAGGCTCCCCGAGTGCGGCCTGCATCGCCTCGAGATGCGAGGAGAGCTCCCGGGCGGCATCACGGCGATCGTCGGAGGTGCTGCCGCCGGCAAGGGCATCGAGGTGCAAAGTGAGCGCCGCGTCATCGACGGCTATCTCGCCGCCGCCGGTGGAAATGCGCTCGCCCGCAGGCAGCAGCTCGCGCACCCGGAAGGCCAGCGTGTCCGCTACAACGTCCTCGCCTGCTTCGGGCAGAGCCGACTCGACCAGCTGCGCGGCCTGGCGCAACCGCGCGGAATAGTCGTCCACACTGCTTGCGGCGTGCGCCGAAGACGGCGCCATCGCGAAGAACAGCGTTGCCGCAACAAGCAACAGCGCAGGCAGGCTGCGTGTCGCGATGCGTCTCATGCGACCTTCGAGAGCTCCTGCGCGCGCATCACGAGGTCAACACCCTCGTTGCGGACACGCAGGTCCAGATAGAGACTGAATGTGGCCAGCGGCATGAACGCGGCGGGCAACGTGGATGCGATAGCAAGCATCAGCCCCTCGGCGAACTTCCAGCCGATAGCGGTGGACTGGAAGATGGCCTCGGGGTTCTGGATGGACGCCACCACCTGCCGTATGGCGATGGGCGAGGCGACCGCCGAGCGGAACAGCGACATCAGCACCGCCGCCAAGATCGCCCAGCCCAGGACTCGCCAGGCGTTACCCTTCACCAGAGCGATCGAACGGCTGAATGCGTAACCGATGGTGCCGCCCTCCACCACGACCACCACGCCCGCCATGCTGAGCCACACCGCGGCAAAGGCGGAGCCGATGTACAAAGTGAACACGCCCATCCCGATGATCATGGAGACGAGCCACTGGATGAGCAGATACCAGCCGAAGCGAGAAAGGCCGTTACGCATGATCTCGCGCCACCCCGGACGTTCACCCGCGAGCAGCCTGGGCGCGGCCGTGAGGACGGCGCAGTCGTGATAGTAGCGCACGAACGTCATCACCATGCTGGACGCAAGCAGCACCAGATATGAGATAGCGATGCCCCCGGTGAACGCGGGCTGAGCCATGCCGACGGTCTGC
>JBFHJN010000004.1:0-77569 GCA_041595875.1 Coriobacteriia bacterium
AGGACCATTCCGGGAGTCTGCGCAGACTCCCGGACGATCGCCAGAGCAGACATCGTCCTGTCTATGGCCCTCAACCCGTCACGATACGCGATGGCCTCCTCGTAACGTTGTGCTCCCGCCGCAGCCTCACGCAGACCCTGCAGCGAGGCTCTGAAGCTCTCAGCCTCACCGTCCACGGCCCTGAGGGCTGCCTCGATTCGGTCCCTGTACGCCTCGACCGTGGTGCCTCCGTCGCAGGGGTGCGGACAGGTTCCATTCTCACGGTAGGGACAGGGCCTCAGCGCAGACACATCGTCCAGGCGACGGATGCACCGACGGAGACCGAAATGGGTCCTCAGCGTGTGCGCCAGCGTCTCGGCGGCCCAATGGTTGGTCAGCGGACCGATGTTCACGCCGGTGGCATACCGGCGACTTGTGACGCGCAGGCGCGGGAAGCGGGATGCGGTGTCAGCATGTATGTAGGTGGCGTTTCGGCCACGCTCCTGATCATGATCCAGGCGAGGGTGGTAGCGCAGCGAGAGACGACTCTCAAGGAGCTGTGCGTCCAGGGCGGAGGCGCACACCACGTGATCGATGCGTTCGGTGAGCACTGCCGGGTGGTCAGAGTCAGGATCGACCGGCGAGTAGAAATAGCTCCGCACTCGCGTACGCAGGCTCTTCGCGCGGCCTATGTGCAGGACTCCACTATCTGCGCCGCGCATTATGTAGACACCGGACGCATCGGGAAGATGGGTGGCTAGCACCAGTTTTCGTGCCAGATTGCCCTGAAGCGCAAGACCGCTGAAGCGAGCGACCTGTCCGGCCGTCTCCATCCCACGTGACGTGAGCTCCGTGATCATCTCGCACCAGATCTCGGCAGTTGCCATCGCGTCAGTGGGCGCACGGTGATCAGGCACGGTCTCCACGCCATATGCCCGTGCGAGCTCTCTCAGGTTGTAGCGATCGAATTCGGGATGCAGGCGCCGCGCCAGCACGAGCGTGTCCAGGACCGGTCGGGGGAAGGGGAGCCCCCAGGCCCTTTCGGCCTCGTAATCAAGGAATCCCAGGTCGAAGCGGTGGTTATGGGCGACCAGCACCGCATCAGCCGCAAACTCGCGAAAACGACGCATCACCGCGGTGACATCGTCCGCATCTTCGACCATTGCCTGGTCAATGCCTGTGAGATGCACGATAGCCGTCGGGATAGGCTCTGCCGGTCGAACCAGCTCGCCGAACTTGGACACGACGACGCCCGAACGGATGCGCGCGGCACCGATCTCGATGATGCTGTTGGTGCCCGGGCGACAGCCGGTCGTTTCGATGTCGACGGTGACGAAATCGCCGTCTAGGAGTGAGGTTCCTGCTAGCATCTATGAGGCCAGTCATGGGTAGAAGTATGTCCGCTCATGCTATCACGAGCAGTGAGACGTTCGCATGTGTTGCCCATCACGGCGAAGCCCCGTAGCATGTGGTTGAGTTGATTCGATGGGCTGAGTCTCAGTTGTCTTCCCAACCTCGAAGGTGGATGCGACATGGCGTTCTTCCTTGTTGATCGCGACCGCGCAGATGCGTCCCTACGTCTGTTGGCTACCAAGTCCTTCTCTACCCGGGAGGAAGCGCTTGCGGCGCTACAGGGACTCATAACCGCCCAGGACAGCGACTCTCGAGACGTGTTCGTCTGCGACCTGGACACAGCCACCCCCGTCCTGTTCGTCGCCCAGCCGGTCAGCACTCCTCCTTTGGACGAACCCTTGCCGGATGAGCCGTCAGACGACCCCGTGGCCGAGGATCCAGCCAATGAAACGCCTGAATCGCCGGCCGAGGAGCAGCCTGTAGCAGAAGATCTGGACGATGTGGCGGTCGAGCCGGAGGAGATCGAGACGGAGTCTATCGTCTCGGAAGAGTCCGCTCCAGCAGGCGTGGGGCTTGCTGACGCATTGCGCCGCGCGACGAACTCGCTTGAATCCGAGGGAATCGTGGCGCCTGAGTCGATCCCTGCACTGGTCGTTCCTGAGCCGCCCGCAGAGGAGGCTCCCACCGAGCTCTCGGCAGCGATCGCGTCATTGGGCATCGAAATGCCCGAGCCCGATTTCGAGCCCGAGATCGACGAGGATGCAGACCAGGCGGCCACCACTGAATGGCCATGGGCAAATGTCTCGCAGGTCGATGTGGAGGAGGCTCCTGAGGCCGAGGCCATCATCGAGGCCGAGGGTGAAGTTCCTGAGGAGATCGAACTCGAGGGTGAAGTTCCTGAGGAGATCGAACTCGAGGGTGAAGTTCCTGAGGAGATCGAACTCGAGGGTGAAGTTCCTGAGGAGATCGAACTCGACGACGAGATAGTCGAGCAGAGCCTGCCTGATGCGTCACCCGTTGTGGAGCCCGCTGTTGCAGAAGTCGCTCCCAAAGCCTATGAGCCCGGTGAGATACAGCTGGATGCCTACACCTGTGACGATTGTGTCTATGCCAATACCTGTCCGAAGGCTGGCTCCAGCAATCCGGCTGAGTGCGGCAGCTTCCAATGGAAGTCCGTATAGCTGCCTATATGTTGCTGACATTGACGGCCTGACTACCATATAGTGTAGTTGGGCCGTCACTATCTTGAGGGGTTGCTGATGTCGCACGTCGACCGGCACAGATTCCCGTTCTCGGCGATCGTTGGTCAAGAGGCGCTGAAGACCGCCCTGCTGTTGAACGCCGTCGACCCTCGCGTTGGAGGCGTTCTCATCCGGGGCCAGAAGGGAACAGCCAAGTCCACCGCCGTCCGAGCACTGGCTGGCGTGCTACCGCCTTTCGATGTCATCGACGGCTGCAGGTACGGTTGCGACCCCAAGGACCCGCGCAACTGGTGCCCGGATTGCTCCGGGGCCGAGACGGTCCACGACGTCTCCAGTCGCAGACCCAATATGGTGGACCTCCCTGTGTCAGCCACCGAGGATCGCGTCGTGGGCACGCTTGACCTCGAGCACGCGCTCAAGTCCGGCGAGCGCCGATACGAGCCCGGTCTTCTCGCCGATGCGAACCGTGGCATCCTCTACGTGGATGAAGTGAACCTTCTTGATGATCACCTCGTCGATACTCTCCTGGATGCGGCGGCAAGCGGCGTGAACGTGGTCGAGCGGGAAGGCGTCCGCTTCCAGCACCCGGCGCGATTCATCCTTGTGGGCACCATGAACCCCGAAGAGGGGGAGTTGCGGCCGCAGCTGCTCGACAGATTCGGGCTATGCGTGGACGTGGAGGGCATCTCGGAACCGGGAGCCCGCGTGGAGATAATGAAACGGCGTCGGGCGTTCGAAGACGACCCCGATGGCTTCGTGGACCGTTGGGAGCCAGCCGAGCTTGCGCTGGGCGAGAGGATCGCTCGTGCGCAGCGGCGGATAGCCGACGTTGAGCTGGATGACGATCTGATGCTCCTCATCGCCTCCGTATGTGCCCGTATCGGCGTGGACGGTCACCGGGCGGATCTCACCATGGCGCGTGCAGCGGCCGCCTACGCCTTGCTGCACGAGGGCAACGAGGTCACTGCCGCCGACATCCGACATGTCGCTCCGATGGTCCTGGCGCACCGCCTCAAGAAGACCCCCTTTGAGCAGGACCGTTTCGACCAGGAGCAGATCGCCGCGATGATGAGCTCCGGTGGGAGCGGCGCGGACAAGGACGGGGAGAGCGAAACGCAGACACAACCCGGTGCTGCGGGCGACGGAGACTCCACGATCGAGATCCTCCAACGCTCCGCGGTCGAAGCTCCCGGCGTGGACGGCCCGGGATGGGATATCTCCACTCCGCTGTCGCTCGACCTGGACCGTGTGCGACGTTCCCATGGCGGGAAACGCCAGGAGACCACTTCAGATGACCGGAGAGGTCGCTATGTGCGTGCGGAGACGCCCAGGCCCGGCGATACCCCCGATATCGCCCTGGACGCGACCATACGAGCGTCCGCGCCCTTCCAGTCCATGCGGGAAGGCGATATGGCCATCAAGATCGAGCCTTCTGACGTCCGGAACAAGGTGCGGCGTCGGCGTGTAGGAGCTTCTATCGTCTTCTGCGTGGATGCGAGCGGCTCTATGGGAGCGCAGAACCGGATGGAGATCGCGAAGGCAGCCGTTCTCGAGCTGCTCGTCGACGCCTATCAGCGCCGTGACCGGGTAGGGCTGGTCGCGTTCCGCGGTGAGGGAGCGGATCTGGTCCTCTCGCCGACCGCAAGCGTGGAGCTTGCTCAGCTGAAACTGCGGACGTTGCCCACAGGAGGGGCCACTCCGCTGGCACATGGCATCTTGCGGTCCCTCGAAGTGCTCGAGCTTGAGACCCGCCGCAACGACGACGTCATTCCCTGGCTCGTTCTTGTCACAGACGGACGCGGCAATGTCGGAGTGGACGGCGGACTCGGTTCAGAGGATGCCAAGACAGCTGCTCAGAAGCTGCGCGATGCGCGGGTCAACACCATCGTGATCGATACGACGCATGCCGCCAGAAGCGGTGCATCCGGCCGCGAGATAGCACAAGCCGCCGGGGGAGAGTACGTCCGGCTGGCATCGCTGGATGGCGGGACTCTCAGCGTGATCGTGAGAGAGCGTCTGCGTACGGCCTGAGAGGCGCGGAGTGGGCCTGTAAGCCGGATTCTGTCGTGGACGACCATCTATCTGGGACCGCCGTCGCCGACGGCCTCACGCGGGCATACCCGAGCGAAGACCGGGCCGGTCATGCCGCTCCTATTCGCCCTTGCTCCAGGTGGGGTTTGCCAAGCCGCCACGTTGCCGTGACGCTGGTGCGCTCTTACCGCACCTTTTCAGCTCTCCTCCCGGCTTTCGCCAGGGGGGTTTCCTTTTCTGTGGCACTTTCCGTCGCGTCGCCGCGCCCTGCCGTTAGCAGGCACCCTGCCCTATGGAGTCCGGACTTTCCTCACGTCTTGCGACGCGCGGTCGCCCGGCCCACTCCGCACGTCATTGTAGCAGGTTACCTGCCGGTTTCGGGCGCAAGATGACCATGGTGACCAGGGTGAACACGCAGCTTCTTATGCGGTGGTCTGCGCCCGTTTTCTCGCCCAAGAATCTTTGAGGGTGAGCGTCCGGTTGAAGACAGGAGCGGCGCCCGTTGACTCAGGATCGACACAGAAGTAGCCGAGCCGCTCGAACTGAACGGTCTCACCTATGGCGGTGTCGGCAAGGACCTTCTCGACAAGGCTGTCTCGCAGGACGGTCTCAGATTCAGGATCGACGTCATCGAACAGGTCGCGTCCATCGGATCCGGGGAACGGACTCGCGAACAGGTGCTTGTAGAGTCGGACCTCGGCGGGTACCGCGTGATCGGCCGAGAGCCAGTGCAGAGTCGCCTTGGGTTTGCGATCGTCCGGTGCCGCACCGCCGCGCGTTGCGGGATCGTAGGTGCACCGCAGTTCGATCACATCGCCGTTCTCGTCCTTCACGACCTCGTTGCACGTGATGAAGTACGCCGAGCGAAGCCGGACCTCGCGACCGGGGGCGAGCCTGAAGAACTTCTTGGGAGGATCCTCCATGAAGTCATCGCGTTCGATCCACAGCTCTCGAGAGAAGGGCACCTTACGAGTCCCGGCAGACGGGTTCTCCGGGTTGTTCACAACGTCCATCTCTTCGGTCTGGTCGACAGGGTAGTTCTCGATGACGACTTTGAGCGGATCGAGCACGGCGAAGCGTCGTAGTGCCGTGCGGTTCAGTACACCGCGCACCGCGTGCTCGAGCATCTCCACCTCAACGACGCTGTCGGCGCGTGCGACGCCGATCATGCCGGCGAAGTCACGGATACCTTCGGCAGGGAAGCCACGGCGCCGGATGCCTGCAAGGGTGGGCATACGGGGGTCGTCCCAACCGCGAACGAAACCCTCTTTGACCAGCTTGAGGAGCACACGCTTGGAAAGGACCGTGTGCGTCAGGTTCAGCCGGGCGAACTCGTACTGGTGCGGGGTCGAGGGAACCGGCAGGTTCTCGATGAACCAGTCGTAGAGAGGGCGGTGGTCTTGGAACTCAAGCGTGCAGATCGAATGCGTGATCCCCTCGATCGCGTCGGACTGACCGTGGGCGAAGTCGTAGGAGGGGTAGACGCACCATGCGTCGCCGGTGCGCGGGTGGGTGGCGTGCAAGATCCGGTAGATCACCGGGTCGCGGAAGTTGATGTTGCCCGAGGTCATGTCGATCTTGGCGCGCAGCACGCGCGAGCCATCGGGGAACTCACCCGCACGCATGCGCGTGAACAGGTCGAGGTTCTCCTCGGCGGATCGGGTGCGATACGGGCTCTCCCGGCCGGGTTCGGTCAGCGTGCCACGGTATTCGCGGATCTGTTCGGCGGTGAGGTCATCGACGTAGGCTTTGCCCTCTCCGATGAGATAGACCGCCCACTCGTAGAGCTGCTCGAAGTAGTCGCTGGTGTGGTAGAGGTGCTCACCCCAGTCGAAGCCGAGCCACTGCACATCGGCCTTGATGGCGTCTATGTACTCCTGCTCCTCCTTGACCGGGTTGGTGTCGTCAAACCTCAGGTGGCAACGCCCGGAGAACTCGGCGGAGATGCCGAAGTTGAGGCAGATGGACTTCGCGTGCCCGATGTGAAGGTAGCCGTTCGGCTCCGGAGGAAAGCGTGTCACGACCCCTGCGACGTGGTTGTCACGCAGGTCGGCAGCGACTATATCGCGGATGAAGTCGCTCTTCTCGGATGGTGATGTGTTTTGTGTGTCCATGGTCGCCGAGGATAGCACACTGGACAGCGTGGCGCACCGAGTGAAAGAAGAACGGCCCCACCCGATCCGGATACATGTATCCGCAGGTGGAGCCGTGTAGTTCTCTGGTAGCCCGTACGGGATTCGAACCCGTGATCTCCGCCTTGAGAGGGCGGTGTCCTAACCGCTAGACGAACGGGCCAAGCTTGGCTGGGGTGCTAGGGCTCGAACCTAGACTCTTCGGAACCAGAATCCGACGTGTTGCCAGTTACACCACACCCCAGTTCGCGCATGCGCTGCCTGGGCGCGAGACGGTATGCTACCGAGCGTCCGCGCGTGTGTCAAGCCATCTCATCGTACGTTTAATGGGTAGCCGATGTCCGGGCGTCGTGCAAGCGTGTCAGAGTACGCTCCTTGCCCAGGAGCGCGACCGACTCGAACAGGGGAGGACTCACGGTAGAACCCGTGACGGCCACACGCACCGCCTGAAAGACGACCTTGGGCTTGAGCTCGAGCGCCCCGGGCAGTGTGCGCAAAGACTCCTCAACCGAGGCAGCGTCGAACACCTCGAGTCCGGATAGAACCTCGGCCGCCGCTTCAAGCGAGCGAGCCGCACCTTCCTTCATCAAGACCTTCTCCCGTGCGTCTTCGGTGATGCTGATCGCATCGCCGAACAGGAACCGGACCGCACCGGCCACCTCATCCATCCGTTTGATGCGCTCAGATACCAGTGGCGCCAGCTCTTCGAACCACGCACGCCGTGCTGCGACATCCGCAGCATCGGTCAACCCCTCCGCTTCAAGCCACGGCACGATGCGGTCCACCAGTCCTGATGCGGACAGCTCGCGGATGTAGACGCCGTTCAGCCACTCCAGCTTCTCTTCATCGAAGATGGCCGCGTTGCGTGAGACACGATCCAACGCGAAGTTCTCGGCCAGCGTCTCACGAGAGAACACGGTCGTCTCGCCGTCAAGCGACCAGCCGAGAAGCGCAAGGTAGTTCAAGACAGCCTCGGGGAGGTAGCCGAGGTCTCTGTAGGCCTCGACCGATGTGGCACCGTGCCGCTTGGAGAGGCGCTTGCCATCAGAACCCAGGATCATCGACAGGTGAGCGAAAATCGGCAGGGACTTTCCCAGCGCCTCATAGATGAGTATCTGCTTGGGCGTGTTGGAGAGATGGTCGTCACCCCGGATCACATGAGTGATGGCCATCGTCGCATCGTCCACGGTGACCGCGAAGTTGTAGGTCGCGCTGCCGTCGGTGCGCACCAGTACCAGATCATCCACGGTATCGGCCGGGAACGTCACATCGCCTCTGACAGCGTCCGGGAAGACGATCTCGCCGCGGTCTTCCGGCACTTTGAGGCGCCATACATGCGGCTCACCGGCAGCGATACGGGCTTCGGCCTCAGAGGGAGAGAGTGCACGGCAGGTGCGGTCATAGCCCGCAAAGCCGCCCTTGGAGCGGGCAGCATTCCGCTTGACCTCGAGCTCAGCAGGCGTACAGAAGCACGGGTAGGTAGCCCCGGCACGCTTGAGCTCTTCCAGTGCCTCGGAGTAACTGGCCGTGCGCTGCGTCTGGAAGTAGGGACCGTACTGACCGCCTACGATAGGACCTTCGTCGTAGTCCATGCCCAGCCACTCCATCGCCCGCAAGATGGCCTGGGTGTTCTCCTCGGTAGAGCGTTCCGGATCCGTGTCTTCGATCCGCAGTATGAACGTGCCGCCATGTCGGCGGGCGAACGCCCAGTTGTAGATAGCTGTACGTGCGCCACCGATGTGGAGATGGCCGGTCGGACTGGGCGCGAAACGAACTCGAACGTTCTCTGACACGGGATTCCTTCCTTGGGTGTTAGTGAGTGGACTCCTGGTGGGCCTCTGGTTCGCAGACTCCGCATCGGCGAAGCAGGAACCACGTCAAGCCGATAGCCACGATGAGGAGGGCGAGGGCGGCTGCCTTCATGAGAACGTAGGTGGCATCTCCGCCGGACTCGAATATGACAAGCTTCCTGACAACGGCCACCAGGCCCGCCTCCATGACGGTGGCGATGACGTTCTTGCGCCGCATGTATGCAAGCGCGATGTTGAAGAGCTCGATGACGATGAATACGACGAGCACCGAGTCCAGGACACGCAGAATGGAATCGGGCGTGAGGTATCCGGTCTCTGAGACCGCCGAGTACATCTCAACGACAAGGTCCACCGCGCCAAGACCGGCGATCACCACAAGCAACAGAGCGATGATCCTCTCCAGATAGTCGACTGCCACATGCATGAATCTGTGAAGCACGATGCACCTCCCTGTAGTCCGTTGACACACGACATCATAGCAGCCTGACAGCGAGCAGACCCTCCCTTCGGTCCTCTTGTAGACCCGCACCCCGCATGGTAAGCTGCGTTCACTCATCAAGAGGCAGTGCACGAGCACTGCAGAGGGTCGAGGGACCGCACCCGACGACACCCCGGCAACCGACGTGAAAGCGACGCACGGTGCCACATTGCGGCAGGCGATCGATGGCCTGGCAGATGAGGGAATATCGTCGGCCTCACTCGCCGTATGTATGTCCCTCGTCCGTCCGGACAGGGGCATTTTCTCTTGTCCGGAGATGATAACGGCGAAGCCCGGCGCTACCGGGCGCGACAGTTTGGAGGCTATATGTTCGAACGAGACTTCCTCTTCACCTCGGAATCAGTCACCGAAGGACACCCCGACAAGATGTGTGACCAGATATCCGACGCGATCTTGGACGCGATCCTCGCCCGCGAGGCGGTTCTCGAGTCCGAAGGATACGTCACCGACTCGGGCGTCAAGGCATCGCTCGAGAACGTCCGCGTTGCCTGCGAGACCATGACCACGACAGGTCTGATCGTAGTGGCCGGCGAGATCCGCACGCGTGCATACGTCGATATCGCCCAGATCGTGCGCGACACGGTCAAAGACATCGGCTACACCCGTGCCAAGTTCGGATTCGACTACGAGACCTGCGGCGTCCTCACCGCGATCCACGAGCAGAGCGCCGACATAGCGATGGGCGTTGACGAAGCATACGAGACCAAGCACGGAAAGTCGGACCCGATAGACCTCGTTGGCGCCGGCGACCAGGGGATGATGTTCGGCTACGCCTGCAATGAGACGACCCAGCTCATGCCGATGCCCATCTATCTCGCTCACCGCCTTGCGGAGCGTCTCACAGCCGTGCGTAAAGCGGACGTCCTTGACTATCTGCGTCCCGACGGCAAGACCCAGGTCACCGTTCGGTACACCGACGGCAAGCCCGTGGCGGTTGAGAAGATCCTCATCTCGTGCCAGCACGCCGACGGTGTGGATATCGAGAACCTCATGCGTCCCGACTTCATGGAGCACATCATCGAACCGGTCCTCTCGGCAGAAGACATCGAGTGGAAAGGCGCCGAGATATACGTCAACCCGACTGGCCGCTTCGTCATCGGTGGTCCTATGGGAGACTCCGGCCTGACCGGACGCAAGATCATCGTGGACACCTATGGAGGCATGGGTCGACACGGTGGCGGCGCCTTCTCGGGCAAGGACTGCACCAAGGTAGACCGTTCCGCCGCATATGCCGCTCGTTGGGTGGCCAAGAACGTGGTCGCAGCGGGGCTTGCTGACCGCTGTGAGATCCAGCTTGCGTACGCTATCGGCGTAGCTCACCCTCTGTCAGTGCTGGTGGAGACCTTCGGCACGGAGAAGGTGGCGATCGAGAAGATCGAGAAGGCGATCGGTCAGGTCTTCGACCTGCGTCCTGGCGCCATCATCCGCGACCTCGACCTGCGTCGACCGATCTATCGCAAGACCGCTGCCTATGGTCACTTCGGTCGCGATGACGCGGACTTCACATGGGAGCGCACCGACCGCGTAGACCAGCTGCTCGCAGCCGTCGAGTAACAACAGCTGAAACTGCCGAAGGCCGCTGACCACTATGTCAGCGGCCTTCGCTATGCTGTAGAGATGAAACCTTCATCCTCATCCATGTTCGCCCGCATCGTTGTCGATCTGCCGACGCGCGCTCTCAGTGAGCCCTTCGACTATGCGATACCGGACTCGCTCGTGAGTCAGGTCGAGGTGGGGGTCCCGGTGCTCGTCCCGTTCGGCACTACCATGGCTGTGGGCTATGTCGTGGCGCTCGGCCATGAGACGAGTGTCAGCGAGGTGCGGCCGCTCGACAGCGTCTTAGGCGCGCGGCTGTTCGACGCCGACGCCATCGATCTCGCACTCTGGATCGCCGAGGAGTACCTGGCGCCGCTGAGCGAGTCCCTGCGGCTGTTCCTGCCACCCGGTGGTTCGCCACGGCTCGTCCGCGGGTATACCGCCTGCGGGGAGCGTCCTGATGGCCCCGGGGCGAAGCTGTTCGACCTGGCGGCGCGTGAGAGGGGTCTCACCGACTCGGAACTCGGGCGTCCGGGATCTACGGAGCGTCGTCTTGCCGCGAGGCTGCTGAGCGCAGGCGTACTGAAGCGGACCTACCGCCTGGAGCCGCCGAAGATGTCGGCTGTAAGCGAGCGGTTCGCCACGCTCGCTTCCAACGCTGCAGATCATGTCCCCGCGAAGAACGCGTCCATGCAGCGCGCTATCATGGCCGCGCTGGCCAACGGGCCGGTCTCAACAGCGGAGCTTCGTGCGGAGTTGGGAACCATCGATCCCGCCTTGAAGCGCCTCTCAGACCTTGGTGTCGTGGAGTTGACCAGACGTGAGCGTCTAAGGCTCCCGCAAACCCGATCCCAGGCTGCACCCAGGCACGATCGCCTCTCGGAAGGTCAGCGCCTGGCGCTCACTGCCCTGCAAGAATCCAGGGAATCCGGCGGCGGCGTGGTCTTGCTTGACGGAGTCACAGGTTCAGGCAAGACGGAGGTCTATCTCCGTGCCATAGAGGAGGCGCTTTCGGCCGGCGGGCGTGCCATCGTGCTCGTACCTGAGATATCGCTGACTCCTCAGACGGTGGGTCGCTTCCGGTCGCGCTTCGGCGACCGGGTCGCGGTGTTGCACAGCCGACTCTCCGACGGAGAACGGTACGACCAGTGGAGGATGGCGTTGGCCGGTGAGGTCGATGTGGTCGTCGGCGCGCGCTCCGCGCTCTTCGCTCCATTGCCCGATATCCACCTCGTGGTGATCGACGAGGAGCACGAATCGTCCTACAAACAATCCAGCACGCCGCGATATCACACGCGGGACGTCGCGGCGCGTCTGTGCGCGTCGCGCGGAGCCACGCTCGTGCTGGGCTCGGCCACACCGAGCATGGAATCGCAGATCGCTGCAGAGCAAGGCACGTATCGGCGAGTGGAACTGTCTGAGCGGGTGGGTGGGGGCACTCCACCTGCGATACACGTCGTGGACATGGGGGCGGAGTTCTCAGACGGTCATCGCTCGATGTTCTCCAGGCCGCTGTTGGCAGGACTGCATGCGACGATGGAGGCGGGGGACAAGGCGGTCCTGTTCTTGAACCGGCGCGGCTACGCGTCATTCCTGCTGTGTCGCGAATGCGGCTTCGTACCGCAGTGCGACTCGTGCGCAGTATCGTTCACGTACCACGAACAGGGCGACACCCTCGCGTGTCATCATTGCGGGGCCAAGGCTCCCGTACCCAAGGTATGCCCCCGCTGCTCCAGCCCCTTCCTTCGACGCTTCGGGGCTGGGACCCAGCGTGTCGAAGACGAGCTGCGGCAAGAGTTTCCCGGCGTGCCTGTCGTGCGAATGGACGCGGACACCACATCCGGCAAGGGTGGACACGAGCGCGCGCTGATGGAGTTCGAGTCACTGGAGAGCGGCATCTTGCTCGGCACGCAGATGGTCGCCAAAGGACTGGACTACCCGGAGGTCACACTGGTCGGTGTCATCAACGCCGACACGACGATGCATGTCCCGGACTTCCGTGCCACGGAACGGACGTTCCAGCTACTGGAGCAGGTGGCGGGCCGGGCGGGTCGTGGCAACAGGCCGGGCCAGGTGTTCATCCAGACATACTGGCCGGATCATCCGGCCGTGATCGCGGTATCACGTCGCGACGCTAAGATCGTGTACGCCGAGGAACGGTCTGCTCGAACCGCCCTCCGATACCCGCCGTTCGGGCGCCTGGTCAACGTCGTGGTCACGTCAGGCGACCTCTCTGCGGCCACGCAGGCGGCGTCTCTGGTGACTGAAGCGCTACAGTCCCGCATCCCTGACGGGTGGACCGTTCTGGGGCCCGCGCCGGCACCCCTTGCACGCCTCAAAGGTCGTCATCGGTGGCACGCTCTACTCAAGGCGCCCCCGGGCGCGCAGGTAGCGGCGGTGCTTGCTGCAGCGCTGGACACGGTCAAGCTCCCTGACGATGTGATCCTGACGACCGACGTGGATCCCATGGACCTCGTCTGACAGGGCTTGGCTATGCGTTGTAGAATGGACAACACATGCGGCAAGCTTATTGCTGCATGTCGGCAGTGAAGACAAACGATCGGGAGTCGTTAGAACATGGATATCTTGACCCATCCAAATCCGGTTCTTAAGCAAAGAGCCGCTGAAGTAGACGTAGCAAGCGACAAAGACCTGCGCCCACTCGTCCGCAAGATGGCCGAGGCCATGTACGAGAATGCGGGTGTCGGCCTTGCGGCGCCACAGATCGGCGTGTCCAAGCGCGTGATCATCTTCGATGTGGACGACCAGCTATCGGCTTTGTGCAACCCGGTGATCGTTGAGAGGTCCGAGGAGACGGAAGTCGATGAAGAGGGCTGTCTTTCTGTCCCCGGCATCTCGGTCCCCGTCAAACGGGCATGTTCAGTGGTCTGTACCGGCACCACCCTCGATGGCAAGGATGTCACGCTTCGGGCCGATGAGTTCCTTGCGCGTGTCTTGCAGCACGAGACCGACCACCTCGACGGCACGATCATCCTCGACCGGCTTGACGCCGAGGAGCGAAAGGGCGCGATCAAGGCGTACAACGCCGCAAACGAGCCACTGCAGATAGGGTGACGGTTCTCAAAGGGGGGCGCATGAACGTCGTCTTCATGGGCACGCCCGATTTCGCTGTTCCCAGCCTGAGGCTGCTGGCTGCACATCATGATGTCAGCGCGGTCTACACCCGACCCGACGCTGTTTCCAGGCGTGGCAACGCCCTTGTCGCCCCGCCCGTGAAGGTCGTGGCCACCAAGCTCGGCATCCCCGTGTATCAGCCGGGTTCATTGCGTGACGCAGTCGAGGTGGAGCGCCTTGTCGAGCTCGCACCTGACGTCATCTGTGTGGCGGCATACGGCATGATCCTGCCCAAAGACGTGCTGTCCATTCCTCGATTCGGTTGCATAAACGTCCATGCCTCGCTGTTGCCGCGCCACCGCGGCGCCGCGCCTGTCCATCGCGCGGTCCTGGACGGCGACGAGCTCCTCGGCGTCAGTATCATGCGGATGGAGGAAGGGCTCGACACCGGACCATACGCGATGCAGCGTAGCCTGCAAGGCGGTCACATGAGCGTCGAGCAGCTGACCGACCTTCTTGCCGAGCAGGGCGCCGAGGCTCTGCTGGAGGTGCTGGAGCAGGTCGCCGGCGGGAGTGTCGAATGGGTCGCTCAGGACGACTCGGCATCCACCTACGCTCCCAAGATCTCACGTGACGATGTCGCCCTGCACCCGGATCTGTCGGTTGAAGATGCTCTTCGCCGGGTGCGCGCCTCCACAAGGCAGGCACCATCGCGCCTTCTTATCGGCGAGGTCATGGTGACGGTCGTGCACGCGAGCGATTCTCAGAAAAGCCTCAACCGCGGCGAGGTGAACGCTTCACCGGACGGTCTCCTTATCGGTCTTGCGGACGGCGCGCTGCGTCTGGACCGTATCCGCCCTGCAGGGAAGAGTGACATGGATGGCGGCGCATGGGTATGCGGCGCGAGACTGCCCCAACCGTGCAAATGGAAGGCGACATCATGAGAGTCTCCCCCTCGCGTCACGCAGCAATCGGGATCCTGTCCGACATCAGGAGGCGTGGAGCGTTCTCGCGCCCTGTCGTGGACGCTGCCGTCAGTGCATCGAAGCTCTCCCGTGAGGACGCGGCATTCGCCTCACGTCTGGTCTACGGGGTCATCACGGCCGAAGGGATGCTCGACGACATCATCAACGAGTTCGCCAAACGCCCCGGCGCGGTAGAGCCGCGCGTCAGGGACTCGCTACGGATGTCCATCTACGAGATCCTCTTCCTGAGGACTCCCGCGCGTGCGGCGGTCCATCAAGGGGTGGACGCTGTCCGGACGGTGCGTCCCGCAGCATCCGGATTCGCGAACGCTGTCTTGCGACGAGTCGCCGAGAGGGCCGATACGTTCCCGTGGGGAGATCCGTCCAAAGACCGCGATGCGCTGGCCCGTGCCTCGGCCTCGCCACGGTGGCTGGTGGACCGGTTCATCGACGATCTCGGCCTTGATGCGGCAACCGCCGCTCTCATGTCAGGACTTGAAGCGCCGCCCATGTTCGTTCGCGTCAATCCGTATCGTGCCACTGTCGAGGAGGCGTTCGATCTTCTGGCTGACGACGGCGCCATGCCTCAGTCCAGCCCACCGGATCAGGCGTGTATCCGTTGTGATGGCGCCCGCGAGGCTGTCCATGGACAGGCGCTGGAACGGGGGCTGGTCGTCGTCACCGACGCGGCTGCGCAGGTGGCTCCCATTGCGTGCGCCCCGAAGCCCGGCTCGAAGATCCTCGATGTCGGGGCCGGCAGGGGGACCAAGACGGCGGTCTTGCAGGGTATCGCGCTCGGTCAAGGCGGGCCCGCGGAAGTCACTGCCGTGGACATCCACGGGTTCAAGCTCGACACACTGGCGGTCACGATGGAATCTTTGGGTATCCCTTCGGCCAGGACGGAAGTGCTGGACGCTACCGACGCCGCAGCGCTGGAGGCGCTTGGTGACGGGTTCGACATAGTACTGGTGGATGCCCCTTGTTCGGGACTGGGCACCTTGCGCAGGCACCCGGAGAAGCGCTGGCGCCTGGTTCCCGAGGACATAGAACGCCTTGTGAGCCTGCAGTCGTCCCTGCTTGATGCGGCGTCACGCGCTGTTCGTCCGGGAGGAGTTGTGGTGTACTCTACGTGCACGGTCACCCGCGCGGAGAACCAAGGTGTCGTCTCGGCGTTTCTTGCCGGCGACAGGGGAGACGGGTTCGAGGTCAAACCACTGCACGATGCAGTGCCAGAAGACTGGCAACGCTTCATCACCACCGAGGGTATGTTCTGTTCGTGGCCGGAATCCGGCGGCGCAGACGGGCACTTCGTGGCTGCACTTGCGCGAACACGTGCATAGAACCGAATCGCTTCGTATGAAGGAGGACATCCGATGCGCAACACCCGTATCGTAGAGATGCTCGAGGTGACCGAGGCTGCCGCTCTGGCCGCAGGTCGTTGGATGGGCAAGGGAAACAAGGACGCTGCAGATCTTGCGGCGGTCGAGGCTATGCGTCAGGCGTTCGACATCTTGGATATCTCCGGTGAGATCGTCATCGGTGAGGGCGAGCGAGATGAAGCTCCGATGCTCTACATCGGCGAGAAGGTCGGTGGCGGCGGCGAGGAGATCGACATCGCCGTGGATCCGCTCGAGGGCACCAACCTCACCGCCTACGGGCAGCCCAACTCGCTCGCCGTGCTCGCGTTCGGTCCCAAAGGAACGCTTCTCAACGCGCCCGATACCTACATGTGGAAGGTCGCTGCCGGTCCTGCCGCCAACGGCGCTGTCCACATCGATGCCACTCCCACCGAGAACGTCGTCAACGTGGCCAAGGCACTCAAGCGTCCCGTCGAGGACATCGTCGTGTGCATCCTGGAGCGCGACCGACACAACGATCTCATCAAAGAAGTCCGGGAAAGCGGCGCCAGGATACGCCTGATATCTGACGGCGACGTGTTCGGCGCCGTAGCCACCGCCATCGAAGGCACAGGCATCCACCTCTACATGGGAGCAGGAGGCGCGCCTGAGGGTGTCCTGGCGGCCACTGCGATGAAGTGCATCGGCGGGACATTCATGGGACGGTTCCAGTTCCGCAGCGATGAAGAGCGGGCACGTGCCGAGAAGATGGCTGATTGCGACATCGACGACGTTCTTACGATGGATTGTCTGGTCAACACCGATGAGGCTGCGTTCATCGCAACCGGCGTCACCGACGGCGAGCTCCTGCGCGGCGTGAAGTACTTCGGTCAGGGCGCGCGGACTCATTCGCTGGCGATGGACAATAAGACCGGCACCGTGCGTTTCATCGAGACGGTCTATCGCACGGGCAACGAGAAGTTCTGGGTCCGAATGGACTGACTACTCAGCTGCAGGGCATCCGACACATGCGGATTCGCCACCAGACGAAGGACAGGAGCCGGCCGCTGTGGCCGGTTCCTTCTTTTCTGCGACACCGCTGGTCGCCGGTGTAGCCGCAGCCCGTCGCGAGTCGGTGTTGTAAAAGCCGCTGCCCTTGAAGTGCACACCTACCGGCGTGAACACCCGCTTGGTCTGTCCGCCGCACTCAGGACAGAGCACGTCTGAGGAGTCCGAGAACTTACGCACGATCTCAAACGTCGTGTCACAGACGGTGCAGCGGAAGTCATACGCGGGCATAAGAGCGTCCTTTCTCGAACAGCAGCAAAAGACCCTCGCACCATAAGGTGCGGGAAGGTGCAGAATACAACGGCCTCAAGCGCTTCTGCAAGGACGCCCAATTGGTATACTCGCCTACATGACAGACAGGCCACGCAGAAAACGTCTCGTCGCTGTATGGCTGCTTCCCTCGATAGCCGCGCTCGTGTTGGTGGTATCGGGCGGCGCGCTGCTCGTGCGCGCCAACTATGTCTCCACCCTCATCTCGACGCCTGACGTCACCGGACGTCCCGATTCCACAGCTCGTGAGAATCTGAGCCTGTCCGGACTCTCCTACGAGGTGTCAGGAAGGCAGTTCTCTGCCGAAGTCCCTGAAGGCTCCGTTCTCTCTCAGCAGCCGGCAGCCGGTGAGCGTGTGGAACGGGGCACCGTTGTGCAGGTGGTACTCTCGGCGGGCACCGAGGATCTCATCATGCCGGACCTGATAGGTCTTCCGCTACAGACCGCCAAGGACAGATTGCGGGATCTGGGGCTTGGTTCGTCAGTCCAGGATGTCGTGTCCGAGGCGGAGGCGGGCACGGTCCTTGCGTCCTTCCCGGCTGCCGGAGCCGATGTCCGTACGGGAACGTCGGTGCGACTCTCTGTCGCGACCGGCGGGGACGTGGTCGACTCGCTGCTGCCGTATGACCTTCATGATGTCACCGTTGCGCTGGACCCGGTCGGGGTCGAGGGTGTCACCGGGGATGTGAGCATGGACATCGCCCGACGGCTCAGGTCCCTGCTTGAAGCCTCTGGCGCCACCGTGACGGTGTCCCGCTCAACCACGGAAGGGGTCGTCCCTGACCCGGTCAGAGCCAGCGCCATCGCTTCACCGGCACCCGACGTCGCCGTCGGGATCGCATTCTCCACCACCCGCGAGGCCGGGATCACGGCTATCGTCTTGCAGTCGTCAGATCCCTCCATCAGTGAGCGTTCTCTCGCGCTAGGGAAGGGATTCACGTCCGCTGTGAGATTGCCCGGGCAAAGCGTGAACGCCTATCAGAGCGGCAGCGATCCGGTACTCGGCAAGCTCCTTGCTCCTGGTATGCGGGTGTATGTGGGCGATCCGGATGATCCGGACGATGCGGTCCGGTTCCAAGACCCGGATTGGGCGGACGCCGTCTCAAGAGCCATATACAAGTCGATAGGCGACCTCTGGGCACCCAGATGATTCATGTAGACTGGCGACAGCGTCCCTGAAGCGGACAAGTGGAGTTACCTATGCGTTTTGGAAAACTGACTGCGGCGCTGACAGTGCTCATGACGATCTCCCTGCTCACGCCGGGTGTCGCACTGGGGGCCAAGTCTGAGATAGAGCAGCTTGAAGAGCAGCTTGCAGACGTAAGGTCGCAGGCCGAGAAAGCCGGCGACGCGTACTCGGAGGCCTACTGGGTCCTTGACAAGACCAACGCCTCGATCGCACAGAGCGACAAGGAGCTCGCGCTGCTCAAAGAGGAACTGGCGGTCGCGTCCGCGAGCCTGTCAGAACGTGCGGTGGAGATGTATCGCTCAGGCGGCGTCGACTATCTGATGCTGCTCTTCTCGTCAGAGACCCTCGACGACATGCTGACGAGGCTCGAGTACGTCCAGCGACTGGGCCTGCAGGATGCCGAGACCGTCTCGCAGGTGAAGACCCTTCAAGCCGAGATCAATGAGAAACGCTCCCAGGTCCTTGAACTCCAGGAGACCCAGGCGGACGAAGCGGCGAAGCTGAAGAAGAAGTCGGACGCGCTTCAAGACAAGCTCGCCGACATCCAGGCCGACTACGACGCCTTGCAAGCGAAGCTGGACGCCGCTCGCAAAGCGGCCAACCAGCCCGCATCTGCCAAGCCCGGCGCCAACGGCATGGTGTTCCCCGTCAAGGGCGCCTACACCTATACCGACACGTGGGGTGCTGCCAGGTCCGGGGGTCGCAGTCACCAGGGAACCGACATCATGGCCAGCCATGGGACCCCGCTGGTAGCCGTCATGTCCGGCACGATCCGCAGCAAGTCCAACACGCTTGGAGGCCTGACGATCTGGCTGACCGCCGACAACGGATGGGCCTTCTACTACGCGCATCTCAACGGCTATGCGAAGACATCCGGACGCGTCAGCGCAGGAGAGGTCATCGGCTACGTGGGAAGCACCGGCAATGCGTCCGCAAGTGCTCCGCACTGCCATTTTGAGATCCATCCCAATGGCGGATCAGCCGTCAATCCGTATCCGTATCTGAAGGCGATGGAATAACGGTTGCACGCACGGGCCTCGCATGCGAGGATTATGCCCGTATCGATCACCCGTATCGGGAGCTGCGTGAGCGGCTGAGAGGCGGCCACGTGCCGCGACCGAAAGACTGCACCGGTAATGCGGAGCAGCAAGACGGCGGGAGCCTTCTTCTTGGGTTCTCTCTCAAGTCCTCACTCCTCCCACGCCGCATCCCGCGGCCGTGAGAATGGAGTGGCAAGTGTCCAAGAACAGCCTCACCACCAGAAGTGAACGTGTCCGCTTGATCGCCGAGATAGGCCTCAGCATCGCACTGGCCGTTGTGCTGGGAATGATGAAGGTCTGGCAGATGCCGCAGGGCGGAGAGATCTCGCTGGCCATGCTCCCGCTACTCGTCCTGTCATTCAGACGCGGTATCTTGCCCGGGTTGTTGGCCGGGGCCCTGTACGGAGTCCTGGATGCGCAGCTCAACCCGTTCGTGGTCCATTGGGTACAGTACATTCTCGACTATCCGCTGGCTTACGCCGTTGTCGGTCTGGCGGGCGTCACAGCCTCTCAGCTGCGCTCTTCCGTCGGCCGATCAGGGCGCACCGTCGCGCTCATCGCAGGGGGCACGGCACTGGGCGCGATCGCCCGCTACGCCGCCCACGTCGTCTCAGGCGCTGTCTTCTTCGGCGAGTACGCGCCTGCCGGACAGCCGGTAGTGCTCTACTCGGCTGGGTACAACTCCTTTGTGCTCGTCTCGGCTGTAGCATGTGCTGCCGCAGCCATAGCCATCGTGCCCGTGCTGTCCCGCGTGGTACCCGTTCGCAAGGAGATCCTCGCGTCATGATCGCCATGATCGTCGGTGCCGCGCCAGTGGCCGGCTCCGAAGCGCTCATTGCCGGGCTCGCCAAGGAGTGCCAGCTCGTGGTCGCTGCGGATGCCGCAGGCGAGTGGTGCATCTCGGCCGGTGTCGTGCCCGACATAGCGGTGGGCGACTTCGACTCCGCGCGTCCGGGCGCCGAGAAGCGCCTGCGCGGCGCCGGCGTGCGTGTCCTCAGGTTCCCCGCCGAGAAAGACGAGAGCGACCTCGACCTCGCGGTCGCGGCTGCACGTGAAGCCGGCGCTACAAGGCTGGTGTTCTCGGCATGCACGAGCGCACGTCTGGACCATACGCTCGCAGCGCTCGGGACCGTGGCGGCGAACGCCGATCTCCACCCGACCGTCCGTGAACCGCATCTTACGGCCTGGGCGGTCACATCGACGGACGATGGATGCCTCGCGTTGACACTGCCGGCCGGCACCACGGTCTCGGTGATCGCGATAGGGGAGGCGAGCGGGGTCACCCTCGACGGCTTCATGTATCCGCTTGCCGACGCGACGCTCGACCCGCTGTCGTCACGTGGCATCAGCAACGTGACGACCGGCGACAGCTCCACGGTCCGTGTGGGCTCCGGCACCTTGCTGGTGGTGGCTTCAGGCGACTTGTAGGGCACATTCCTTGAGGTACGCACTCCAGTCCCGGGGTGTAACTGCCGATACTGGCAGAAGGCGGGCTAGCCCGCGCTCATATCGGGGGATGGTTGCAGTATATGTCGCAGCAGACTGACAGCAGCACAGGACATCGGTCCAATGGTGCGATCGTCTTGGGGGCGATCGCACTGGTGCTCGTCGCGCTCATAAGCGGTATCACGCGTTCAGCCGTCGCCGCGCTGTCCGCGGGCTTTGTCGCGTGCGTGATCATCTGGCTTGTCGCACGTTCCGCCAAGCCCGTCGCACCGCCGATCGTCCATCCGCTCATCTACGACCCCCCGGCGCCCGTGTACGAGCCGCCGCGTGTCCCGCCCACGCTCGAACTGGACGTCGTGGTGCGCTCGCTGATGGACGCGTGCACCGGCAAGGGCCGCGCAGTCGCTGCTCATCTATGGATGGAGGACCCGTCAAGCGGAACGCTGAGGCTGGTCCAATCCGCAGGGCCCATGGCTCCGTCTTCTCAGCCTGTGACTCTGGATGACCCCATCCTCGGACAAGCCGTCCGAGAGAACCACGCGGTGCTTGAACAGCTTGCCCGGATCCGCACGATGGACCAGGAGAGGCTCGTCTGGCGCTATGCGATGCCGCTGGACGCGGGCGACAGCATGGGGGTCGCAGCTGTCGATATCGAGTCCGACGAGCAGCCCGACGGCGAGCTTCTGGCACGATCGACAGCGCCTATCCGCGGCGCTTTGGCAGGCGCTCTGGCCATCCACATAGCGCGCTCGGAGATGGAGATCGCCAAGAACCTGGTGGAGGTCGCACGCGATCTGAGCAGGGTGCTTGACCCCAAAGAGGTCATCGAAGCCACCATGGAGCGTGCGGTCAGGCTCTGCGATGCAGCAACGGCAAGCATCATGCTCTTCGATGAGGCGCGCAAAGCCCTCGTCATAGAGAGCTCGTTCGGTCTGCCGGCCGAGGTCGTGGAGCGAACCGTGATTCCTGCCGGAGAGGGGATCGCCGGTTGGGTGCTCGCGACCGGACAGCCGCTTCTGATAGAGGACCTCCCGGCGCGGCAACGACCCGGTCGTCGACATGGTGTGAGGTCAGCGGTGTCTGTTCCTCTCGGCGATGACGACGGGATCCTCGGCGTCATCAATGTGGGTAGCCGTTCTTTCCCGGCACGATTCACCGACTCGCATCTGCATGCGCTTGAGACCCTGGGAAAGCAGTCGGCGGTCGCCCTCAGAAACGCCCGGGCAGTCGACGCATCGCGTGACCTGTACTTCGAGACGCTGAGAGCGTTGAGCCTGGCCCTGGAGACAAAAGACCCGTACGCCAGTGGGGGGACGGACCGCGTTGTCGAATACACGGTGGCGATGGGTGCCGCATTCGGACTAGAGGATGATCAGCAAGAGGCCCTACGGATAGCCGCTCTGCTCCACGACATCGGCATGGAGATCGTGGGGGAGTCAGTCAGAAACGAGAGCAGACCGCTATCAACGGTCGAGCAGGCTTTGCTCAAGATGCACCCGCAGGTCGCCATGGAGATACTTGAACAAGCTCCCGCGCTACGCAATGTCGCGCCGATCGTGTATCACCACCATGAGTGGTTCGACGGGCACGGGTACGTAGGCGGACTTGCAGGCGAGTCGATCCCGCTAGGCGCAAGGATCCTCGCTGTGGCGGACGCGTTCGTCGCCATGACGTCGGATCGCCCGTATCGGGCTGCGATGACGGCCGGTGAAGCCCTATCGGAGCTGGGGGACAAAGCAGGGACCCAATTCGACCCCGCCGTGGTGGACATCTTCATAGAGGTCCTGGGCGAGCAGTCGAACCGGGTCCCACAAGAACCGAAATCGTGAACGCGTACTAGCCGCGCTGAACCTTGCCGGCCTTCATGCACTTCGTGCACACATTCATCTTCTTCGTCGTACCCTCGACCACGACTGACACCTTCTGGATGTTCGGGTGGAACATACGATTGGTGACGCGGTGCGAGTGGCTGACGTTGCGACCCGCGCTGGGATGCTTCCCACACACGCTGCAAACCTGCGACATCTCTACCGACTCCTCCACAGTTCAAAGCGCGCTGAGCGCTCATAGACGAAAAACGCACATATACTAACATGCGAGAACCAACACCGACAAGCGGCGTGTCAAACCAAGAGCACTGGCATCATACCGCGATCTTTCAGCTATACTTGTTCGAATCAAATGCGCGAAGGAAGGCACCGACATGACCGAGACGATACAGGGCACGATCACGATCGCGAACGACGTCCTTGCGGACATCGCAGGGTTCGTCGCGCTCGAGTGCTATGGAGTGGTCGGCATGGCGAGTCCGTCCTTGCGAGACGGCGTCGCGCAGCTGCTTTCACGTGACAAGCTGCGCAAGGGTGTCGTGATCACGAACGATGACGATGCTCACGTCCGAACCGACCTCTACATCGTCGTCGAGCACGGCACCAATCTCGCAGAGGTATCCCGTAACCTGGTCGACCGAGTCAAGTACGCGCTCACCCATGACGCCGATGTCCAGGTGAACGCCGTCAATGTCCACGTACAGGGCATCAAGGTCCGCAAGCCATAACCTGGAGTCGCTGATGACAGATCAAGCCCGCCGTGCGACGGCAGTACAACTGGTCGCCGCCGCCGCTGACGCGCTGAAGGCCCACAAAGACGAGATAAACAAGCTCAACGTCTTCCCAGTGCCCGACGGCGATACTGGCACGAATATGTCTCTCACCATGGATGCAGTGATCGCCGATCTTGGCGACCTGGGTCCTGATGCCGGTCTCGCCGAGGTGGGTAAGGCCATACAGCACGGTTCGCTGATGGGGGCTCGCGGCAACTCGGGCGTCATCCTCAGTCAGATACTGCGTGGCCTGTGCGAGGTCGTCGGCAGTTCAGCGGAGCTCACCCCCCACGTGATAGCCGATGCGCTCGATCGCTCGACGACAGTCGCTTTCCAGGCGGTGCGCAAGCCGGTCGAAGGCACCATGCTCACCGTCCTCAAAGACACCGCAAAGGTCGCCCGCACGGGAGTCGAGGCGGGATCCTCGCTAGACGAGCTTCTCGAGTCGATAGTCCAGGCAGCCTACGAATCGGTCCGTCGAGGTCCCGACCTGCTACCCGTGCTCAAGGAGAATGGTGTAGTGGATGCCGGTGGATTCGGTCTTGCCGTTCTCGCAGAAGGGTTCGTGGCGGCCATGGAGGGTCACGAGTTCAAAGCGCGCGACCTGACTCTGACCACTGAATCGGTGAGAGTCGAGGTAGTGGACGACTGGGATGACGAGGAGTACCTCTACTGCACCGAGTTCCTTCTCTTCGGAGCAGACGCCGAGCTTACGTTCCTTGAGGACTGGGTCGCCCAGAAGGGCGGTTCGCAGCTTGTCGTCGGTGACAGCGAGGTCTACAAGATCCACGTGCACACCGATGACCCCGGTAGCGTCATCGCCTGGGCTACGTCACTGGGTGAAGTGGGCGAGGTCCACATCCACAACATGCGCCGCCAGACCGCCGAACGCAGCAAGGGGCTGAAGGAGAACACTGAGCCTCCCAAGCCTATCGGCTTTGTGGCCGTGGCGGCCGGTT
Source organism: Coriobacteriia bacterium (assembly GCA_041595875.1). Lineage (GTDB taxonomy): Bacteria > Actinomycetota > Coriobacteriia > Anaerosomatales > Anaerosomataceae > UBA2279. The sequence continues at coordinate 24,495 of JBFHJN010000004.1, forward strand.
CAGGGATGGCCGACATCCTGAAGAGCCTGGGAGTCGATCAAGTCGTGAGCGGCGGTCAGACGATGAACCCGTCCACGGCCGAGTTGCTCGAGGCGGTAGAGCAAGTCAACGCCCAGAGCGTCATCATCCTCCCCAACAACAAGAACATCGTGATGGCAGCGCAGCAGGTCCCTGCCGTTGCCGATCGTGCGGTCTACGTGGTGCCCACCACATCCGTGCCTGAGGCCTTTGCCGCCCTCCTTGGTTTCGATGCCACCGCGTCTGTAGAAGACGCGGTCAAGGCGATGACCGAGGCGGCTTCTTACGTGACCACTGGTGAAGTCACCACAGCCATCAAAGACTCAAAGGCCAAGTCCGGCCCCATCAAGGCCGGCCAGGTCATCGGCATCAGCAACCATGAGATAGAGATCGTCGGAGACGATATCGTGGATGTCGCTGTGCAGCTCGTGGGCGTGATCGCCGAGGATGCCGAGACGCTCACGATACTTGCCGGCGAGGACCTCACCGACGATGAACTCGGCCGTATCACGGCTGCAGTTGAAGACGCACATCCTGATCTGGAGATCGAGACTCACAAAGGTGGACAGCCGCTCTACCCGGTGGTGCTCGCAGCCGAGTGACGCCGGGCCCCGGATTGAACGGAGAGTCCTAAATGCACAAAGTAGGGATCGTCTGCGACAGCACGTGCGACATGGGGCCCCAGTGGCTCGCCGAGAACGACATCGTGATGGTTCCACTCAAGGTCCTGTTCGGCGATACGACCTATCTTGACTGGATCGACCTCACGCCCGAATCATTCTACGCCCTGCTCAAGGACGCACCCGCGCTCCCCAAGACGTCCCAGCCTTCGCCGGCTGACTTCCTGGCCGTCTATCAGTCGCTTGCGGATGCGGGCTGCGAGGAGATCGTGTCGATCCACCTCACGGCCGCGCTTTCCGGCACTCACGAGTCAGCGGTTCTCGCATCGGCGTCATCACCTGTTCCCGTTCGCGTGGTGGACACATGCACGGTTTCAGCTGCGGTGGCCCTCTGCATAGGAGCGGCGCTGGCAGCGCGCGATGCTGGCGGAGACGGAGCTGCCGTCGAGGCGGCTGCACGAAAGGTTGCCGACACAGACCGTCTACTGTTCGCCCTTGATACGCTCGAGTATCTCGTCAAGGGTGGCCGCGCCGGCAAGGCCAAAGGACTCGCGGCGAGCCTTCTCAACATCAAGCCGGTCCTGACCTTCAACGAGGAAGGCACGATCGAGCCCTTCAAGAACGCAAAGGGGACGAAGAAGGCCCTCCAGCTCATCGCCGAACAGGTCGCGCAGGACTCCGCTGATGGCCGCGTCCGGGTCGCACTCCTGCACTCGCTCTCGCCAGACCTTGTCGAGGCGCTCAGGCAGGCGCTTGACGCCGCTGGCGCAGACTACGAGGTAGAGGGCGTCCACGAGCTTGGCGCCGTCATCGGCTCATACGGTGGACCGCGAGCCATAGGCATCGGCTACTACCCGATCGGCTGAGGGGAGCGTCGCGCGTGCACGACGGCGACGCACGATCGAACGCTATAGAACGCTGGGCGCTTCCTGTCTCGGAGGTGCGCTTCGTCGATGCGCGCAAGGCTGAAGCGCTGGAGCGTCTCGACATTCGCACCGTCGAAGACCTGGTACGGCACTACCCCTTCAGGTATCTCGATCTGTCGACCACGGCGCCGGTCTCTGCGGTCAAGCCCGGGACCGAGGCGACCGTCACCGGAGTCGTCCATGACATTAAGGTCAAGCATCCGCGACCGCGCCTGAGCATCACCGAGATAGCTCTGGTGGACGAGACCGCAGCGATCATCGGCGTCTGGTTCAACCAGCCGTACATGGGCCAGCGCTTCCGCATAGGCGAGCGCCTTGCGTTCGCCGGCAGGGTGGAGTTCGAGTACGGCCTCAAGCAGATGCGTTCGCCGTTCGTAGAACGGCTTGGCGAGGACAACGGCCCTGAGTCGCTCGGGCGCATCCTTCCTGTCCATCGCGCCACTGACGGGCTGTCGACCAACTGGATGCGGCGACTGGTCGATGAGGCGCTGAGCATCGGCGGCAAGGTGCCCGATCCGCTCCCGGCGCAGCTGCGGTCCGACCGCGGCCTGATGTCTCTGAGCCACTCGCTGCGATCGATACACTTCCCGCAGAGCGCCGAGGAGGCCGAAGCTGCGCGCAAACGGCTCGCATACGAGGAACTCCTCATCCTGCAATTGGGACTCAGGATGCGTCGGCACCGGGAAGTGGGCGAGCGCCCCGGCTTCTCTCACACCGTCACCGGTCCGGCCGCCTCCCGGTTCGAATCAGCGCTGCCTTTTGCGCTCACTGACGATCAGCTTCGTGCGGTCGAGGAAGTGACTCTCGACATGCGCTCATCTGTGCCCATGAACCGCATGCTGCTCGGTGATGTCGGGACCGGCAAGACCGCGGTCGCCACCGCCGCACTGGCCGCTGTTGCGGATTCGGGCACGCAAGCGGCCATGATGGCGCCCACCGAGGTCCTCGCGACCCAGTACGCATCCAAGGTCGGACCGCTTCTGGACGACATGCAGATATCGTGGCGTCTGCTCACGGGCTCCACTCCTGCTGCGGAGCGCAGGGCGATACTGGCCGGGCTCATGGACGGGACCGTCACCGTCGCGTTCGGCACGCATGCCCTCATCCAGGAGGACGTGCAGTTCAGTCGCCTGACTCTTGCCATCGTCGACGAGCAGCATCGCTTCGGAGTCTCTCAGCGCCTCGCGCTCCGGTCCAAAGGTGAGACGCCCGATCTGCTGGTCATGACCGCCACGCCTATACCCCGCAGCCTCGCTCTCACGCTCTATGGCGATCTTGAGATCACCTACCTGCGCACCCGTCCCGGTGGGCGAGGGCCCGACCACGTCTCGACCTCGCTCGTGCCCCGTTCCGGTCGAACGGACGCGTACGACCGCGTCAGGGTCGCGATCAGCAGTGGTCGGCAGGCCTACGTGGTCTGTGCGCTGGTGGATGAATCCGACGAGGCGCAGGCCAAGGCCGCCAACTCAGAGGCAATCAGGCTGCAAACCGAGGTGTTCCCTGATCTTCGCGTCGGTCTGCTCACGGGGCAGATGCGTCCAGCCGAGAAACTCTCCGTCATGCAGGAGTTCCGCGATGGCGCCGTCGACGTCCTGGTGGCCACCACCGTCATAGAAGTCGGCGTCGACGTACCCAACGCCACGCTGATGATCGTGGAGGACGCTGAGCGCTTCGGGCTGGCGCAGCTTCACCAGCTCCGCGGTCGTGTCGGCCGGGGAGAACACCCCGGCGAGGTACTGCTCTTTGCCGACCCGCGCACTGCTGAGGGCCGGAAGCGCATGCAAGCCATCGTCTCCACCAACGACGGATTCGCCCTTGCCGAGGAAGACCTCAAGCAACGGGGGGAGGGCGACTTGTTCGGAGCACGTCAAAGCGGACTTCCCGCGTTGCGGCTCGCGTCCGTCGTCACGGACGGCGAGCTGATCGAGATGTCGCGACATGATGCAGAATCGATCGTGTCGCAAGACCCGGAGCTCCGCTCTGATTTGAACGCTCTGCTGGCCTGGGAGGTCTCTCATGTCTTCGGAGCAGGATGGGAATGGGTGAGTGCAGGATGAGGATCATCGCGGGAACGCACCGTGGACGGACACTTGTCGCACCGAAGGGAACCGGCACCCGCCCCACCTCGGATCGTGTCCGGGAGGCCGTCTTCTCCACGCTGACGCACCGTTTTGACGCGCTTATCGACGCAGATGTGCTCGACGTGTTCGCGGGCTCAGGGGCGTTGGGCCTAGAAGCGCTCTCTCGCGGCGCGATGAGCGCGACCTTCGTGGAGAACGACCGCGTCGCCCGGGCAGCGCTGGAACGCAATATATCCACGCTGGGAGTGGGTGCTCAGTGTGCCACAGTCAGCAGAGATGCGTTTCGTCTGGGCGGAAAGCCCAGGCCCGGCGCGTCGTTCTCGTTGCTCTTTCTCGACCCGCCCTATAGAATCGAACCGGCCCTTATCAGGGAGTTACTGGAAGAGCTTGCTTGCGCAGGCTCACTTGAAGAGGGCGCGGTGACGGTCTTCGAGCACCGTACAGGGAACGTACCTGTGTGGCCTGCAGGATTCGAAGACGCCGGAAGCCGCGCATACGGGGAGACGACCGTGTCATACGCACTATGGCATGCCGAGAAGGAGCGCACAGCGTGAGACGCGCACTATGTCCAGGGACGTTCGATCCCGTCACATCCGGACATCTCGACATCATCGAGCGTTCGGCCTCGCTCTTTGACGAAGTAGTGGTGGCAGTGGGACTCAGCCCTGACAAGGGAGGCGGTCCGCTCTTCTCGGTGGACGAGCGTGTCGACTTCATCACAAACGCTGTGAAGCATTTGACTAACGTCGTAGTGCGACCTTTTGATACTCTTCTAGTAGAATTCGCACAGATGAATGATGCACACGTCATCATCAAGGGTCTGCGCGCTGTTACTGACTTCGAACGGGAGTTCCAGATGGCGCAGTTGAACTACCGGTTGGACGCTGACATCGAGACGATGTTCATCATGTCCATACCGGAGTATGCATACTTGAGTTCGTCCGCTGTGAAGGAGATAGCGCGTCACGGCGGTTCGGTACGAGGTCTTGTGCCAGACGCAGTATGTGAGGCTTTGGCCGCACGGTTGAACCAGTCCCACTAGGGAGGTACGCATGGACATCATGGCGCTTATCGACCGGATTGAAGAACTAGTCGATACCGGCCGCAATGTGCCGTTCTCGTCCAATAAGATCGTTGATCCGGAGAAGATCTACGAGATCATAGACGAGATACGCGCTCAGTTCCCCGATGAACTGAAGCAGGCACGCTGGATAGTCAAGGAGCGTCAGGAGATGCTCGAGGAGGCCGAGAAAGAGGCCAACCGCATCCTCGAGGAGTCGCGTGACCGCGCACAGGCGCTGGCAAGCGACCAGGAGATCGTCAAGCTCGCCGAACAGCAGGCTGCCGAGATACTCGACACCGCACGCACCCGTGAACGTGAGATCCGTCTGGGTGCCGAAGACTATGCCGACGAGATGCTCGCCAACCTTGAGGTCAATCTCGGCAAGCTCCTCACTGCCGTGCAGCGCGGTCGTGATCGCCTGCAGGGCAAGGTCGGGCAGCGTAGCTGATCGCCATGAGCGAACAGTACCTTGTTGAAGCACGGGACCTCCTCGAACAACTCGGGGAGCAGATCAGCCTCGACGGCGAGGTGCCGCTGCAGCCATTCGTGATGGGGAGTGAGACGTTCACCCCCGTGGGTCCCGCCCATGTGGACGTATCGATCACCAACACGGGTGCAGGTCTGGTGGCATCCGGGACGATCGATGTCGACGTGACGGCGACGTGCTCACGTTGTCTATCCGACTTCGTCTTGCCGCTCACCGGCCAGGTCGAGGCCTTCTACGTCAACTCCTCGCATGCTGACGAGTTGCCCGAGGAGCAGGACTTCGAGCTGATAGGCGATCACGCCATCATCGACGTCATGCCTGCGCTGCGTGCCGCCATCACGGTCGAGCTGCCTTTCGCTCCACTGCACGACCCTGAGTGCGCGGGCATATGCCCCGTTTGCGGCATCAACCTCAACGAAGAGTCATGCGAGTGCGATCCGTCATCGTCTGAATCGCCTTTCGGTGCCCTTCAAGGGCTGCTTTCCGACGAAGGCGCCGAGTAGAACGCGCTCCGGTTGCCTCGTACCCCGCTAGCTGTGTTAGAATGTCGCCTTGCGCCGGCTGCCAGCCGGTTGGACTTACAAGCACCGGGTACCAGCTGATAGGCGGTACCTCGTGGAAGGAGCACGCAGAACATGCCTGTCCCCAAGAGAAAGACCTCGCGCGCCGTACGTGACTCTCGTCGTGCGAATGACGGCCTGAAGGCGCCCGCGCACTCAGTGTGCCCGCAGTGCCATGAAGCCAAGCTGCCTCACCGTGTATGCCCTAGTTGCGGGTACTATGACGGTAAGGAAATAGTCGAAACCGAGTAGCCGTCTTCGGCTTGCTGCCGATTCGGACACTGTCTTCATGCTGGGGGAGGTCATAGCGAGTGCTCGACGAGTTCTTCTCTCCGCGATCGGTCGCCGTGATCGGCGTCTCACGGGATGAGGACAAGGTCGGGCACATAGTGTTCGACAACCTCCGGGCTGGTGGGTTTTCTGGTGATCTCTATCCTGTGAACCCCGGTGCGGACGAGATACACGGCATCACTTGTTATCCTTCAGTGACCGCGATCGATGGAGACGTCGACCTCGCGGTCATTGTTGTTCCACCGCGCTTTACCGAGAGCGCGATGCGGGAGTGCGGTCAGAAGCAGATTCGGGCCGTCATCGTCATCACGGCCGGATTCAAAGAGACAGGTCCTGCAGGCGCGGCCATGGAACGGGCTCTTGTGGACACTGCCAGGGAGTTCGGCATCCGACTCTTGGGTCCCAACTGTCTAGGCCTTATCTCGGCACACTCGTCGCTCAATGCCTCGTTCGCCGTCACGATGCCAACGCCCGGGTCTATCTCGTTCATGTCCCAGTCCGGCGCGCTCGGGACTGCGGTACTGGACTGGACCGCAGGCGAAGGGATCGGTCTTGCCGACTTCGTGTCCCTGGGGAACAAGGCTGACATATCCGAGGTCGACCTGGTGCGCACCTGGGCGCAAGACCCCAACACCAAGGTCGTCACGGCGTATCTGGAGGCCATCAACGACGGACAGGCGTTCGTGGAGGCCGTGACCGACCTTGTGCGACACAAGCCGTTCGTCGCCTTGAAGTCCGGGGTGTCTGACGCCGGCGCCCGCGCCGTTTCATCCCACACCGGCAGCCTTGCGGGGTCCGAGCGTGCCTACGACGCGGCCTTCCTGAAAGCGGGAGCGATCCGGGCCACCACGATCGAGGAGCTCTTCGATATCTCGGTGGCCCTCTCCAGACAGCCGCTCCCTAAAGGCCCCGGGCTCGTCATCCTCACCAATGCGGGCGGTCCGGCCATCCTGGCGACCGACGCCTGCGATCGAGCGGGCGTGCCGCTCGCGACACTTGAAGCCGAGACGGTCAGCCTTCTGCAGGCGGTTCTTCCGGATGCGGCGGCGTTCTACAACCCCGTGGACGTGCTGGGTGACGCTCCGGCACAGCGCTACGAAGACGCGCTCTCCGTGCTTGCTCAAGATCCCAACGTACGCTCCATCCTGGTGATCCTCACGCCGCAGGCGACCACCGAACCCGCCAAGACCGCCGAGGCGATCGCCCGCGTCTCCCGTGAGTCCGGAATCACGACACTCGCATGCTTCATGGGCGATCGGGCCGTTGCGCCCGGCGTCACGGTCCTTCGTGACAATGGCGTGCCCCAGTACCCCTTCCCTGAACGCGCGATCGCGACCATCGCTGCGATGGAGCAGTACCGGCAGACGCGTGAAAGGGCTGACACGGTCCGGAGCGCCATCGAGACTGACAAGGTCACCGTTCGAAACGCCATCGATCATGCACGCGCTGCGGGGCGCACCTTCATCACCGAGCAGTCGGCCTCAAACATCGCCAGGGCGTACGGCATACCCGTGCCAAAGGGCGGACTCGCTCGCGATCTGGCTGAGACGAAGCAGATGGCGGCAGAGATCGGCTATCCCCTGGTGATGAAGATCGCCAGCCCGGATATCTTGCACAAGTCCGACATCGGCGGCATTCGCGTCGGGATCCAAGACGAAGCCGGGCTTGTCTCGGCGTATGAAGACATCATCGCCCGCGGACGCGCGTACATGGCCGACGCCCGCATATGGGGTGTGACCGTGCAAGAACAGATACCCGAAGGCCGTGAACTGATCATCGGGGTCAACCGCGATCCTCAGTTCGGTCCACTGTTGATGTTCGGCCTGGGAGGCATCTACGTTGAGGTGCTCAAAGATGTGACGTTCCGACTGTGCCCGGTCAGCGAGAAGGAAGCGCGCAGCATGATCTCGGAGATCCGCGGCTTCGGCCTCCTGCGCGGGGTTCGCGGTCAGCGGCCTGCCGACCTTGACGCCGTCGTCGACGTCATCACGCGCATATCCGCGCTGGTGACCGACTTCGACGAGATCACGGAGCTCGACATCAACCCGCTCATAGTCCACGACAAAGGCGGCGGTAGCGTCGCAGCTGATATCCGCATCGGGATCGGAGGATGACAATGCACGCGATCCTCGTTACATCCACAGCCCCGTACTCCGGGAAGAGCGGCATCGCTCTTGCGCTCATCTACGAGCTACAGGAGCGCGGACTGAAGGTGGGCTACTTCAAGCCGTTCGGCACGATGCCTGTCACGGTCGACGGGCTGACCACCGACCAGGACGCGTTGTACGTGAACCGCTGCTGCTTGCATGAACCGGCCCCGCTCGAGGACATCTGCCCCATAGTGCGCACTCAAGGCTTCATCGAGAGCGTGCTTGCGAATGAGAGCGATGGCCTTGAGGAGCGGGTCCTCTCGGCGTATGCATCCGCGTCGAAGGACCGCGACGTGATGGTCATCGAAGGTCAGAGCGACCTGTACCAGGGCCGAAGCATCGGGCTGTCAATGGAGCGTATCGCCGGGCTGCTCGATGCGTCCGTGCTGCTCATCGACCGTCCTAACGGGATGGACCTGCCCGATGACGTCCTCACGGTCACCGCTGCGCTGGGCGACAACCTGGGCGGCGTCCTGTTGAACTGGGTGCAGGAATCGCAGACCGACTTCGTCACCCGCAGGGTCGCACCGTTCCTCGCGTCATCGGGTGTGGACGTGTTAGGGATTCTGCCCTACGACGCGGCGCTCTCATCTGTCACTGTCGGTGAGATCGTGGAGGCGTTGGGCGGCACCGTGCTGTGTGCCGAAGACCGCCTCGGCGAGCGTGTCGAGGCGTTCATGGTAGGTGCGATGGGACAGGACAAGGCTCTGCGTTTCTTCCGCCGGAAATCCCGCAAGGCGGTCATCACCGGCGGCGACAGGGCCGATGTCCAACTGGCGGCCCTTGAGACCAACACCCACGCCCTCATCCTCACGGGCAACCTCCCTCCCGGGACTCTGGTGCTTGCCAGGGCGGAGGAACTGGGCGTGCCCATGATCATGGTCGACACAGACACCCTGACAGCCGTGGAGAAGATGGAGGCGCTGATGGGGCACGTGCGCATCCATGACACCGGTAAGGCTGCTAGAATACGCGAGATGCTGAACAGGTCAGTCAACATGGACACGCTGTTGGCGAAGTTCGGCATCTAAGACCGGCGCCCGAAAGAGGAGTGCACATGAGCGCAGGCCATGATGTGACCGTAGTGGTGGACTCCATGGGAGGCGACAAGGCCCCCGGCGTGGTCCTGGAAGGCGTGATAGAGGCACTGGCGGCTGACACAGCGCTGCAGGTGATCCTCACCGGACCGGATGATGTGGTGACGCCCTTTGCGGCATCCCATCCACGCGTCGAGCCCGTTGTCACGTCCGAGGTAATCGAGATGGGGGAGCATCCCGCCAACGCCGTGAGGTCCAAGAAGGACTCGTCGATCGTGGTGGGTTGCCGGCTGGTCAAAGAGGGAAGAGCGCTTGCGTTCTTCTCGGCAGGCAGCACCGGCGCTTGCATGGCGGCGGCAACGCTGGTCATGGGACGCCTCCGCAACGTGTCTCGACCCGCGATAGCCACTGTGATCCCCACCGCTGACCGTCCCTGCGTCTTGCTTGATGTGGGCGCCAATGCAGACGTCAAGCCCGAGAACCTCGTGCAGTTCGCCCTGATGGGACGCGCGTACGCTCAAACCGTGCTCGATCGACAGGAGCCGACCGTAGGCCTGCTCAATATCGGTGAAGAGCCCGGCAAAGGCTCCATGCTCGCCCAGGCCGCCTACACGCTGCTGGACGGCAACGTCCCGGGATTCGCCGGGAACGTGGAAGGCCGCGATATCCCCGAGGGGACCGTCGACGTGGTGGTCACCGACGGCTTCACCGGGAACGTGGCGCTCAAGCTCCTCGAAGGGTTGTCCAGGACCCTTATGCAGCAGATCAAGACCGCGATGACCAGCTCAAGTCTGAACAGTCTTGCCGCTGCGGTCCTCAAGCCTTCGATGCAGAAGCTGAAAGAGCGCATCGATCCTGACACCTACGGCGGCGCGCCACTGCTGGGTGTCCGCGGCGTGTGCATCATCGGCCACGGTAGCTCGGGATCGCGGGCCGTGTGCAACGGCATCCTTGTGAGCGCCCGCGCCGCCAGAGCGGGACTTCCGGCAGTCATCGAGCAGGCCGTCGCCGATGCGGGGGAGCGTTAGAGCGCGCTTTCCCCCTTGGTAACGAACGTGTACACTACACGGACATTCGCCCCCAACCGGCGCCCGGTAGCGCCTTGGACAAGGAGCGTATCCTCCCAAAATGAAGCATGCAGCCGTCATCGGTATAGGCTCCTACCTGCCTGAGCGCCGCCTCACCAACCAAGACCTCGAAGGCATGGTGGAGACGTCCGACGAGTGGATCACCACGCGCACCGGCATCCGTGAACGTCGCCTTGCCGAGACAGACCAGGCCACCTCAGACCTTGCGACCGAAGCGGGACGCAGAGCGATGGCCGATGCGGGTATCGAGGCAGACGACCTGGATCTGCTCGTCGTAGGCACCTCGAGTCCCGACATGATCTTCCCCTCGACCGCCTGTATCACCCAGGCGAACCTCGGCCTGACGTGCCCCGCCTACGATGTCATGGCGGCCTGCACGAGCTTCATCTTCGCCCTGCAGAACGCGACTGCTGCTATCGAGAGCGGGAGGGTCAGGACCGTCCTTGTGATCGGTTCCGACGCCTTGACGCGCCATGTCGACTTCAGCGATCGCGGGACCTGCATCTTGTTCGGCGACGGCGCAGGCGCGTTCGTTCTCCAGGCATCCGACGAGCCGGGTGTTCTCGGCATCGAACTGGGTTCCGATGGAAAGGGAGGCGACGTCCTCAAGATACCGGCCGGAGGCTCCGCGCTGCCGGCGACCGTGGAACGAGTCGAAGCCGGGCTGCACTACGTCCAGATGGCGGGCAACGAGGTGTTCAAGTTCGCGGTACGGGTGATACCCAAAGCCACCGAAGCGGCGCTTGCAGCCTCGGGCATGACGGTCTCCGACCTCACGTGGCTCGTGCCTCATCAGGCGAACCAACGCATCCTCAACACCGTCGCGGAGCGTCTTGGCGTACCCGAGGAACGTGTCGTCTCCAACATAGAGCTCACCGGCAACACGTCCGCAGCCTCGATTCCGCTTGCGGTCGACGACCTGTATACTAACGGCAGTTTGCATCCCGGTGACGTCCTCGCCCTCGTGGGCTTTGGCGCCGGACTCACCTGGGGAGCAGCGGTCGTGCGTTGGACCAAGGAGGTTCAGTAGATGGCCCTACGTACCAGACTCACGAGACTACTGGGCATCGAGCACCCCATCATCCAGGGTGGCATGGCCTGGACGGCCACAGCCGAGCTTGCCGCCGCCGTCAGCAACGGTGGCGGCCTGGGTATCATCGGTGCCGGCCACATGCCTACCGAGATCTTGCGTGACGAGATACGTCGCGCCAAGTCACTCACCGACAAGCCCTTCGGCGTGAACCTCATGCTGCTGACCCCGCACATCGATGAGATCGTGGAAATGGTCCTCGAAGAGGGAGTCCACGCTGTCACCACCGGTGCGGGCAACCCTGCCAAGTACATGAAGGGGCTCAAGGAACGCGGGATCAAAGTGATCACCGTCGTTCCCTCGGTCGCACTTGCGAAGCGCATGGAGTCCATCGGCGCCGATGCCGTCATCGGCGAGGGCATGGAGGCCGGAGGCCACATCGGCGAGCTCACCACCATGGTGCTCACGCCGCAGCTTGCCGACGCGCTCACGATCCCCGTCATCGCGGCGGGCGGTATCGCTGATGGCCGTGCTCTTGTGGCCGCATTCGCTCTGGGTGCCGAGGGTGTGCAGATCGGCACGAGATTCATGTGCGCCGATGAGTGCACGATCCACCCTGACGCCAAAGCTCGCATCATCAAAGCGAAGGACCGCGACACCGTGGTCACCGGATACTCCACCGGTCACCCTGTCAGGGTGCTCAAGAACAAACTGTCACGACAGCTCGAGGCACTCGACAGGGACAACAAGCCGGAAGAGATCGAGAAGCTGGGCAGCGGCAAGCTTGCGCTCGCTATGAAAGACGGTGATATGGACCTGGGAAGCGTCATGGCCGGACAGGTCGCAGCTATGGTCTGCAAGATCCAGCCCGCCGCAGAGATCATCGCAGAGATCACCGATGAGGCCGAGGCCCTCATGCCCGCACTACGCGCGTCGTTCGAGGACTAGATAGCATGGCGATCTCTCACGCACTGGTCTTTCCCGGACAGGGTTCTCAACGTGTCGGCATGCTCGACCGATTGCCCGGCCTGGAATCGGTGGACCGGCTGCTGGACGCGGCTGAAGCCCTGAGCGGGCTTGAGCTCAGGACCATCGCAAGCCAGGGTCCCGACGATTCGCTCGCCGATACGCGGGCTGCGCAGCCACTGCTCTACCTTACCGACTGGGCATGGGGTACCAGCCTGCTCGCCGCAGGGCTTGAGCCTTCGGCTGTGGCGGGTCACAGCCTTGGTGAGTTCGCGGCGCTCGCGGTGGCGGGAGCCTTCTCCGTTGAAGCCGGTCTTGAGCTGATCAACGAGCGCGCCCGGCTCATGAGCTCGGCTGCACAGGCTACCCCGGGGACCATGAGCGCCGTGCTCGGTCTGGACACACCCATCATCACCGACATAGTGACCCCGATGGCGGGCGTCTGGGTGGCGAACGACAACGCCCCCGGTCAGGTCGTGATATCAGGCACACATGAAGGCATCGAGGCCGCGACGCAGGCGCTCACTGCTGCCGGGGCCCGACGCATCGTCTCCCTCCGCGTGGCGGGAGCGTTCCACTCACCGTTGATGTCTCCGGCTGCCGATGCCTTCGCGACCATACTTGAGAACACCCACTTCTCCGACACCGCGATCCCTGTCTTGCAGAACGCAGACCCGACTCCCACGCAAGACGCGGGCCTGATCGTGCAGCGATTGCGCGACCAGATCACGGCGCCGGTCCGCTGGACCGAGACCATGCAGGCTCTGCTCGATATGAACATCGCCGCGATAGTGGAGGCCGGACCGGGTGCCGTCCTCAAAGGCCTTGCCCGTCGTGTCGAAGGGCTGAGCGCCTACTCTGTGGAGGACGGCGGACTCGAACTAGTGGTGGAGGTGGTTTTGTGACGCAGAGACTCTCAGGCAAGATCGCTCTGGTGACCGGATCGTCCAGGGGCATCGGCGCACGGATAGCCCAGCGCCTCGCCGCTGAAGGCGCGGCGGTAGCCGTGAACTACGCAGGCAGCGAGGCAGCGGCCCAAGAGGTCGTGTCTTCGATCGTCGCGGCGGGTGGGGTGGCGGAGGCCTTCCAGGCAGATGTGAGCGATGCAGACAGCGTCTCTGCACTGCTGGATGCGGTCGTGGAGCGGTTCGGCCGTCTGGATATCCTGGTGAACAACGCAGGGATCACGCGGGACGGCCTGCTCGTCAGAATGAGCGATGACGATTGGAACGACGTATTGAGCACCAACCTGTCGGGGGCGTTCTTCGCCACGCGTGCCGCTGCAAAGCTCATGATGAAGGCACGCACCGGCTGTGTGATCAACATTTCATCGGTGGTGGGCGTTGCAGGCAATGCAGGCCAGACCAACTACGCCGCGGCCAAGGCGGGGCTTATCGGCCTTACCAAGTCCGTGGCGCGGGAGCTGGCCTCCCGCAACGTCCGCGTCAACGCCGTAGCCCCCGGGTTCATCGAGACGGACATGACCGCCGGGCTTCCTGATGCTGCACGCGAGGCGGCGCTCAGCGGCATCGCCATGAAGCGCATGGGAACCCCGGCCGACGTCGCGGCGCTCGTGGCGTTCCTTGCCAGCGACGAGGCTGCTTACATCACCGGCCAGACCATTGCGGTCGACGGAGGAATGACATTCGCCTGACCACGCGCACGTGCGCGTAACATCACACCGTGGCAGGAGAGAGGAGGTGTTACACATGGAGAAAGAGGAAATCTTTGACAAGGTCAAGGAGGTCATCGTCGACCAGCTCAATGCTGACGCAGACGATGTGAACCTCGAGGCGTCCTTCATTGACGACCTTGGCGCTGACTCGCTCGATATCGTCGAGCTCGTCATGGCGCTTGAGGAGTCGTTCGGCATCTCCATCCCTGACGAGGAGGCCGAGAACATCAAGACGGTCGCCGACGCGGTTGAGTTCATCACCGCCAACGCGTAGCTGACACTGGACTCATGGACACACCGGCCGACCACGGTCGGCCGGTGTGTCATTCTCATCCCGGAGGACGCATGGAAATGCCCACACTGACCATAGGCACGAGAACCGCCCGACTACCCATCATCCAGGGCGGCATGGCCGTGCGCATCTCCATGGGCCCACTGGCCTCTGCGGTCGCCCAGGCGGGCGGCGTCGGGCTCATCGCAGGATCGGGACTCACTCCCAAAGAACTCGCAAACGAGGTCCGCACCGCACGCGCCGCGACTGACGGCGTGATCGGTGTGAACATCATGGTCGCGGTCAGCAACTTCAAACAGCTCGTCCATGCCGCCATAGGCGAAGGCGTGGACCTGGTGGTTGCAGGCGCAGGCTTCTCTCGCGACGTGTTCGGCTGGTGTCGCGACGCCGGCGTCGAGATAGTGCCTATCGTCGGCTCCGAGCGGGTAGCCAAGCTCTCGCAGCGTTTCGGTGCCTCGGCCGTCATCGTCGAAGGCTTCGAGGCGGGCGGCCATCTCGGCACCGATGAGATGATGCTGGACCTGCTACCGCGGATCATCGAGTCCGTGGACATTCCCGTCATCGGCGCAGGCGGCATAGTGACAGGAGCTGACATCAAAAAGGCGCTGGACGCCGGTGCTGCCGGCGTGCAGATGGGTTCGCGATTCGCCGCCACTGTGGAATCATCCGCGCCCGAGGCGTTCAAGCAGATGTATGTGAACGCCACTGACGACGACATCATCGTCACCAAGAGCCCCGTGGGTCTGCCCGGGCGCGCGATCAGCAATCCTCTCACCGACAGACTCGCAGCAGGCGACTACCCGCCTATCGAGCGCTGCGTCTCGTGTCTGAAGGCGTGCGGCAAGGAGTACTGCATCATGGACAAACTCGTCCGCGCGCAGAGCGGGGATGTCACCGAGGGACTGGTCTTTGCGGGCTCCTCGGCAGCGAGGATCCACGATGTCCCCACCGTTCACGACCTGATGGAAAGGCTCGTCGCCGAATGGCGTGCCGCGAGCGAAGGAGCACTCGCATGAGAAGGGTAGTCGTAACCGGTATCGGCTGTGTCTCGCCCGTGGGCATCGGGGCTGAAGCCGCATGGGAGTCGATAGAGGCAGGTCGCTCAGGGATCGGACCTATCACGTCGTTCGATGCCAGCGCCTATTCCACACGCTTCGCGGGAACCGTCGATGACTGGGACCCGTCGCGATGGCTCGAGCCTAAAGAGGCGCGACGCATGTCACGCTTCCAGCAGTTCGCAGTGGTCGCTGCCGACGAGGCCCTGGCGGACTCCGGCCTTGTGATAGACGAGACCAACGCCGAGCGCGTGGGCGTCATCGTCGGCTCGGGCATCGGCGGTCTGTCCACGATGGAGGAGCAGGCGGCGGTGCTTGCCGAGCGCGGCCCCTCACGTGTCAGCCCTACCCTTGTCCCGATGATGATCGTCGACCTCGCAGCCGGCCAGATATCGATCCGCACCGGCGCCCGCGGCATCAACTACGCGCCCGTCTCGGCATGTGCCACCGGCAATCACTCCATCGGCGAGGCCGGGGAGGCTATCCGTCGCGGCGCTGCCGATGTGATCTTGGCCGGCGGATTCGACTGCGGCGTGACACCGCTCGGCATGGCCGGCTTCTGCGCCGCACGGGCGCTGTCCACCAACAACGACGACCCCGCCGGCGCATCCCGACCCTTCGATGCAGGACGCGACGGCTTCGTCATGGGGGAGGGCGGCGGCATCCTTGTGCTTGAAGAGCTGGAACACGCCACCGCGCGTGGCGCCCGCATCTACGCGGAACTGGTGGGTTACGGTGCCACTGCGGACGCACATCACATCACCGCACCCGCTCCGGACGGCAACGGCGCGCGTCGGGCGATGCTCCAGGCGCTTGAGCAGGCAGGCTACGAGCCGTCGCGGGTTGGCTACATCAACGCGCACGGGACGTCCACCCAGCTGGGTGACGCCGCCGAGACGGGCGCGATCAAGGCCGTGTTCGGCGATGCGACGCCTCCCGTGTCCTCGACCAAGTCCATGACCGGTCACCTCCTCGGCGGAGCCGGTGCCCTTGAAGCGGTGTTCTGCGTGTTGGCCCTGGACCGCGAGACGCTACCGCCTACGATCAACCAGACCGATTCCGACCCCAAGTGCGACCTGGACTACGTGCCCAATGTCGCTCGCAAGGTCAAGGTTGACGCGGCGATGAGCAACTCGTTCGGATTCGGTGGCCACAACGCAACGCTCCTGTTCGCCCGGCTGTAGACATGACGATGGATCGCGACACACGGATCAAGACCGCCGAGAGGATCCTCGGCGTGCATTTCAATGACACCGACCTGCTCATCGAGGCGCTCACGCATCCCTCGTACGCCGCGGAGAACCCCGGTGTGACCGGCTACGATCGCCTTGAGTTCCTCGGGGACTCGGTGATGGGCTTTCTGGTGGCCGACCGACTGTTCCGCGATCGACCCGGCCAAGCGGAAGGCGTGCTGACGCGCCTCAAGATCGGCGCTGTGGCGGGGGAGACCCTGTCCGTGGTCGCCGAAGGCCTTGGGCTCGGCGAGGTCATCTTGATGGGAAAGGGAGCCGCACGCTCCGGCGGCAGGCAGCGTAGCAGCGTCCTTGAGAACTGCTTTGAGGCCGTCATCGGCGCTGTGTACATGGACCAGGGCCTTGAGACCACGCGGGAGTTCGTGATGCGCCACCTGAGTCCCTACCTCAGTGGCACGCCTGTCCCTCTGGCAGACCCGAAGTCAGCGCTGCAGGAGCTTGTGCAGACCGATGGCGCGTTGCCGCCCTCTTACCGGATCGCCTCCACCACCGGACCGCCTCATGACCGGGTCTTCGTTGCCGAAGCGGTCATCAACGGTCGCGTCGTGGGCACCGGGACCGGGGCCTCCAAGAAGGACGCCGAGAAGGCTGCCGCCACCAACGCGCTCGTCTCGCTGGCGCCCGGCCTCGACGTCTGATATCGATGACGGAAGACCGCCCGTTGTAGCCCGTCCTGGCGGGCATGCTGTGTTAGCATAGTTCGGGTCGTTTCCCGCGCATACATGCGTCGGCCGCACCGCACGCCACCAGCAGAAAGGTCTGCGTTGTACCTCAAGTCGCTCACGCTCAAGGGGTTCAAATCCTTCGCTGACCGAAGCAAGCTCTCACTGGAGCCTGGAGTCACGGTCATCGTCGGCCCCAATGGCTCAGGTAAATCCAACATCTCCGACGCCGTGCTGTGGGTCCTGGGCGAGCAGTCGGCCAAGTCCTTGCGCGGCAACTCCATGGAAGACGTCGTCTTCGCGGGCTCCTCGGCCAGACAGGCCGTCGGCATCGCCGAAGTGGACCTCGTCCTGGACAACGGCGACGGCACCCTTCCGCTCGAGTTCCACGAGGTCACCATCACCAGGCGGATGTTCCGCAACGGTGAGAGCGAGTATCTCATCAACCAGTCTCCGTGCAGGCTCATGGACATCCAGGAGCTGCTGCATGACACCGGACTGGGCCGCGACACCCACTCCATCATCAGCCAGGGTCGTCTGGACGAGGTCCTCAACAGCAAGCCCGAGGAGCGTCGTGCGCTCATCGAAGAGGCCGCAGGTGTCCTCAAGCACAAGAAGCGCAAGGAACGCGCGCTACGCAAACTGACGTCTATGGATGTCCATCTCGATCGCGTCAAAGACGTGATCTGTGAGATCGACCGTCAGCTCAAGCCGCTCCAGCGCCAGGCGAGCAAGGCCTCGGAGTACCGCGAACTCTCCAGCGAGCTCAAAGAGCTTGAAGTCGCCGTTGCGGTAGCCGACCTTCGCGATCTCCAGACACGATGGGGCAGCCTGGAGAAACGCGAACGTGAACAGGACGCGGAAGTCGAACTTGCCAGATATCGGGTCGCCGAGAAAGAACGCGAGCTCGCCAAGTTCCAGTCCCTGCTCGAAGAGAAGGGGCTGTTCGTCGGCGACCTCTCCGAGCAGCGCCGCCGTCTGCAATCGGTACTCGAACGCCTCAACTCCGGGCTGCTGCTTCTGGAGGAGAAGGGCAAGAACCTGGTCGAGCGCCTCTCCGAGCTCAGGGCAAAGGTGCACCATAGCGAGACCCGCCTCGTGCAACGCAGCTCCGAGCTTGAGCAGATCGCCGAGGAACGCGCCGTCACCGAAGCGCGGATCCGCGCGCTCTACAGCCAGCTCAGCGAAGTGCGCCGCGAGGCCGAGACGACCAAGAAGCTCCGGCTCGCCGCCGAGGAGTCACTTGCCACCGTCACATCGGAACAACGCCGCGCCCGCAAAGAGATCGACGATGGACGCGCGGAGCTGGCCGCCATCAACCAGGCCCTCTCGGCGTTCACGATGGAGACCGAGATGCTCGGTGAGCGGGCATCCGCGCTCAAGCAACAGCGCTCGGGCGTCTTCTCCACGCTCTCGGCCCGACGCACCCGTATCGAACAGCTGCAGGCCGACCTAGACAAGGGACGCCGTGAGCTGTCGCTCGCGGAGCAGGAGGTGGACAAACACGTTCGTCTCACTGACGCGCGCAAGGCCGAGCTCGCCCGACGCCGTGACGACTTCACCGAGCTTCGCGCTGAGATCAGAGCGCTTGAAGAGGTGGACCGCGCGTTTGATTCCGCGTCACCGGCGCTTGCCTGGCTCCTTCAGAAAGAAAAGCAGCTCCCGGATGTGATTGGGCCTATCACCGACGCGATCACCGTCCCGGAGGAGTACGAACGCGTCGTTGAGAGCGCGCTTGGCGGAGACGTCTTCTGCGTGCTGGTCAGCGACCGCAAGGCCGCCAGCGGGGTCGTTGCCACGCTCGAAGAGCAAGGCGCAGGCGACTACTCGGTCATGCCTGTCGAGGCCAGGCCTTGCGCGTATGACAAGAACGGGCCCGGCACACGACTCGTGGACACCATTCAGTGCTCCTCAGAAGTCCGCCATGCCATCGAGGGTCTTATCGGCGACATCCGCATCGTAGACAGTCTGGAAGCGGCTCTTCGCGCTGCAGGTGAGGCCGATGCTGTCTCCCGGTATGCCACTCGCAAGGGGCACGTCGTCTGGCCCAGCGGGAAGGTGCGCGTAGGCCCCGACCTCACCGAAGACGCCGGGGTCCTGGCGCGCAAGCGCAAGCTCGCGGACCTGCGTGACGCGTTCGGCGCCACCGAGGCGGGTGTGGGGGAGACCGAGGCCGCGCTGTTCGCGTCCAACGAAGCGCTCGCCTCGGCGCAGCAACAGGCGCTCGAGCTCAGCCAGCGCGTTGCCACGCTCGCAGGTGAGGAGGCTTCTGCCCGAGAGGAGATCGGCCGCCTTGAGCAGGCCATCACCGATCTGGACAAAGAGGCCGGGACGATCGATGTCCGGGTTCGCCAGATAGAGGAGAAGACCGCCAAAGACCGCCCGCAGGAACGTCAGCTCAAGGAGCAGATCGCTGCCGCCGAGGCGCTGATCGAGCAGCTCGAGGAAGACTCCGCTGCGAAGCGTGAAGAGCGGGACTCCCGCTTCCGCGAGGAATCCGAGGTCGGTAACCGCCTTTCCACCTGTCAGGTGGAGATCGCGGCCGTCTCGGAACGGGAAGTGCATCTCAAGCGGCGTCATGCGTCCACTATCGCCGAGGCCAAAGAGCTGGACGTCGCGGTAGCGCAGTCGAAAGCCACCGAAGAGGCGCTGGAGGCGCTACGTGAGCGACTGCAGCCGCTCCACGACCTCTACTCACTGTTGCTTGAGAACGGCGAACACTGGGCTTTGAAACTCAGGGACCGTGCGCGCTTCGAGCAAGCGGACAGCGAGTCTTTGCGCACCACCATCCATAGCGCCCAGGATGCCGTCAGGACCGCCCAGGCGGAGCTTGAGGGTGTCAACGACGATATGGGCACCATCCGTGTGGAGAAGGGCCAGCTGGAGATCCAGGTCACAACGGCCGTCAGCCGCATAGTCGAAGACCTGGGCGTCCCGCTCGAGCGCGCCCTGGAAGCGCCTGCCATCACCGAGCGCGAGGCTTCCGTCGAGCGCATGCACCGTCTACGCAAACGCATATCCAACCTTGGACCAGTCAACCCTGTCGCGGTAGAGGAGTTCGACCGGCTCCAGGAGCGTCGTGACTACCTGCAGCAACAGCTCGACGACCTGAACGCGAGCCGGAAGTCCCTCCAAAAGGTCGTCTCGGCGATCGACCGCAAGATCCGCGAGCGCTTCTTGGAGACCTTCGAGCTTGTGGACCGGCACTTCCAGGAGGTCTTCAGCGTGCTGTTCCCGGGTGGACAGTCATCACTCGCGCTCACCGACCCGGACGACCCGGAAACGACGGGTGTGGAAGTCATCGCTCAGCCGCGGGGCAAGCGTCTCGCCAAGATGTCGCTTCTCTCGGGCGGGGAGAAGTCTCTCACCGCGCTGGCGTTGCTGTTCGCGGTGTACCGGACGAGGCCATGCCCGTTCTACATCCTCGACGAGGTCGAGGCGGCTCTGGACGACACCAACCTGCGTCGCTTCATCGCGTTCGTCGACAGTCTGCGTCATCACACGCAGTTCCTGGTGGTCAGCCACCAGCGCCGCACCATGGAGATGGCCGACGTGCTCTACGGCGTGTCCATGCAGTCAGACGGCGTAAGCAAGCTCGTCAGCCAGAAACTTGAGCAGGCAGCGAGCCTCGCGGAAGAGGTGACCGCCGATGGCGCAGTGGTATGAGCGCCTGACGCAGGGGCTTTCCCGTACCAGAGAGTCCCTTCAAGGCCAGTTCAACGTGTTGCTCCGCAAGGGACCCGATCTTGACGAGGAGTTCTGGACGGATCTGGAAGACGCCCTCATCATGGCCGACATGGGCGCCGTCGCCGTCGCAGAGATCGTCGATCGTCTGCGCGACTCTGCCCAAAGAAAGGCCCTTCCTGACGCGCAGTCGGTGATCGACCACCTGGTCCAGGAGATCGCCGATGAGATGCGCTCCGGAGACGGTGACTGGCTGGCCGAGAGCCCGCTGGTCGTGCTGGTGGTCGGCATCAACGGAGCCGGCAAGACGACCACCATCGGAAAACTCGCGAAGGCATCCTCCGATGAGGGTCGCTCGGTCATCATCGGTTCTGGCGACACGTTCCGCGCGGCCGCGATCGAGCAACTGCGCGTCTGGGCGACCCGGGCGCACGTCCCCGTCATCGAACGGGAGCGCGGTACCGACCCTGCCTCGGTGTGCTTCGAGACCCTTCGCTCCGCCGAGCAGACCGGCGCGGACCTGGTCCTGATCGACACCGCCGGGCGTCTTCATACCTCGCCCGACCTCATGGCCGAGCTGCAGAAGGTGCACCGCGTCACCCGGCGGGAGAGCAAGTGGCCGGTGCGGGTGCTCCTGGTCATGGACGCCACGACAGGTCAGAACGGACTGGTTCAGGCCCGGGAGTTCAACCGTGCGCTGGGCCTGGACGGCATCGTGCTCACCAAGCTCGATGGCACGGCCAAAGGGGGCATCGCGGTGGCCATCGCCCGCGACCTCGCAGTGCCCATCGTGCGCATCGGCGTCGGTGAAAGCGTGGAGGACCTGCGACCCTTCGATGCCGACGAGTTCGCGCGCGCGCTCATCTCAGGCGAGTAGATGGCCTCGGATTCGTTCAGGTTCATAGCCTTCCGCGATCGCGACAATCGCTATATCCCGCTTGTCGCGGTGCTCGCGGTCATCCTCGCCGCACTGTGGCTCGTCTTCGGCGTCCTGTATCAGACCAGCATCGTGGACGGCGACTCGATGAACGACACGCTGCTCTCCGGTGACAGGGTGCTGATCACGAAGACATACACCGTCCCTGCGCGTGGCGATATCGTCTCCTCCAACGTCGTGGTCGATGAGATCCCGGACCGGATACTCAAGCGTGTCGTGGCGATACCCGGGGATACCGTCGAGGTCTTTGGCGACACCGTCGAGGTAAACGGCGCCGTGGCGACATGGTCCGGCGTGATCTTGGGAACGAACGACACATTCCATCTTGAGCCGTATGTCATACCCCAGGGCTATGTCTATCTCGTGGGCGACAACAGACCGGACTCCCTGGACAGCCGGTTCCTCGGTCCGGTCCCGATATCAGAGGTCAATGGCAAGGTTGTCGCTGTGTTCTCGCCCGTGACACGCATCAGGCGCATTGACTGACATTCGCGCGCCGCTTAGCCTAGGAAGACCGCACACCACCCCCGTGGAGGAACGATGTTCGAGAGTCTCTCAGACCGCCTTCAAGGCGTTCTCACAAAACTGAAGGGCCGCGGCCGCCTCACCGAGGCGGATGTCGACGCAGCCATGCGCGAGGTCAGGCTGGCGCTTCTTGAGGCCGACGTGAACTTCAAGGTGGTCAAAGAGTTCGTGGCCTCTGTGCGCGTGCGCGCGGTCGGCTCGGACGTGATGAAGAGCCTCACGCCGGGGCAGATGGTCGTGAAGATCGTCCTCGACGAGCTCACGAACCTCATGGGCGGCAATGAGGCGCGACTGGTCCTGACCAACAGGATCCCAAACGTCATCATGCTGGTCGGTCTGCAGGGTTCTGGTAAGACGACCGCCGCCGGCAAGCTGGCCAACCTGCTCCGCAAACAGGGCAAGCACCCCATGCTGGTCGCTTGCGACGTCTATCGCCCTGCCGCCATCGACCAGCTTGAGACCCTGGGACGCGAACTGGACATCCCCGTCTTCCGTGGCGAGGGGGACGATCCGGTCCTGATCGCACAGGCAGCCGTCAAAGACGCTGTCGCCCGCATGCGCGACGTGGTCATCATCGACACGGCCGGACGGCTCCATATAGACGCCGAGATGATGGCGGAGGCGTCCGCGATCAAGCGGGCGGTCAAGCCCGACCAGGTGATCATGGTGGTCGACTCGATGACAGGCCAGGACGCTGTCACAGCCGCCAGCGCGTTCGCCGAACGCGTGGCGTTCGATGGCGTGATCGTCTCCAAGTTGGACGGTGACGCACGGGGTGGCGCGGCGCTATCGGTGAAGGCCGTCACCGGCAAACCCATCATGTTCGCCAGCGTGGGCGAGAAGCTGGATGCTTTGGAGGTCTTCCATCCCGAGCGGATGGCCCAGCGCATACTCGGCATGGGAGACGTGGTCTCCCTGCTTGAGAAAGCGCAAGAGAGCATGGACGCCGAGGCCACAGAAGATGCCGAGGCACGCCTGCGCGCCGGCAAGTTCACGCTTGACGACTTCCTCGGCCAGCTCCGGCAGTTGAAGAAGATGGGGTCGGTGTCCGACCTCATGGCGATGATCCCGGGCGCGAACAAGCTGCCCAAGGACGCGAAGATCGATGAGAAGGCGCTTGCCCGCACCGAGGCGATCATCCAGTCGATGACCATCGCCGAGAGAGCCAAACCTTCGCTGATCAACGGATCCAGGCGTGAGCGTATCGCCGCGGGTTCAGGCGCCACCGTCTTCGAAGTCAACCAGATGCTCAAGCAGTTCGCTGAGGCCCAGAAGATGGTGAAACAGCTCCAGAAGATGCAGGGCGGGGGCAAGGGGAAGGGCCGCCGCAAAGGAGGCTTCAACATCCCGGGGATGCGACCTCCGTTCTAGGGAACATCTTGATACGTCGTGGCACCATGAGCCCTCAACGAGAGATGCTTTGACCGCAATAGGCTCTTGTCATATCATTAGCAGTCGCTCTTGCTCAGAAGTGGACGCCCACACGGGGCGCCACCTTACACGGAGGTGAACGTTTTGGCACTCAAGATCCGCCTGGCACGCGCCGGCGCCAAGAAGGCGCCGTTCTACCGCGTAGTCGCGGCCGATTCGCGCGCACCGCGTGACGGTCGGTTCATCGAGATACTCGGTCGTTACAATCCCCGCACCCAGCCTTCCACCGTCGAGCTCGACGTTGAGAAGATCGAGGCCTGGATCGCAAAGGGCGCTCAGCCCACGGAGACCGTCTCGAAGCTGCTGGCAATCGCCAAGGGTGAGACCGCTGCCCCCAAGGCAGAGGCGAAGCTCTCCAAGAAGGCACAGGCGAAAGCCGATGAGGCCGCAGCCAAGGCCGCCGAAGCTCCTGCCGAGGTCGCCGAAGAGGCTGCCCCTGCGGAAGACGCTGAGTAGACATGGCACCCGTTGCTGATACTGACGGTCTCGTTCGCTACATCATCGAGTCGCTCGTGGACAACCCGTCCGACGTTGTGATCGAGAAGAACGAAGAGGGTCGGCAGACAGTCTACGAGGTACGCGTGCACAGCGATGACGTCGGCAAGGTCATCGGCCGTCAGGGTCGCGTGATCAAGGCCGTCCGCACGCTTGTGCGCGCCTCGGCATCGGTCGATGATTCCGACGCCACGGTGGAGGTTCTCGGCTGACATCATGACCACGCCATTCCTGCCGATAGGCCGGATCGTGAAGGCACATGGGCTGCGAGGGGAGGTCTCGGTGAAAACACTCACCGACCTGCCCCTCGATGCTTTTTTGGGCCTTCACGTCTGGATCGCACCACCAACGGTGATCGCCCGGGAAGGTGACGTCATCGGGGCGCGTCGCGGTCCCAAAGGCCCGCTGCTGACCTTGAGCGGCGTGAGCGACCTGCAAAGCGCTTCACAGTTGGCCGGAAGAACGCTTATGGCGCGCCCGGAAGACCTCCCGGTAGAGATCATGGAGGAGGAGCCCGACCCTGTCGGACTGCTCGTCAATGACGTAGAGCGCGGTCCGCTCGGCGTCGTCACCGATGTGATCATCACTGGAGCCAATGACGTATGGGTGATCGAGGGAGACACGTACGGTGAGGTTCTGATCCCTATCATCGAAGAGGTACTCCTGGACATCGACTTCGAAGCAGGCGAAGCCACCGTGAAGCTCCTCCCGGGCCTGATAGACGAGGAAGAGAACTGATGCGCATCGACATCATCTCGATATTCCCGGAGCTGTTCGAACCCACCTTGTCCGGCTCCATGCTGGGCATCGCCCAGCAGAAGGGCGCGGTCACCTTCCATGTGCATGACCTGAGAGACTGGGCCGAAGGCAGACACAGGACCACGGACGACTACTCGTTCGGCGGCGGCCCCGGCATGGTCATGAAGCCGGAGCCGTTCTTCCGCGCGCATGAGGCGATCGCCGCGCAAGACCCGCGACCCGTGACCACCGTTATCATGTGTCCCCAGGGCGAGCTGCTGCGACAGCCGCTCGTCGAGGAACTCGCGACGCATGAGCGGCTGGTCGTACTGGCGGGCCGGTACGAGGGCTACGACGATCGTGTCCGCTCACTCGCGGATCGCGAGATATCCATAGGGGACTATGTGCTCACCGGCGGCGAGCTTCCTGCCATGGTGTTGATAGACTCCGTTACCCGTCTTCTTCCCGGTGTCCTTGGACATGACCAGTCCGCCACTGAGGAGTCGTTCTCATGGGGCCGGCTCGAGTACCCGCAATACACGCGTCCTGCCTCGTTCGAAGGCATGGACGTCCCCGAGGTCTTGCTCAGCGGTGATCACGGCAAGATCGCAGCCTGGCGTCGCCAGGAAGCCATACGGCGCACCGCACAACGCCGTCCCGATATCCTGGAGCATGCGGATCTCACCGCCGAGGAGCGATTGTTCGCCGAGAAGATCATACAGGCCGATGCACGATTGGATGAGCGGTGAACGAGGATACCAACAGCACGGAAGTCAAGCCACCGCCGTCTTTTGCACGCTGGGTGGCGGAGTTGCTGCTCATGGTGGCTATCGCCTTCGTGGTCGCCCACGGGATCCGCACGTACGTGGTGATGCCGTATACGATCCCGTCGGGTTCGATGATCCCGACCATCGAGATCAACGAGCGCGTCCTTGCCAACAAGTTCATCTACCGATTCAAAGACCCGGAGCCCGGAGACATCGTGGTTCTTGACGACCCCACCGGTGGGACCATCCCGCTCATCAAGCGTGTCATCGCCGTGGAGGGCCAGGAGGTGGATATCAACGACGGCCGGGTCTTCATAGACGGTGTCGCACTTGAGGAGCCATACACGGCTGGTGCGGTGACCGAGATGGGGGAGGTCGCGCTTCCACTCGTGATGCCGGCAGACACTGTATGGGTCATGGGTGACAACCGTACCGACAGCACGGACGCACGATGGTTCGGCCCGCAGCCGGTCACCAGCGTGCATGGTCAGGCCTTCCTGCGCATCTGGCCCCTCTCACGGATCGAGAAGCTCTGACATCGGTTTGCGTGTCACGGGAGGGCTGGTCTATACTATCCACTCGTGTCTGATGACCACCCGCACATGCGGTATAAGAAGAACAGGAAATCCAGAATGAACAGAATCCGTGCCATCGAGCAGCAGCAGATCCGCGAGGACCTGCCCGAGTTCAAGGTCGGCGACACCGTCAAGGTGAGCTACAAGGTCGTCGAGGGCGGTCGTGAGCGCGTTCAGCCGTTCCAGGGCATCGTGATCAAGCGCCACGGCGAGGGTGCCCGCGAGACCTTCACGGTCCGCAAGCTCTCGTTCGCCGTAGGTGTCGAGCGTACCTTTCCTGTGCACTCGCCCAAGATCATGAAGCTGGAAGTCGTCACGCGTGGTAAGGTACGTCGCTCCAAGCTGTACTACCTGCGCGATCGGATCGGCAAGGCTGCACGGGTCAAGGAACTGCGGTAATCACCGGAGGCAGCGTGTCCGGATCAAGAGACACTGATCTGCATACTGATGCGACCCGGGAGCCATCTGCTCCCGGGTCGTCTCTGATTGCCGACGACCAATACGGTGAGTCGCCCGAGGCGGCACCGGCCGACGACGACGAGGTATCGATCGGTCGATGGCTCCTTGAGCTCGTGCTCCTGGTGGGTCTCGCGTTCCTGCTCGCAACCGGCATCAAGACGTACGTCATCCAGCCGTTCGTGATCCCCACAGGGTCGATGATCCCAACGCTGGAGATAGGCGACTACGTGATCGCCAACAAGTTCATCTACCGCTTCGAAGAGCCGGTGCGCAACGACATCGTGGTGTTCCTCTCGCCTGAATCGAACTCCACCGACTACATCAAACGGGTCATCGCCGTCGGCGGTCAGGAAGTGGACCTGCGCGACGGTATCGTCTACGTCGACGGAGTCGCGCTCGACGAACCCTACATCGCCGGTGCCACATCCGCGCCGGGGCCTATCAGCATGCCGGTGACAGTGCCCGACGGCTACGTGTGGCTCATGGGCGACAACAGAGAGAACAGCCAGGACAGCCGCTGGTTCGGCGCCCAGCCGGTCTCTCGCATCGTCGGCAAGGCCTTCTTCATCTACTGGCCGATCTCCGACTTCGGCAGCCTGTAGGCCGGGGACGATGGGCACCCACAGCGTCAGTGAGGTGCGACTGCTGTTCGTGACTGCCGGTCCGGCAGACCTCCCCGATCTCATCGAGAAGTTCTCTGCAGACTCGCGGGCTGGTGTACGCGCGCTCGTGGCCTCCGCACAAAGGAAACTAGCTGCCGAGGAGGCCGAACGCGACCGCGTTCGGCTCATGATGACCCTACAGCGCCAGCTGCACGAATCCGGCTACACGCTGATAGCGGGAGTCGATGAAGTGGGAAGGGGAGCGCTTGCCGGACCCGTCTCGGCAGCGGCGGTCATTCTCGGTGCGGACTGTCATATCCGGGGACTGGATGACTCGAAGCGCCTGAGCCCGGCGGTCCGCGAGGCCGTGGCGCTGCGTGTGCGCGATGCCGCCATAGCCGTCTCTGTCGCTCATATCCCGCCTGATCGGATCGACGCGCTGGGCATCGGTGGCGCCAACACACTTGCTATGCGGACCGCGATTCAGACGCTTCCTGTCACGGCTGACCACGCCATGGGCGACGGACTCCCGGTCGACCTCGGCATGTCCTCCACGTTCGTGGTCGGTGGCGACAGGAAGTGCGCATGCATCGCTGCTGCATCGGTCGTGGCCAAGGTGGAACGAGACCGCCTCATGAAGGAGAACGACGCGCTGTTCCCCGGCTACCAGTTCTCCATCAACAAGGGCTACGGCACTGTCGAGCACATCGAGGCGATACAACGGATCGGCCCCTCGCCCATCCACCGGCTGTCCTTCTCGCCATGCTCTCAAGACCGGCTCTTCTAGACGGGCGGATAGTGTTCAGCTCGCGTTAAGCTCCGGGCAAGCACCATGCGGCATCCTCCATCCAAGGGGGAATGCCATCATGACCGAGGACACATCAAAGCTTGGAGCCCGGGGCGAAGAAGCTGCTGCCCAATACCTGCAGCGCATCGGGATGACCATCACAGAACGCAACTGGCGATGCGCGTCCGGAGAAGTGGACATCATCGCGCTGGACGGGAGCGAACTCGTGTTCGTCGAGGTGAAGACCCGACGTTCGAGCGCTGCCGGATCACCGGAAGAGGCCGTCTCACCCACAAAACAGAAGCGACTGGGCAAGCTGGCTCGCAACTACCTGGCCTATTCGGGTCTGGATTCTACTCCCGTGCGGTTCGATGTGATCGCCATTCGCGTGCTTGCAGAAGACAGGGCGCTCCTACGACACCATCGTGCCGCTTTCATGGTCGGCACCTAAGATGCAAGCCACCGTGATGACGGCGACTCTCAGGGGAGTCGATGCCCTTCCTGTGGAAGTACAGGCGGATGTCACTTCTGGTCTGCCCATGTTCGGCATCGTGGGACTTGGAGATGCGGCGGTCCAGGAAGCCAAAGAACGCGTCCGCTCGGCAGTTCGTGCCGCCGGGCTCGAGTTCCCCAATGCGCGGGTGATCATCAACCTGGCCCCCGCGCCCCTACGAAAACACGGCACGGGGTTCGATCTCCCTATTGCGCTCGCCATCCTGGCAGCCACCAGGCAGATACCCTCGTCTGTGATCGAAGGCTCCACGGCTGTCGGAGAGCTGGCGCTGGATGGAAGCGTACGCGCCGTGCCGGGGATGCTCGCACATGCCTATGCCGCGTCTCGATCAGGTCTCGACCTGCTCGGCCCTTCGGCAGCCATGTCGGCGGCGGCGGTCGTCGGCTGTGTGCGATGTCGGGTGGTGGACCATGTGACCACCCTTCGCCAAGGAGAGATCGACCCTCGATACCCCTGCTGTGACGTGTCCGTGGAACCACATGGACGTCCGGATCTTGCAGATGTGGCAGGACACCACGCCGCAAAACGGGCTCTGGAGATCGCCGCCGCCGGAGGGCATAACCTACTGCTGGTGGGCCCGCCAGGCTCAGGCAAGACGATGCTAGCCAGGCGTCTCGGTGGGATACTGCCACCTCTCAACGATGATGAACGCATGACGACCGCGTTGGTCCACTCTGTAGCAGGGATCGACGAACGACCCGCTCTGGCAGGGATCCGTCCGTTTAGAGCGCCGCACCACTCGACCTCCACCGTAGGACTCATCGGGGGAGGGACTCCCCCACGACCCGGTGAGGTCAGCTTGGCCCACAACGGAGTGCTGTTCCTTGATGAGCTGGCAGAGTTCGGACCGGCCACGCTCCAGGCGATGAGACAGCCCATGGAAGACGGCACCATCTCGCTGGTGAGGGCAGACGGTCGCGTACGCTACCCAGCAGCCTTCACGCTCATCGGCGCGATGAACCCATGCCCCTGCGGGTACCTCGGCGATGCAGAGCACAGATGCACCTGCTCTCAACCGATGATCGACCGCTACACAGCGAGGATAGGCGGGCCCTTGCTGGACCGCATAGACATGAGGATCCGCGTCGATCGGATAGACCCGGGCAAGATCTTGCGTGAGGACTGTGAGGAGGAGCCCTCCGCCGAAATAGCACAGCGGGTGATCTCGGCGATCGCGTTCGCGGGCTCCAGACCACCAACGCGGACTCTCTCGGGCGCCCGACTCCTGGAGGCATGCAGACCGCAACGGGCCGCCAGATCGACTCTCGAAACGCTGGCACGCACGGTGGGGATGTCGGGACGCGCAGTCACAAGGACTCTACGGGTGGCCAGAACCATCGCAGATCTTGACGCTCAAGACTCGGTATGTTGCGACCACATCCTGGAGGCCGCCGGATACAGGATGAGTGATGTCCGGTGAAGGCGATTGAGAAGTGGGAGATCGTCTTGAACGACGACCTCTATCCCGAACTGCTGCGGCAGACCTCTGATCCGCCTGAAAGGCTCTACGGATTCGGCGACCCGGGGCTGCTCGGACCGGCGCTAGCGGTGATCGGAGCGCGAAAAGCCACACCCTACGGACTGACATGCGCCTCGAGGTTCGCGGGGTGGGCGGCGTCCAACGGGGTGACCATCGTGTCAGGCGGAGCCATCGGATGCGACATGGCGGCACACAATGCGGCATTGATATCCGAGGGGGAGACTGTCGCTGTGCTGGGATGCGGAGCGGACGTGGACTACCCGCAACAGGCTTCGACGCTCCTTGCAGGACTGCGACGCTCTCACGCCGTCGTATCAGAAGTCCCGTGGGGCACTCCACCACAGAGGTGGGCCTTCTCCAGGCGTAATCGCATCATAGCGGGGCTCTCACTAGCCGTGCTGGTGGTGGAGGCGGGCCTCCCCAGTGGAACGTTCGGCACTGCGGACCATGCGCTGGCAGCCGGCCGGGACGTGCTCGCGGTTCCCGGTTCGATATTCGCGCCAGAGTGCAAGGGTTCCAACCGGCTCATCGCGCAGGGCTGTTCGCCGGTGACCTGCGAATCAGAGCTGCGTGACGCACTGATCTCTGTCGGCTTCCTGCTCGGCAGCGCCACCGCAGACGACGGCTCAAGCTCGGCCCCGCTCTCGGACCCGATCCTTATCGCCCTGCGGTCGAACCCTATGCGACCGGATGACCTTGCATTCCATCTTCGCCAAGACATCGTCTCCATAGGTCGTGCACTGACCAGACTTGAACTCCAGGGGGCCTTGGTTCGGATGCGTGACGGACGCTACTCGGTTCGCAAACCGGAGTGAAAGGCGGTTACAATCCCTCAGATAGTCGATGTCGATATCGGGAGACCCGTTGCATAACACTCCGCTTGTCACCGTCATCGGTGGAGGCCTCGCTGGATCAGAGGCCGCATGGCAGCTCGCTGAACGTGGGATCCGGGTAAGGCTCTTCGAGATGCGTCCCGGCACAGCCGGACCCGCACACCATACAGGCAACCTGGCCGAACTCGTGTGCTCTAACTCGTTCAAGGGCGATGACCCTGACACGGCACCCGGGATGCTCAAACGAGAGCTCTCCCAGCTTGGCAGTTTGATCATGTCCGTCGCCCGGCGCACGGCGGTCCCTGCTGGCGCCGCTCTCGCTGTAGACCGGGAAGCGTTCTCGGGTCTTGTGACACGGACCATCGAGTCACACCCGCTCATCGATGTCGTCAGAGAACAGGCTGCCGGGGTGCCGCCGTCAGGACCCGTCATCATCGCCACCGGGCCGCTTACCGGGCCTGCGCTGGAAGACGAGCTTTCCCGACTCGTCGGGAGTGACCGATTGTCCTTCTACGATGCTGCCGCTCCTATCGTAGACGCCTACAGCATCGACAGAACGGTCGTCTTCGCCGCATCGCGATACGAGAAGGGCGAAGGAGTCGACTACCTCAACTGCCCCATGGATCGAGAGCAGTACGAGACGTTCATCGGAGAACTCCTCTCTGCCCAGCGCGTGAACGCGAAGGAGTTCGAGTCATCAGACCTCTTCCAGGCATGTCAGCCGATCGAAGAGATCGCGCGCCGTGGTGCAGATGCCGCACGTTTCGGCTCCATGAAACCGGTCGGGCTCACAGACCCTCGCACCGGACAACGTCCATGGGCGGTGGTCCAGCTTCGACCCGAGAACCGGGATGGCACCGCGTACAATCTCGTCGGATTCCAGACCAACCTGACCTTCGGCGAGCAGGCGCGGGTATTCCGACTGATCCCGGGGCTTCAAGACGCGGAGTTCCTGCGCTTCGGAGTGATGCATCGCAACACCTACATCGATGCACCTCGGCTTCTGACGCCAGGTCTCTCTCTACGGGAAGACACCCGCATCCGCTTCGCGGGACAGGTCTCGGGGACCGAAGGCTATCTCGAGGCCGTCGGCTCCGGTCTTCTCGCCGCACTGAATGTCTACGCGGAGATCACTTCAGCCCCTCCGTTCGTGCTCCCCCAAGACACCGCTCTGGGCGCGCTCATCGGGTATGCCACCGATCCCGAGACGCGCCACTATCAGCCCATGCACGTCAACATCGGCCTATTGCCCGCGCTGGAGCCTCCCGTCCGACAGAAGCGCGCAAGATATGCCGCACATGCGGCGCGCGCAAGACAGTCACTGAACGGATACATGCTATCGTCTTCGGTAAGAGTCCTCGATCAGGCTGAGCCGATCATAGGGGAGGATGTCCAGGGATGAACAACGGTGCGGTGCCAGAGCTGGTCGATCGCTTCTTGGAGCACCTTGCCGTGGAGCGCAACGTCTCGCCGCACACGGTACGCGCGTACGCCACAGACATGCGCCAGTTCCTGGACTGGTGCGAACGCTCCTCCATGGATCCGCTGCAGCTTAAGCACAGACAACTCCGGGGCTTTCTGGCTGAGCTCGACCGGGCGCATTACCAGCGGCGCACGATAGCGAGGAAGACATCCACGCTGCGGTCGTTCTACTCCTACCTGCAGACACAAGGCCTCACCGAGACGAACCCCGCTGCCATACTGGGCACACCGCGGCTGCAGAGGCGGCTGCCCGAGACAGTCCCTGCCGACCTTATGACCGCCCTTCTTGATGCGCCTGATGAGTCAGAACCCCAGGGCTTGAGAGACGGAGCGATCCTCGAGCTGCTCTACGCCACTGGAATCCGCGTTGGAGAGCTCGAGGGTCTGGATATAGGCGACCTGGACCTGGCCCAGGGTCAGGTCCGCGTCATGGGGAAGGGCTCGAAGGAGCGCATCGTTCCCGTCCATCGTCAGGCTGTCAGCAGGCTGCGAAAGTATCTGTCCGCCGGTCGGCCGCACTACGACAAGGGAGGGGAGGACGAGGCTCTGTTCCTGAATCGTTCCGGTACGAGACTACAGAGCGGCAGTATCCGCAGGATGCTTACCCGCTACCTTGACCGACTTGGCGCGGACAGGGGGATCCACCCTCACGTGCTCAGACACACCTTTGCCACGCATCTGCTTGAAGCGGGTGCTGACCTGCGCAGCGTACAAGAGCTCCTTGGCCACGTTGCACTGTCCACCACCCAGATTTATACTCACTTGAGCATGAAGCGGCTCAGAGATGTGCACACCAGCGCACACCCACGAGCGTGATCTGGAAGGCTCCCATCGAATGAGACCAGACCCGAAGACGGACGTATCCGCCTACTGGGCCGCATACAAGGAGGATGGAGACCCTCTCGCCAGAGAGACTCTCATTCTCAACTACTCGCCCCTCGTGAAGTACGTCGCGGGGCGGCTCTCATCCAATCTCCCGCAGAACGTAGACACCTCTGATCTCATCTCCTACGGGGTGTTCGGGCTGATCGACGCGATCGAGAAGTTCGATATCGAGCGCGGCATCAAATTCGAGACATACGCGATAGCCCGGATCAAGGGTGCGATCATCGACGAGTTGCGTGCCATGGACTGGGTTCCGCGCTCGGTCAGGGCCCGTTCACGCGAGATAGAACATGCCTACATCGCACTGGAGAACCGCCTGAAGCGCGTACCTACAGACGCCGAGGTGGCCCACGAGATGGGCGTCACCCCGCGCGAGCTCCAAGATATCCTCACCAAGCTCTCTTACACGTCAGTGGTCTCGTTTGAAGAGCTCTGGGTCGGTGGACAGGACAAAGACGACAAAGGCAACGCCATCGGCACGATCAAAGACGAGTCAGCAGAAGACCCGGTCAAGATGTTCGAGAGCGTCGAACTCAAGGAGATCCTCGCTCGCGCCATCGACCGACTCCCCGAGAGGGAGAAGATCGTGATCGCGCTCTACTACTACGAAGGACTCACCCTCAAAGAAATCGGAGCCGTTCTCGGCGTCACGGAGTCGCGCGTCAGCCAGCTGCACACGAAGTCCGTCTTGCGTCTTCGTGCGCGTCTCCACGCCGCGCAGGGCTACGTGCCTGCACACTGATCGAAAGGAACGCAACGCTATGTCAGGACATCGAATCCTCGTGGTCGAAGACACCGAACTGCTGCGCCGCATGTATCACGACAAGCTCGTGGCTGACGGTTTCCAGGTCTCAGCGGCGGCAGACGGACTCGAGGCCCTGACGGTGCTCCGCACCAACGAGTTCGACCTTGTCCTTCTGGACCTCATCATGCCCCGCATGGGCGGCCTCGAGGTATTGGAAACGATGAACGCGGATCCTCGTCTCACGAAGATCCCGGTGATCATACTCACCAACCTCGGCGAAGAATCAGCCATTCAAAAAGCGCTCGATCTTGGCGCGATCGACTACATGATCAAGAACTCGGCGAAGCCCGCCGACGTCTCCGCCAAGATCACCCTCTCTCTGCAGCATCTTGCGCCCAAGGCGCCCGAACCGACCGCCGCAGTGCCAGCGCCAACGCCACTGGGGCCTTCGTTCAAGGTGCTCGTCCGCGATCGCGAAGCGGATGCCGATGCGCTCGTCGCACATGCAGGACTTCAGCGACGATTCTGGTGTCCTGCGTGTGAGGAGGAACTGCTCCTCGAGATGGTTCCAAACCCCGCTCGCGACGGCTGGTACGAGGCACATTTCGTCTGCACTCGGTGCGGTCGCGAGTACTGATACAAGCCCTCGATACCGCACGATCCAAGCACGAGGAACACGCTTCCTTAGGAGTGTGTCCTGTGATACCCTATATCGGCTCGTAATCAAGCACGCCCGCGGACTCTCGCGCATGGTGCCGTCACAGACGGTTGCGTATCAGGGAGGAAGATGCGGGCGGAAGAACAACCGAAACTGGAGGTAGCACTATGACTGTTGTCTCGATGAAGGGTCTTCTCGAGGCCGGTGTCCACTTTGGACACCAGACCCGCCGCTGGAACCCGAAGATGAAGCCGTACATCTTCACTGAGCGTAACGGCATCTACATCCTCGATCTTCAGCGCACACTGCGAGAGCTCGACTCCTCGTATCGCTTCGTCCGCGACCTCACCGCCAAGGGCGGCACCGTGCTGTTCATCGGTACGAAGAAGCAGGCGCAGGACACGATCGCCACACAGGCGACCCGCTCCGGTCAGCCCTACGTCAACCAGCGCTGGCTTGGCGGCATGCTGACCAACTTCGTCACCATCCGCAAGCGGATCGCCCGCATGGTGGAGCTTGAGACCATGGAGGAGAACGGCGTCATGGCCAGCCTCCCCAAGAAGGAAGCTCTGAAGCTTCGCGGCGAGCACGAGAAGCTGCAGCGCAACCTTGAGGGCATTCGCAACATGACCCGACTCCCTGACGCGATATTCCTCGTTGACACCAAGCGTGAGAACATCGCGGTCGCCGAGGCCCGTCGCCTCAAGATCCCGATCATCGGTCTTGTCGATACCAATGCCGACCCTGACGAAGTCGATTTCGTCATCCCCGGCAACGACGACGCCATCCGTTCGATCAGCCTCATCGCGCGTGTCATCGCCGATGGCGCTATCGAAGGCAATGGCGGCGGCCAGGAAGAGGCTGCTGCAGCACCCGAGCAGCCTGTCGCTGCGGAAGCTGCGCCGGTCGAGACTGCTGTCGTTGAGCCCGCGCCCGCCGCGGGGACCGACGCAACGGCCGAGACCACTCCCGCTGCCGAGTAGTCCTCAAACGTCTGCCGCACTGCGGTTATCCCTCAAGGAGGAACCAAGTATGGAAATCACCGCTTCCATGGTGAAGGATCTGCGCGCCACGACGGGTGCAGGCATGATGGATTGCAAGAAGGCGCTTGCTGAGTCGGATGGCGACATGCAGGCAGCTGTCGACATCCTGCGCACCAAGGGTCTTGCAGACCTCGCCAAGAAAGCCGGCCGGGCCACGCATGAGGGCATCATCGGCTCCTATATCAGCGAGGATCTACGCTCGGGCGCTATCGTCGAAGTCAACTGTGAGACCGACTTCGTCGCACGCAACGACGGCTTCAAGTCGTTCGTGACCTCCATAGCCAAGCACGTCGTGGAGGCTGCACCGGCCGATGCCGACGCGCTTCTCGGCCAGCCGTATGTCGAGCGTGAAGAGATCACAGTCGAGCAGTATCTGGGCGAGAACGTCGCCAAGATCGGCGAGAACATGGTCATCCCGCGCCTTACGCGCTTCGAGCTGACGTCTGATCACGGCGCCATCGCCGCGTATATCCACGGCGTAGGCAACATCGGTGTCCTTGTAGAAGTCGCCACGGGCACCGCCGATGCCGCCGCCTCTGCCGAGGTCGGCACATTCGTGCGTGACGTCGCGATGCAGATCGCCGCAGCCGCGCCGATCTCACTGACATCCGAGGACGTGCCTGCCGATGTCGTCAAGCACGAGATGTCCATCTACATGGCGCAGGCTGCCGAGACCGGCAAGCCCGAGCCCATTCAGGCCAAGATCGCCGAAGGCCGGATGCAGAAGTTCTACAAGGAGGTCTGCCTTCTTGAGCAGGTCTTCGTCAAAGACCCGGACATCACCGTTGCCCAGCTGACCAAGAAGGTCGCTACCGCTGTTGGCACCGACGTCTCGATCTCGCGTTTCGAGAGGTTCGTTCTCGGGGAGACCAACCCCGAGGCCAAGCCTCCGTCGTGCGGCTAACGTTTCAGGAACGAAAGGGGCGACGCGCACGCGTCGCCCCTTTTTAGATTAGAATGCACCTCGGGGTCACGAAGACCTGTTTGCAGTCAGACACGAGGGAGGATCATGACCGACTACCGCTACAAGCGCGTGCTGCTCAAGCTCTCCGGCGAAGCCTTGATGGGTGATGCTGGATACGGGATCGATCCTAAAGTGATCAACGCTTTGGCCGGACAGATAAAGACCGTCCACGACGACGGGGTCGAGATAGCCATAGTGGTTGGAGGCGGCAACATCTTCAGGGGAGTCGCCGCGTCAGCTTCAGGAATGGACCGCGCGCAGGCGGATTACATCGGCATGCTCGCCACGGTCATGAACTCGCTTGCTCTCCAGGATGTCCTTGAGAAGCACGACGTCTATACGCGGGTCATGAGCGCGATCGAGATGAAGGATGTCGCCGAGCCCTACATCCGTCGCCGGGCGATCCGTCATCTGGAAAAGGGGAGACTCACCATCTTCGCCGCAGGCACAGGGAATCCCTATTTCACGACGGACACCACCGCAGCCCTTCGGGCGCTGGAGATCGGTGCGGAATGCATCATGAAGGCGACCAAGGTAGACGGCGTATACGATTCAGATCCCAAGAAGAACCCGGAAGCCGTCAAGTTCGACGAGCTGACCTACATCGATGTTCTCAACCGCGGCCTTGCCGTGATGGACAACACCGCTATCTCACTGTCTATGGATAACCAGCTGCCGATCATCGTCTTCAACATGGAGCGCGAAGGTAACATCGTCCGCGCGCTGATGGGCGACAAGGTCGGCACCATCGTTAGAGGAGGGAACCGATGACCCAGCACGATCTTGCAGATGCGAAAGACAGGATGTCTCGAGCGGTCGCCTCACTCGGTCACGAGTTCGCAGGCGTCCGCACCGGACGGGCCTCGGGTTCGATATTCGAGAAGATCTCGGTCGAATACTACGGCGTCCCTACACCGATGCTGCAGATTGCCAGCGTCAGCTCACCCGAGGCGCAACTGCTGGTCATCAGCCCTTACGACAAGTCGGCCATGCCCGCCATCGAGAAGGCGATCCTTGCATCCGACCTCGGACTCAATCCCAGCAACGACGGCAACGTGATCCGCGTGCCTTTCCCACCTCTTACCGAGGAGCGGCGCAAGGACCTCGTCAAGCTGTGCAAGCAGTACGCCGAGGAAGCCCGCGTGGCCATCCGGAACATCCGCAGGGACTCCAACGAGTACTTCAAGAACCAGGAGAAGGAACACGAGATCTCCCAAGACGACCTGCATCGCCTTGAAGCGGACGTCCAGAAGACCACTGATTCCTTCATCGCGGACATCGATGAACTGCTCAAGCGCAAAGAGCAGGAGATCATGGAGGTCTAACGCTCCATGGCACCTACAGAGTCTTCACGCCTGGAGTTCTTCTCCTCCAAGCGAGAGCGTGAGCTCCTCGCGCAGTTCGACGCGCAGTCTGTCCCGCATCACATCGCGGTCATCATGGATGGGAATGGGCGCTGGGCGTCTCGGAAAGGGCTGCCCCGGATAGCAGGCCATCGCGCGGGCGCGAAAGCGATAAGAGAGGCCATCGCCGCGTCGATCGAGCTTGGCGTCGATGTCTTGACGCTGTACTCGTTCAGCTCGGAGAACTGGCGGCGCCCTGCCGAGGAGGTCGGCGGGCTGATGCGTCTGTTCGTCGAGGTGCTGGAGCGGGAGCTAGGCAATCTCCAGAAGCAAGGGGTGCGGGTGAAGGTCGTCGGTCGCGCCGACGGGATGCCCGAGGACACGATGGCCGCGTTCCGTCGCACGGAGCTCAGCACCGCCGACAACGATATTCTGACCCTCGCCGTGGCCCTCAACTACGGAGGCCGGATCGAGCTGGTGGACGCAGCAAAGGCCATCGCCCGTGATGTCGCATCCGGGGCGCTTGACCCCGAAGACGTCGACGAAGACGCGATCGCGAGCCGGCTGTATACCAGCGATCTACCGGATCCTGATCTGGTGATACGCACCAGCGGCGAGATGCGGATATCGAACTTCTTGCTCTGGCAGATCGCCTACAGCGAACTGTGGGTGAGCTCGGTGCTGTGGCCGGACTTCAAACGATACGACCTGTTGCGAGCCGTAGTGGACTATCAGAAACGTGCACGCCGATTCGGAGGACGCTGATGGCCGTACCCCCAAAGGCCGAGAAAGGACTGTCGGCGCTGCTCGTACGCACCGGGACCGCAGCCCTTATCGGCGCCGCATTCCTTGCGGCCATCTTGTTCGGGAAGCCCATGGGTCTCGCGGTGCTGATCTCAGTGGTCGCCACCTTCGCGGTCGCCGAGTTCTTCGCGATGTCGCGTCGTGAGCGACGGCTCCCCAATGAGCTGTTCGGGTGGGCAGCTGTAGCGGCCATGCCCTTCTCGGCGGCCGCTTTTGGCGCGTTCGGACTCACCGCGGTGGTCAGCATCCTTGTCATCGCTTCACTTCTTTGGCACCTGTTGTTCAGGCAGGTCCGCACCACGGACACGGCCATCACGGTGTTCGGCGCGGTCTACGTCGGCTTCACGTTGTCGCACTTCGTCTTGATCCGGCAGCTGGATGCGGGCACGGTCCTCGCGCTGGCCACGATCTTCAGCGTATGGGCCAACGACGTGTTCGCGT
Source organism: Coriobacteriia bacterium (assembly GCA_041595875.1). GTDB lineage: Bacteria > Actinomycetota > Coriobacteriia > Anaerosomatales > Anaerosomataceae > UBA2279. The sequence continues at coordinate 63,941 of JBFHJN010000004.1, forward strand.
ATCTGGTGGGCTCCGCTGTGGGTCACCATAAGATGGCGCCGCGAATATCTCCCAACAAGTCCTGGGAGGGCTTTGTGGCAGGCACGCTGTTCACCGTCGGTGTATGGGTAGCGGTGTACTTCCTCGCCAGCACAGGGCTGTCGCTGGGAAGCCACATAGCCGTTGGTGTCGCAGTCTCGCTTGCCGCAGTGGTCGGCGACCTTGCTGAGTCGCGGCTCAAGCGTGAGGCCGGCCTCAAGGACTCCGGAACCGGACTACCGGGCCACGGCGGGTTCCTCGACCGGTTCGACAGCCTCACGCTCGTCTCCATCGTCACCTACTACATGCTTCTTATCGGCGGAGCCACGGTGGGTGGTCCGCTGTGAGTCCACGCTTGCGCATCGCGGTCCTCGGCTCCACCGGCTCGATAGGACGTCAAACACTCATGATCGCCGAGCGCTTCCCGGAGCGCCTCGAGGTCGTCGCGCTCTCCGCGCACAGCAACGCCGATCTTCTTGCGCAGCAAGCGACCACCTTCGGGGTCTCAAGAGTCGCCCTCGGCGACGCTGCTGCCGCCACGCGGTTGCAGTCGCTGCTTGCAGGCACCGACATCGAGGTAGGCGCCGGAGCTGAAGCGGTCACGGCTCTCGCGTCGCTTGAAGATGTCGATGTCGTGCTCAACGCCCTCGTAGGCGCCGCAGGACTGCGTTCGTCCATAGGCGCATTGTCAGCGAACAAGCGTCTCGCCCTGGCCAACAAAGAGTCCCTCGTCGTGGGTGGCGAACTCGTCATGCGGCTTGCCGCAAACGCCGAGATGCTCCCGGTGGACAGCGAGCATTCCGCCATCTACCAGTGCCTCGTAGGGGAGCGCGCGTCTGACGTCTCCCGCATCTGGCTCACCGCGTCAGGCGGACCGTTCCGTGGACGTACCCTGGATGAGCTCGCCGGGGTCACAGTCGAACAGGCACTTGCGCACCCCCGCTGGACGATGGGTCCGAAGATCACCATCGACTCGTCCACGCTCATGAACAAAGGGCTCGAGGCCATCGAGGCCCACCACCTGTTCGATGTGAGCTACGAGCAGATCAAGATCGTCGTGCATCCGCAGTCGTGCGTCCACTCGATGGTGGAGTTCTGCGACGGGTCGGTCAAAGCACATCTGGGTGCAACGGACATGCGCATCCCCATCCAGTACGCGTTCAGCCACCCGGGCAGATGGGACGCCCCGTTGCCCCCGGTGGACTTCACCCAGATCGGTCGACTCGACTTCGAGGAGCCCGACTATGCGTCGTTCCCGTGTCTGGAACTTGCACTCGAAGCCGGACGAACCGGCGGCACGATGCCGGCGGCGATGAATGCGGCCAACGAGACGGCCGTGGCCGCGTTTCTCGGCCATAGGGTAGGCTTCCTCGATATTCCCCGTGTGGTGGAGCACGTCATGGGCCGTCACACCGTGGAGCGATTGGAAAGCGTCGAACAGGTGGAAGCTATAGACGGTTGGGCACGGCAGACTGCCGAGCAGTCCCTCTAGTCCTTCTGGTTCGCCTTTTGCTCACCTGCAGTAGAGGTCGGTCCCGCATCGGCGGGAACGCTTACGAAGATTCGGATGGTGCCATGACTGTTCTTACAACGATATTCTGGGGGGTCCTGACGTTCTCGATCCTCGTCGTCCTCCATGAAGGCGGGCATCTATTGGCCGCGCGCGCCTTCAAGATCAAGGTGCACGAATTCATGATCGGCCTGCCCGGTCCGGCGATACGGCTCAAGACCAAGAACATGACCTGGGGCATCACAGCCATACCGCTGGGCGGGTACGTCCGTATCGCAGGCATGGAGCCCGGACCCGAGGACCCGCTCCTGGGCGCAGCGCTCAAGGCCGCCTCGATCGCAGGCCGCGTGGATGCCGCCTCGTTGGCCAGGATGCTCGACACCGACAGGGACACCGCCGCAGCGCTTCTGGCCACACTGGCGGACTGGGGGGCGATCGACCCTGCCGAAGACGATGACGTCTCCTACCTGTCGCTCCACTCGGCCACCCCGGACACCGACGAGCAAGAGCTCCTCTCGGCGGCCCGGGCCATCACGTATCGTGGCGCCAAGACCTGGCAGCGCATCACCGTGCTCGTCTCCGGCGTTGCCGTCAACATGCTGACGGCCATCGTGACGTTCACCGTTGTGCTCGCCGTCTGGGGCTACTTCGCGATCACTCCGGAAGTCTCCGAAGTCATGGCAGACACCCCCGCGTACACCGCAGGACTGCAGACAGGCGACACGCTGACCGCGATAGACAGCGTGGAAGTGGACTCCTGGCAGACGTTCAGCGAGACCATCGCCTCGCTTGAGCCCGGCACGTCAGTCGTTGTCACGGTGGATCGCGACGGCACGTCGATCCCGTACGAGGTCTTGCTTGCCGAGAAGGACGGGCACGCCTATCTGGGCGTGGCTCCCACGCTTGCGCATGTCGATTTCACCGTTCCTGAAGCGCTCACGGAGTCGGTCAGCTACATCGGCCTCGTGTTCAAGGCCATCAGCGGTTTCTTCCAGCCGGCGACCTTCGAGAGCAGCGTCGATCAATCGGCGGGCATCGTGGGCATCGCGATCATGGCCTCCGACGCCGCGACCACCAGTCCTCTGGACTATGCGTTCCTGATCGCGTTGCTGTCTCTGTCGCTGGGCGCGATGAACATCCTGCCCATCCCGCCGCTGGACGGCGGCAAGGTGCTGGTGGAGGTCGTCGAGAAGGTGATGGGCAAGCCGCTCAGCCGGAAGGTCTCCATAGGCTTCAGTGCTGCCGGAGCCATGCTGCTTTTCACTTTCATCGGCTACATCATGTACGCTGACATCGCTCGTCTGGTCGGATAGCGGAAGCGGGGGAGAACGTGGTTCAGTCTCGTCGGGAGAGTCACACCGTCCATGTGGGTGGAGTCACGGTGGGCGGTGGTGCCCCGGTCAGCGTGCAATCGATGACCAACACCGACACCCGCGATCCCGCGGCCACGCTCGCTCAGATCGATCGGTTCGCTGCAGCGGGCTGTGAGATCGTACGCGTGGCCATTCCGCATGCTGACGCCCTCGATGGCTTTGAGCGCGTATGCCAGGCTTCGCCGCTGCCGGTGGTCGCCGATATCCACTTCGACCACCGCCTCGCCATCGAGGCCGCACGCCGCGGCGCTGCCAAGCTGCGCATCAACCCCGGCAACATCGGGGCCACCCAGCGCGTCGACGCAGTCATCGAGGCCGCGGGTGAAGCGGGTATCCCCATCCGCATCGGCGTGAACGCCGGTTCGCTCGCCGAGGAGTACCACGACAAGGACTGGCCGCTAGCCCAGAAGCTCGCCGCCAGCGCAGAGGCGTTCTGCACGCATTTCGAGAGCCGCGGATTCAAAGACATAGTCGTCTCGGCAAAGGCATCGTCGGTCAACGCCACCATCGACGCATACCGCATGCTCGCCCGGACGTTGCCGTACGCCCTGCACATCGGCGTGACCGAGGCCGGCACCACGTTCGCAGGGACCATCAAGTCCGCCGTAGGACTCGGTGTGCTCCTGGCCGACGGCATCGGAGACACGCTGCGTGTGTCGCTCACGGCAGATCCCGTGGAGGAAGTGCGTGTGGGCTGGGAGATACTGGCCGCGCTCGACATCCGCCGTCGGGGACCCGAGCTTGTCTCATGCCCCACGTGCGGTCGCTGCCAGGTCGACTTGGTCCCTATCGCCGAGGAGGTCGAGAGACGCCTTCGCAGCATCGATACCCCGGTGAAGGTCGCGGTCATGGGATGCATCGTCAACGGTCCCGGCGAGGCTCGCGACGCCGACATCGGGGTCGCGGCCGGCAAGGGCGTAGGCCTCATCTTCAGACGAGGCGAGCCGGTCAAAAAGGTCCCCGAAGGCGATATCGTCTCGGCGCTTATGGATGAGATCGCATCGCTCGACGTTGAGTGATCGGATAGCAGCCCACTCCTGCTCCTGGTATCCTGCGTAACGTATGTGAGCCTATACACGGTGAGAGGGGATGGCATGACCCAGGAGAAGGTGCGAGTAGCGATAGTCGGCGGGGGACGTACCGGCACACCGTTGCTTGAGGATTTTCTCAAGCGCCCGTTCATCGAAGTGGTCGGCGTTGCTGACGCGGACGCAGACAGCCCCGGCGCCAAGCTTGCACAGGCACAGGGGATCTTCTTCACCGAGAACGCAGACGTCCTGGCCGCGCGCGGCAACGACATCGACCTCATCATCGAGGTCAGCGGCGATCCTTCGGTCAAGCCTGCGCTCAAAGACGCGTTCGTCGCCCAGGACAACCGCCACACGCTCATCGTGCATGACCTGCTCGCTCGTCTTATCATGAGTCTGTCCGCAGACAGTGACACCCTCATCGAGGCGTATCATCCTGAAGACCAGGGTATCGGCTAGACCGTACTGTAATGAACGTACGACGGGCGTCGGCATCGCTGGCGCCCGTCTGCATCACACCAAGGAGTATTGATGGCTGTCTCTCTCAAGATGTCCTCTCTCTACGTGCCAACACTCAAAGAGGATCCCGCCGAAGCCGAACTGGCGTCGCACCGGTTGCTTCTGCGCGCAGGCATGATCCGCAAGGCTGCGGCGGGCATCTACACGTTCCTGCCTCTGGGATGGCGCTCGCTCCACAAGATCGAGCAGATCGTCCGAGAAGAGATGGACGCCATCGGAAGCCAGGAGATGCTCATGCCTGCCGTGCAGCCGGCCGAGCTGTGGCATGAGTCAGGACGCTGGAGCGACTACGGACCCGAGCTCATGCGCCTCAAAGACCGTCACGGGCGGGAGTTCTGCCTCGGCCCCACGCACGAGGAGATCATCACCGCCACCGTCCGGCATGAACTGCGTTCATACCGGGACCTTCCCGTGTCCCTCTATCAGATCCAGGTGAAGTTCCGCGACGAGGTACGGCCCCGCTTCGGCCTGCTCCGCGGGCGGGAGTTCATCATGAAGGACGCGTACAGCTTCCATGCGTCACAGGAGTCGCTGCAAGAGCACTACGACGCGATGGCAGGCGCATACGGACGCATCTGCGAAAGACTCGGGCTAGAGTACAGGCCCGTCGAGGCTGACTCGGGACAGATCGGCGGCAAGGTCACCACAGAGTTCATGGCGCTTGCCGAGAACGGCGAGGCCGAACTCGTCTACTGCGACTGCGGCTGGGCGGCAAACGTGGAAGCCGCTACCGCAGCCGTTCCCCGTCATCCCGCGGTCACAGAAGCGGTGCAGATGGAGAAGGTGCACACACCTGACCTGCGTACGATAGCCGATCTGGCGCAGGCGTTCGATGTCGCTGAGCACGACACGGTCAAGACGATGGCCGGCAAGACCGCCGAGGGACGCCTCGTGTTCCTTTGCGTGCCGGGTGACCGCGAGCTCAATCCCGTTAAAGCGGAGAGTGCAGTGCCCGGCTTCGAGCTGCTCGAGGAAGAGGACTTCAAGACCTTCGACATCCCGAAGGGCTCCTTGGGACCTGTCCACCCTCCCAGCGGCGCGCTGGTCGTGGCTGATGACTCCCTGCGCGACACCGTTGCATGGGGAGTTGGCGCCAACATCAACGACTATCACTACTTCGGAGCGCAGCCGGGACGAGACTTCGAGATCGACATCTGGGCGGACCTCGTCCTGGCGGCGCCCGGCGACGGATGCCCCATCTGCGGCGGCACGCTCCAGGGCGCCCGCGGCATCGAGGTAAGCCAGGTCTTCCAGCTGGGGACGAAGTACTCGGAGTCCATGGGCGCGACGTATGCCGATGAAGACGGCAACGAACAGCCGTTTCTGATGGGCTGCTACGGCGTGGGTGTCAGCCGGTCGCTGGCTGCCGTCATCGAACAGTACAACGATGAGAACGGCATCGCCTGGCCGGTCTCTGTAGCGCCGCTCGAGGTCGCCGTCGTACCCCTGAATGTGGGAGATGACATCGTGTGGCCCGTCGCCGAGAGCCTCTGGCGTGACCTCGCATCAGCAGGCGTTGAGACCGTCATCGACGACCGTGACGAGCGGGCCGGGGTCAAGTTCGCCGACGCCGACCTTATCGGCCTCCCGTATCAGGTGGTGGTAGGGAAGCGTGGCGTTGCCGATGGCGTCATTGAGCTCAAGGTGCGCGCCACCGGAGAGCGCGAAACGCTTCCTATCGCCGGGGCGACAGAGCGTATCGCCGCCCTTGTGGCACAGGCGCGCTCCGCGCTGGCCTAGACCGGCCGCTGATCACGCTCATCTGACCAGCACGGACGGCGCCTTCGCACGCCCCGGGTTCCGTTGACCGGGTAGTGCCGTATGCTACAATCTTCGGGAAAGTAAAGAATGACCTGCAAGAAGTGGGCTCACCCCCGCTTCTTTTGTTCTGGAAGGAGGTACGCACATGTCCGAGAAGGGCCTGGCAGGCACGCTCATAGACCTACTTGAACCGATCGCTTCCGAGCACGGATTCGAGCTCGTCACTGTTGAGATCGCCGGCGCTGATCACATGCCCATCGTGCGGATCTTCCTCGACCGGGAGCAGGGCATCAATCTCGACGCAGTCGCAGGCACCAACGAATGGGTGTCTGAGGCGCTCGAGGAGTTCGACGGATTGAGCGGACCGTACACGCTTGAGGTGTCTTCACCGGGGATCGAGCGCGCGTTGCGCACGCGGGAGCACTTCGTACGCTTCGTGAACAGCAGGGCCAAGGTGAAGACGTCACGTCCTATCGACGGTCGCTCGGCGTTCACCGGGACTATCACCGCAATAGACGGCGACGACGTCGTCATGGACTGCGAAGGAACCACGTGCCGCATCCCGCTGGATGCTGTCCGAAAAGCAAACCTGAAAGTCGACATCGACTTCGGAAACGACAAGGGAGTGCCACAATGAGCTCAGAACTCATGGACGCGCTTCGGCAACTCGCGCGCGAGAAGAACATCGACGAGATCGATATGCTCGACAAGCTGGAGCAGACGCTTGCACAGACGTACCGCAAGACGCTCGACCTCGAGAACGAGGCCCGCGTCACGATCGACCGCGAGTCCGGTCGCATCTGTGTGCTTGAGCTCGTCCCTGTTGGTGGCACCGAGGAAGAGCCTGTCTTCGAGGAGAACGACATAACTCCTCCGGACATCTCGCGTTTCGCCGCGCAGGCCGCCAAGCAGGTCATCACGCAGTCGATACGCGAGGCCGAACGTGAGCAGATCTTCGAGGAGTATGCCGACCGCATCGGTGACAGCATCACGGGTACCGTGCAGCAGTCGGACAGCCGCTATACGCTCATCAAGATCCGCGAGGGCGTCGAAGCACTGCTGCCCCCGAGCGAGCAGCCCTCGAGCGAACGCTACGACCATAACCAGCGCATCAAGGCGCTCATCATCGACGTCCGCAAGACGTCCAACGAGCCGTCTATCGTCGTCTCGCGCACGCATCCCAACCTCATAAAGCGGCTCTTCGAGCTTGAGGTCCCCGAGATCTATGACGGGATCCTCGAGATCAAGAGCGTCGCGCGTGAACCCGGGCTCCGCAGCAAGATCGCGGTCTCATCGCGTGAGGCCGGCCTCGACCCCGTAGGCGCATGCGTCGGCCCCAAGGGCAGCCGCGTACGCATGGTGGTAGCCGAGCTCCGCGGCGAGCGCATCGACGTCGTGCCGTGGTCCGAGGATGCGGCGAGCTTCGTCGCTCACGCTCTGTCGCCGGCGAAGGTCTCATCGGTCATGACCAACGATGCCGAGCACACGGCAACGGTGATCGTCCCCGACGACCAGCTGTCGCTCGCCATCGGCAAAGAAGGTCAGAACGCCAGGCTGGCGGCAAAGCTCACCGGCTGGCGCATCGATATCAAGAGCACATCCCAGGCCGTCAAGGCCGGTATCGCAACTGCGGTCTCGAGTGACGATTCCCAGGTAGATGACGGCGACGGACGTTGTATCGCGGTCACGAGCACGGGAATCCGTTGTCGCAACCAGGCACGCCCCGGCAGCAAGTACTGCGGCGTGCACGAGAAGGAGGACGCGGCGGAGTAATGAAGACGCGCAAGATCCCGCTCCGCACCTGCGTCGCATGTGGCAAGGAAGCGGACAAGCGCGAGTTCGTCCGGATAGTAAGGACTCCGGACGGCGAGGTCGCCGTGGACCCTACGGGGAAAGCGAACGGCCGCGGGGCCAATGTGTGCCCAACAGCAGCGTGCTTTGAGCAGGCTGTCAAACGTAAAAGGTTTGCGGCGGCGCTCCGCGTGAATCTGCGCGAGGAAGACGTGGAGCGCCTCAGACGAGAGTTCGAGCGGGCCGCGAGCAAGTAAGCCCGATCGACGAGACGGACGGTGACATCTATGCCTGCAATGCGAGTACACGAACTGGCCAAGGAGTTCGGGATGAGCTCGAAAGAGCTGCTCGACCACCTTGCTGCCCTCAAGATACCAGCCAGGAACCACGCCTCCACGCTTGTAGAGGCCTATGTCGACAAGATCCGCAAAGACCTTGCTCCGGTCATCGCCGAGAAGCAGGCCGAGCTCGAGGCCAAGCGGTTGAAGGCCGAGGCTGCTGAACGCAAGAAGCTCGCAGCAGAAGAGGCCGCGCGGAAGGCTGAAGAGGCTGCCCGTCTCAAGGAAGAAGAAGCTGCCCGAAAAGCTGAAGAGGCTGAAGAAGCCGCTGAGCGAGCGAAGCGCGAAGCCGCCGAGAAGGCACAGCAGGCCGAAGAGGCCGAGCGCAAGAAGCTGGAAGAAGAAGAGCGCAAGCGCCACGAAGCCGACGAGTCGGCTCGCAAAGAGGCCGAGCGCAAGGCCGAGGAGGAAGCCGCCCAGCTTGCCGTGCAGGCCGCAAAGCTCGAGGCAGAAGAGGCCGAGCGCTACCGGCAGATGGCGCGCGAGGCCGAGGCCGCGCAGCGCACCGCTCCTTCAAGCATCATCGCCGAAGCAGCGAAGATGGCTGCGGCTTCCGGCCCCATCGGAAAGAAAAAGAAGAAGACCAAGAAGCCCACGGGACGTCGCGAGCAGACCGAACCCCGCGTAGCGGCCGCACAGACGCCTGCTCCCACACTGGAACAAGGCGTCGTCATCACCGAGGGCGCTACCGTGGGCGAGTTCGCCGACGCACTAGGCCTTCCGTCGACCGAGATCATCAAGCGCCTCATGCTCCTTGGCGAGCTTCTTACCGTCAATCAGCCCATGGGCAGAGAGATCATGGAGATCCTGGCCGAGGACCTTGGCGCCCAGCTCACCATCCAGAAGCCTGAAGAGGAGTCGCTCATCACGTTCGATGACGATCCTGCAGACCTCAGGCCCCGTCCTCCGGTGGTCACCGTCATGGGTCACGTCGACCATGGTAAGACCTCGCTGCTGGACGCCATCCGTGAGACGGGCGTTGCTGCGACAGAGGCCGGTGGTATCACGCAGCACATCGGTGCTTCGATCGCGTACCACAACGACAAGCGCATCACATTCATCGACACTCCCGGCCACGAGGCGTTCACCGCCATGCGTGCACGTGGTGCCAACGCCACCGACGTGGTCGTCCTGGTCGTCGCTGCTGACGACGGGGTCATGCCGCAGACCGTTGAAGCCATCCACCACGCCAAGGCCGCAGGCGTGCCGATCATCGTGGCAGTCAACAAGATCGATAAGGACGGCGCCAACCCCGACCAGGTACGACAGATGCTCACAGAGCATGAGATCGTGCCCGAGGAATGGGGCGGCACCAACATCTTCGTGAACGTCTCGGCGAAGAAACGTCTCAACATCGATGAGCTTCTTGAGATGATCCTGCTCCAGGCGGACGTCCTCGAACTCAAAGCGAACCCCGACGCTCCGGCAAGCGGTGTCGTCATCGAAGCGAAGCTCGACAAGGGTCGTGGCCCGGTTGCCACCGTGCTGGTCCAGCGAGGCACTCTGCACGTTGGAGACGCCGTGGTAGCCGGTACCAGCCATGGTCGCGTCCGTGCGCTGCTCGACCCGCTCGGCAAGACGGTGGACTCCGCTGCTCCTGCCGATCCGGTCGAGATCCAGGGGCTTTCAAGCGTACCCGGCGCCGGTGACGAGTTCCGCGTGTTCGCAGACGAGCGCGATGCTCGCAACCTTGCCGAAGAGCGGGCTCTCAAGCAGCGTCTGGCTGCGCACGAGCGCAAGAGCCACGTGTCTTTGGACGACTTGTTCGCACGGATCCAGGAGGGCGAGCTCAAAGACCTCAACCTCGTGGTCAAGGCGGACGTCCATGGCTCGATCGAGGCGCTCAAAGACGCGCTGGACAAGATGGACCAGAGCGAGGTCCACATCAACGTCATCCACTCGGGCGTGGGCGGTATCACCGAGACCGACGTCACGCTTGCTGACGCCAGCGACGCCATCATCATCGGCTTCAACGTGCGTCCTATCGCCAAGGCGAAAGAGCTCGCGGAGCACTCCAAAGTCGACATCCGCCTGTATCGGGTCATCTACAAGGCCATCGAAGAGATCAACGCCGCACGCGTCGGCCTTCTCGCACCCACGTTCGAAGAGCATGATACGGCCCGTATCGAGATCCGTGAGCTGTTCAAGGTCCCCAAGGTGGGGATGATCGCAGGCTGCTACGTCCAGGAGGGCGAAGTCACCCGCGACGATCAGCTGCGCATCGTCCGTGACGGTACGATCGTCTGGGAAGGCAAGATGGGCTCTCTGCGCCGATTCAAAGACGACGTCAAGTCTGTGAAGTCAGGCTACGAGTGCGGTATCGGTATCGACGGCTTCCAGGACATTAAGGAAGGCGACGTGCTGGAGACCTTCCGCACCATAGAGGTTGCGAGAGAGGCGTGATTGCGTGAAGTCCACACCTCGCACCCGCAAGCTCGGTGAGGCTGTCAAAGAGGCCGTTGCCGCAATATTGCTTGAAGAGATCGCAGATCCGCGAGTCTCGCTCGCGACGGTGACGTCGGTGGAGGTCAGCTCCGATATGGGGCTGGCCAACATCTACGTCGTCACCCATGGAGACGACGAGCGCCAGCAGGCGCTGATATCCGGACTTGACTCCGCTAAGAACCGTATCCGGTCCTCACTTGGCAAACGTGTCGCCATGCGTGTGGTCCCCGAGCTTCGCTTCAAGATCGACCCGAGCGTCGAGCAGGGGATGCGCATCTCGCAGGCTCTCAAGGAAGAGGCCGAGCGCCGGCCGATCTCCAGCGACGAGGAGTAGCCCATGTTCCCCGGCGGCGAGGACGTCCATTTCGCCGAGTCGATCCGTGCCGCAAGCAGTGTGGCGGTCGGCGCTCATGTCGATCCTGACGGGGACGCCGTCGGCTCCACTCTGGGGCTTGTGCTCGCACTTCGCAGCATCGGGATCGATGCCACCCCGGTGTTGCCTTCGAGTGACGCAGTCCCGCAGACGTACTCGTTCCTGCCCGGGTCCGGGCTGTACCGCCACGCTGCGGATCTTGCAGCTCCCGACCTCTTCATCGCGCTGGATACGCCGGGCTTCGCCCGTCTCGGCGATGCAGAGCCGCTTGCACGAGGTGCACGCGAGCTCATCGTGGTCGATCATCATCCGGACAACGCCCGCTACGGGACGCTCTCCATCGTCGATGCTCACGCCTCGTCGGTGGGTGCGATGATATGGGGGCTTCTCGGCGCGCTTGGTGTTGAGCCGGATGCACGGATCGCCACGTGCCTGTATACCGCGCTTGTCACCGACACCGGGCGGTTCAGCTACTCCAACACCCGTCCTGAGGCGCTGCGCACCGCGGCGAGCATGCTCGAGGCCGGCGTGGACGTTCAGCAGGTGTTCACCGACGTCTATGAGAGCCGCTCCGTTGGCGCGCTTGCGCTCATCGGCCGCACGCTTGAGCGCATCACATGCGTGCAAGACGACGCTATCGCGTACTCATGGGTCACCGACGATGACTTCGCCGAGACGGGCGCGCTCAAAGCCGAAAGCGAGAACCTCATCGACGAGGTCCGCGCGCTGCGCGGTGCCCGCATCGTGTTCCTGATGAAGCAGACCGCCGGTGCTGTGCGCGTCTCTTTGAGGGCGAAGAGCGGCGCTGACGTAGGCTCCGTGGCTCGAGCGTTCGGCGGGGGAGGTCATAGCGCCGCCGCGGGTTTCACTTTTGACGGCGAGATGGACGCCCTCTTGCGCGTCTTGCTTCCCGCTCTTGGCGAGGTACTGGCGTGAGCGCCAGGCGAGGGGCGACAGGCCTTGCCGGTCTGCTCGTCATCGACAAACCCGCCGGGATGACGAGCCACGATGTGGTCGCAGCGGTCCGACGTGCCACAGGTGAACGCCGGGTAGGACATGCCGGCACGCTCGACCCTTCGGCCACCGGCGTGCTCATGGTGCTTGTGGGTCCCTACACCCGGCTGGAACGCTATCTCAGCGGCAAGACGAAATCCTACGAAGCGGTCATCGCTTTCGGCACCGAGACGGACACCGATGATGCTGAGGGCGAAACGACGGTGACAGCGCCTGTACCGCCGCAGGTGCTGGAGGCGGAGAGCGCGGCCGTTGTTCTGGGCGGCTTCCTGGGCCGATCCATGCAGCAACCTCCCGTGTACTCCGCTATCAAGGTGGCCGGGAAGACGGCGCACCGCGTGGCTCGCGCTGGCGGAGACATCGAACTGGCGCCTCGCCCGATCACGGTCACAAAGGCCGACCTGTGCTCCATCGATCGCGCGCAGGCCACGTGGACTGTGGATTTCACGGTATCCAAAGGCACCTACATCCGGGCGTTGGCCCGTGACATAGGTCGGGAGGCGCACACGGCGGCACACCTGCGTGACCTACGCCGTACCGGCAGCGGGGACATCACCGTTGCGCAAGCCCTCGCTCTCGAAGGCGTCCGTGACGCACAGGACATCCGGGCGCTGTTCTTGGACCCGATTCCCGCACTTGGGATGCCTGTGCTGCACCTTGATGAGACCCAGGCCGGCATTGTGGCGGACGGACGGCCCCTCGATGTGGCCGGTCCGCAAGACGGTCCTGTGGCGCTCGTCTTCAACGACTCACTGGTTGCGGTCTACAACTCACAATCAGGCCGGATGGTCGCCGAGACCGTGTTGGGAGTCCGCCGATGAGCCGTGTCGTCACCTGGGAGCCGGGCATAGCGTCCCTGGGTCACGCCGCTATCGCCATCGGCGTGTTCGACGGTGTCCACCTCGGCCATCAGGCGCTCGTGAAAGACACGATCCGGATAGCCCAGGAACTCGGCTCGCTCTCGGCAGTGGTCACCTTCGACCGCGATCCGGACCGCGTCGTATCCCCGGACTCTGCAGCTCCTCAGCTGCTGGCGCTGGAAGACAAGCTCGCATGTCTCGCCGCGCTTGGCCCCGACATCATCCTGGTGGTCCCTTTCGATGTCGCCCTGGCCTCGATGTCTCCGGAACGCTTCTTGCACGAGGTGCTCCTGGCAAGCTTCAAGCCGGTAGCTGCGGTGGTGGGTCACGACTTCCGGTTCGGCAACCGGGCTCAAGGCGATGTCGGCGTCCTTGAGGGCTTTGGCGCCAAGCATGGCTTCTCGGTATACGCACACGAACTCATCACCGTTGATGCGGCGGCTGTGACCTCGACCCGTATCAGGGCAACCGTCCGTGATGGTGACGTGACGCTGGCAGCCAGGCTGCTCGCCAGGCCCCATCGCGTCTGCGGCCGTGTCGTCCATGGACGCGGAGAGGGCACCTCGCTGCACGTGCCCACAGCGAACCTGGCCGTCCAC
>JBFHJN010000005.1:0-72170 GCA_041595875.1 Coriobacteriia bacterium
ACAAGCGCGACTGCCACCCATATACGCTTGGCCGAGGGCGTCACGACTCGAGAGGTTCTTCCTGGTCCGCAGCGGGCTTCTCGGTCAGATTGGCGATCTCTGCGGGAAGCTCCACGCGCGGAGCATCGGACCACAGCTTCTCGAGGCGGTAGAACTCGCGCTCCTCAGGCAGGAACACGTGGACGACCACGTCTGCGAAGTCCAGAAGGACCCACTTGCCTTCGCGCTCCCCCTCACGCCCGATGACCGGACGTCCGGCAGCTTTCAGCTGTGCCTCTATCTCTTCGGCGATCATGCGGACCTGTCGGTCGCTGTTACCGCTCGCGAGCACAAAGTACTCGGTGATCACTATCGTGGACGCGACGTCCAGTATCACGACGTCGGTCGCTTTCTTCTCGGCTGCTGCCTCTGCCGCAAGTACCGCGTACTCTCTGGGATCCAGCGCGCTCACCCTCCAGTCTGCGTGTCTTCTTCAGAGACACGCACGTAATCGGCTCCGATTATCACGATGATGTCGGCGACATCTTGCTCAGATGCCTGATCGACGATCGCTCCCACACCAAGCACGTCTTTGACGCGCTGGCCGTTTTCAACCATTCCGTCCTGCACGACGATCAGAGTCTCTTCATAGTCGAAGCGATCTGCGTTCTTCGTGTCCACCACGCGCATGCCGTTGTGGATGAACACTTGCGCCGCTTCTCCGGCAATACCAGGTATACCCGCGCCATTGTAGACGATGACACGGATGATGTTCTCATCCACACCAATCTTCACTCCCCACCAGGAGAGCAACAGCTCGGCCACTTCCTCACGCTGGGGCTCGAAGAAGGTCTGGTCGCCCAGACTGATGGGCTTGACCGGCAACGGCACCAAAGCGACGTTCTCGCTGGAGACGCCACTCATGAACGTGGCGATCTCCTCGCGCTCAGCGTCATCGAGGCCGGTGTCGACCACGTGCTCCATCACCCCGTCCAGCGACTGGGCGGTCAACGCCTCTTGATAGGTGTCTTGATCGACGACTATGTACTTCTCAAAAGGCACCGAGAGGTAGTTCGAGATCGCCGCCATGGAGACCTCAGGCCCGGCGCCGTAGCTATCGCCGATGCGCTCAAAGCCCTGTCCGGGAACCTCCATGAACGCACCATCAGGGATAGCTATGCCGAAGACCTGACCGCCCTTCTCATCAAGCCTGACCGCCAGGAAATCCGCGCCCGACTTACCGTTCTCGCCGATGATGAGGAGGTTCTCCTTGGCCTTCTCGTGAAGCGCCTCAGGAGAGGTCTCCGCGACCGCCTGCCTCTTGGCTATGTACCGGGCCAGGGAATTCACGCCGGTGGCGACCAGGACCAGCACGAGCAGGAGCGTAGCCGCAGCGCCGAGGATAATGGCACCCCGCTTGGCCAGTGCCGCCAGACCTCTGCCGGTACGTCCGGCGCGATGCTTGACGTCCTCTTTGCGCCGGACGTTCTTGGCGCTACGACGCGCCTTCTTCCCGGCACGGGAGGAACGCTTCGACGTGCGATAGCCTCCCGCCGTCTCGGGTGGATCGACGTGGGTGCGGCGGCGAGGATAGTCGGTCTCGGTCGCTCCGTTCACCGGGGCCAAGTCGGCGGCTTTCTGCTTCCTGCTGCGGGCGCTCACCGGCGCTCACCCGCGATGCGTGAGTTCCAGGTGGCAAGCGTGGCGGGATGGATGGGCGTGCGGCGCTCCACAAGATGCTGCAGCGAAGCAGCGTAGGTGCGCTCGAACAACTGCGGTAGAGATATCTCCCCGACCTCGCCACGCAACAGCTCGACACCAGGATGGGTTCGTCCGGGTTCGATGGTGTCGGCGATGTAGACGATCATCCCCAACTCGTCGATGTCAGCCGAACCGTAGGTGTGATCGGCCACCGCCGCAAGAACGTCGTGAGGCAGGTCCGGGAACTGGGCGGCCAGTACCACGGATGCAACAGGACCATGCAGCAGGTATGGAACAGCCCTGTCCACATCGTCCACGGGAAGTCCCGCGTCCTCAGCGAGACGGACCAGCTCCTGACCCGGGATGTCTTTGCACCAGTCATGGACCAGGCCGGCGAATCGCGCCTTTGAGACGTCGACATCGTAGACGCCGGCAAGCGCGGCCGCTGTCTCCGCAACCCGGAAAGAGTGCTCCAATCCCGACAGGGAGAGACGAGACCGAAGCGCCTGAGCGGTGATGTCGTAGTCCGGGATCATGACGTCTCATCCGTATACAGCCGGTTCTTCGCCACATATGCGGCGACAGCCTCGGGAAGCAGATAGCGCACGGGACGGCGCTGCGCGATCCGCGTACGGATGTCTGTTGAGGAGATCGCCAGTGCAGGGACCTCCATGAACTCGATGTTGATGTGCCGGGACACCTCGTCTTGCTCGAACCGGGACAGATCGTAGCCGGGACGCGTCGCCGCGATGAACGTGCACACGTCTGCCAGACGATCAGAGTCACGCCAGGAGAGGATGTCCCATACGGCGTCCGCTCCGGTGATGAAGTACAGTTCCGCCGAAGAGCCATACTCCGCACGCAAAGCCAACATCGTGTCCACGGTGTAGGTGAGCCCGGGCCGGTCCACTTCCATCCGGGAGACCACGAAGTCCGGGTTGCTGGCCGTTGCGATCACCGTCATCAGGTAACGATGCTCCGAGGAGGTCACCATGCGGTGGGACTTGCGCACCGGGACGCCGGTGGGCATGAAAAGGACGCGGTCCAGATTGAACTGAACCAGCGCTTCCTCGGCGGTGACGAGGTGACCGTAGTGGATCGGGTCAAACGTCCCGCCCATTATCCCGAGACGCAGCTTCTTTCTCACTCGCGTATCTGACCGCTCCCCATCGCAATGAACTTGGTCGTAGTAAGCGCGGTAAGGCCCATGGGACCCCGCGCGTGTAGCTTCTGGGTCGAGATGCCTATCTCGGCGCCAAGGCCGAATTCGCCGCCGTCAGTGAAGCGGGTGGACGCGTTGACATAGACCGCCGCTGCATCGACCTCGTTGAGGAAGCGCTTGGCTGTCTCGTAGTCCTCGGTGATGATCGCTTCGCTGTGCTTCGTGCCGAAGGCGTTGATGTGCTTGATCGCCTCGTCCAGCCCGTTGACCACCTTGCACGAGATCTTCAGATCGAGATACTCGGTACCCCAGTCTTCCTCGCTCGCGGGCTGGATGCGCATGACCGCGCCGAGAGAGCGCGTCTTCTCGTCACCGATGATCGTGACGCCCTCGTGTTCAAGCGCCTTGAGAATGGGCGGGAGCACGCGCTCGTAGATGCGCTCGTCGATAAGCAGCGACTCGATCGCGTTGCAGACCCCGGGACGCTGGCACTTCGCGTTGATGACGATGCGCTCGGCCATGGCCGCATCGGCCTTCTCGTGGATGTAGACGTGACAGTTGCCCACACCGGTCTCGATGACGGGCACCTTGGCGTTCTCGACCACGCTCTTGATCAGACCGGCTCCACCACGCGGGATCAGAACGTCGATCATCCCGTGCAGCCCCATGAGCTCCTCTGCAGCCTCACGATCCGGCGATTCCACCGACTGGATGCACGCAGGGTGCAGCCCCGAGCCCGCAGCCGCGTTGGCAAGCACCTTGGTCATGGCGATATTGGACTGCATCGCCATGGACCCTCCCCGCAAGATGACCGCGTTGCCTGTCTTGATGCACAGTCCCGCGGCATCGGCGGTGACATTGGGTCTCGCCTCGTAGATCATCGCCACGACGCCCATGGGCACGCGGATCTGCTGGAGCCAGATCCCGTTGGGCATCCTGAATCCCGATGTGACCTCCCCGATCGGATCAGGCAGCAGCGCAAGGCTCTTGAGCGCCTCTGCGATGCTCTTGAGTCTCGCGGGATTCAGCTCCAGCCTGTCCAGCAGCGGAGCGGGGGTGTTCTTAAGCTTGGCCGCTTCGATATCCGCGGCATTCGCCGAGAGGATCTCGTCTTGTTTGGCAAGGAGCGCGTGTGCCATGGACAAGAGCGCGCGGTTGCGCTGGACGGTCGAGGTGGCCGCAAGAGCGGTGGCCGCCTCACGAGCGCGGGTCGCGAGCATCTTCACTTCCGACATCTGCGATCCCTTCGTGTCTTTGCGTCCTACAAGATGACGAGCTGGTCCCTATGGATGACCTCTTCGCCGTTGTAATCCGGCAACTCCATCCTGATACGCGAGGTCTTCAGTCCCTTGACCGCCTTGAGCTCAGCGGCCCCTATCCCGGCAAGTCCTCGCGCGACGACCGCACCGCTGCTGTCCATCACGGCGATAGCGTCACCGACAACAAAGCTCCCGGTAACATCGGTCACGCCGGCCGGGAGCAGGCTGCCGCCCCGCAAGCATAACGCGTCTTTCGCACCATCGTCTATCGAGACAGACCCGGCAGGGCGCCCCGCGTACGCGATCCAGAGCTTCCTGTCTTTGAGGACAGCGGACCCACCCGCGAACAACGTCCCCACAGGCAGCCCCGCAGCAGCGTCCACGATCACGTTCTCCTGGGAGCCGTCGCAGACGACCATCGGTATCCCGGCCTTCATCAGGATGCGGGCTGCCTCCACCTTCGTGGCCATGCCCCCCGAGCCCACATGGGAACCGGGGCCTCCGGCGGCACCGAGCCGCGCGTCCGTGATGTCGTCGATGCGCTCCACAAGGGTCGCATCCGAATCGACACGCGGATCACCGGAGTACAGCCCATCGATATCAGTGAGCAAGACGACGAGCTCGGCATGCACCATCACCGCCACAAGCGCGGCGAGATGGTCATTGTCGCCCATCCTGATCTCATCGACAGCGGTGGTGTCGTTCTCGTTGACGATGGCCACGATGCCCAGCTCGACGAGTCTGCACAGCGTATGGCACGCATTGAGGTACTGCTGGCGGTAGCCGGTGTCTTGCCTGGTGAGCAGCACCTGGCCGACGGAGATGCCCTTCTCGGCGAAAAGCTCCGCATACGTCTCCACGAGCTTGACCTGACCCACAGCCGCGGTGGCCTGAAGGGTGGGCATGTCTGTAGGCCGCGCGCGCATCTGAAGCGCCTCGAGTCCCGCGGCGATAGCCCCGGAGGTCACAAGGACGACGCTGTCCCCCTGCTCGATGAGATGGGCTATCTGGCCCACCAGCAAGGAGAGCTTCTCGCGGTCGACGTGACCATCGGCTCCTGTGACGGTGGAGCTTCCCACCTTGACGACGACACGCCTACTCATCCTCAGGCTCGCCCCTTCCGACCGTCTCGAAATCGAACGAGACAGGCCCGATAGTGACCGTATCGCCGTTGATGGCACCAGCCTCGATGAGAGCGGCCTCCACGCCTGCACGCGCCAAGCGGCGCTGAAGGAAGGCGATGGCCTCCTCGTTGGCCATGTCGGTCATGATGACCATGCGCTCGATCGCGCCACCCTGCACCACATACTCATGACCGCCCATGCGCTGTACCGTGATACTGCGCTCCGTGGGCGGCTCGTAGACGAACACACCCTCATAGAGAGGCTCATCCGCAGCGCTGGCCTGACGCAGATCGTGGACCTTCTCGGCCACCGCACGGATCATGACGTCGATGCCCTCGCCCGTGGCAGCCGAGACGACGAAGTACGCGCGCTCATGCTCCTCGCACCAGGCTGCGACGCGCTCGGAAGCCTCCGACGCGCCTTCGACATCGATCTTGTTTCCCACGACGATCTGAGGCCTATCCGCCAGGTCGACCGCGTGAGCCGCAAGCTCAGCATCGATGACAGTGATGTCGGCCACAGGATCACGACCCTCATAGCTTCCGGAGAGGTCGACCACATGCAAGATCAGCGCTGTGCGTTCGATGTGTCGCAGAAACGCGTGCCCGAGGCCGGCGCCCTCGCTGGCGCCCTCGATAAGACCCGGGACGTCTGCCACGACAAAGGAGCGCTCGCCTGAATCGACGACGCCAAGGTTTGGAACCAGCGTGGTGAAGGGATAGTCGCCCACCTTGGGACGCGCTGCGCTCATACGCGCGATGAGCGAGCTCTTGCCCACGCTTGGGAAGCCCACCAAAGCGGCATCGGCCAGGAGCTTGAGCTCCATGTCGATCCAGCGCTCCTCGGCGGGTTCGCCTAGCTCGGCGAATGCGGGCGCTCGACGCGTGGGCGTCACGAACTGGCGGTTGCCTCGACCACCACGACCACCGCGAGCGACGACCACTCGCTGACCGTGATGCGAGAGATCGGAGATGAAGTCCCCGGTGTCAGCGTCGCGCACGACGGTACCCACAGGGACATGCAGTACCAGGTCCTCACCGGTGGCCCCGCTGCGCGCGGCTCCCTGGCCATGAGTTCCCCGCTCCGCTTTGAAGTGACGCTTGTAGTGGTAGTCCAACAGCGTGGAGATGGCCTGGTCGGCCTCAAGGATCACGCTGCCACCACGACCACCGTCACCGCCGTCAGGACCGCCCTTGGGGACATGAGCCTCGCGCCGGAAGGATTTGCATCCTGCGCCGCCGTTGCCTGCCTTCACGTTGATATGTGCTTCATCGACGAACATCTGTGCCCCGATCATTGGAGATCGCTCGACCTATCGGACATGATAGGGCAACCGACCCGAATCAACGAAGAAAGCCCCCCACCGGTAGGCGGAGGGCCTTCGAACGGATTCGTACAGCTCGAGTGGCCTTCTAGCCCTCGATCGGTCGAATATGCACGCGACGGTCTTTGCCGTGCGTGAAATCAACGACACCGTCAGCCTTGGCGAACAGCGTGTCGTCCTTGCCGATACCCACGTTCACGCCGGGCTTCAGCTTCGTGCCACGCTGGCGCACGAGGATGGAGCCGGCAGTGACGACCTGACCGGCGAACCGCTTGACGCCAAGGCGCTTAGCCTTAGAGTCGCGGCCGTTCTTGGTAGAGCCGAGGCCCTTTTTATGTGCCATCTCTAGTTCACCTTCGTCCCGCAGACGTTACCTTCGCTCCCATAAGGAGAGGTTCCGTCTAGCCCTCGTACTTCTTCGCGTGCACGCCGCAGTACTTTGAACCCTCTTTGGCCTTGTTGGCACACTGGGTACCATCGGCCTTCACCGCAGCGCACTGGCCCGGCTCGGCAGCTGCTTCGACGGCCACAGGGGCCTTCTCGGCAACGGCTTCCGCTTTGGGCTCAGCCTTAGGAGCGGCCTTCTTCTCGGCCTTAACGGGAGCGGCCTTCTTGGCGCCGTCCATGGTGATCTCACCGATGCGGACGACGGTCAGAAGCTGCCGATGACCCTTCTTGACCTTGTAACCCTTGCGCTTCTTGAACTTGAAGATCAGTGCCTTGTCACCCTGCTTGTGCTCGACGACGGTGGCGGTCACGCTTGCCCCGGCCAAAGCAGCAGGGTCGGCGATGACCTTCTCGCCATCAGAGAACAGGAGTACGGGCAGCTCGACGGTCTCGCCGACGGCGGCATCAAGCTTCTCGATGACGGCCAGGCCATCTTGCTCGACCTTCACCTGCTTGCCGCCAGTTGCTACGACTGCATACATCTATATCGCTCCAGTCTCGGGAATTCACGCGAGGGAAAATGCTAGCACAGCCCCCTACCAGCGTCAACACGCCTCCGGGCGTCGCCACCTCTATATTGGACCCTGCTAGGACTCGAAGGCGTCCGCCGATCCGACTCGCCCTTCGATAAGCACTTTGACCTCTGTGGGGTCGCACTCGGGTACGGCGATGACTGAGACGTGCTTGCCGGTCTCGGCGCGCAGCATGGCCAGCGAGTTGTTGCCCGCAGCTGTCACCAGCGCATACGTCTCATTATCAACACCGAACAGATACGCTGCGGACTTGCCCATGAGCAGTATCTCCCGCATCCGGCGCTCAACCGAGATACGACGCGTAGTGTCCGAGAAGATCCTGCCTTCGCCGTTACAGCACGCACAGGGCTCCGTGAGAACACCATACAACCCGTCGGTGACATTCTTCCGGGTCATCTCCACAAGACCGAGACGCGATATCTCCATCGCCCGGGTCTTGGTGCGATCGCGTTCGAGCGCCTTGGTCAGGCGGGAGTACACCTCTGCGCGATGCTTGGCTTCTTCCATGTCGATGAAGTCGATGACGATGATCCCGCCGATGTCACGCAGTCTCAGCTGGCGGACCGCCTCATCGGCAGCTTCGAGATTGGTCCGCAAGATCGTGTCTTCGAGGTTCTTCTTCCCTACGAAGCGCCCGGTGTTCACGTCGATAGCGGTTAGCGCTTCGGTCTTGTCGATCACGATATGCCCGCCACTGGGAAGCGACACTTCGCGCTTCATCGCACGGTCCACCTGTTCATACAGACCGTACTGCTCGAACAACGGCACCCTGTCTTTATGCAACGAAACCCGGCGGACCAGTTTCGGAGAGGTCTTCTTCAAAAACGAGACGACCTTCTCGTAAAGGCGCTTGTCGTCGATCACCAGCTTCTTGTAGTCCTCCGAGAACGCGTCGCGCACCATCCGCAGCGCAAGGTCCATCTCGGTATAGACCACCTCGGGCGCGAGGCCTTCCCGGGACTGATGCTGGACGCGTTTCCACAGCCGCAACAGGAACTCTATGTCGCTTTCCAGCTCCTTGTCCGCCGATCCCGCGGCAGCGGTCCTGACGATGACCCCCAGACCCTCAGGCACAAGCGGGGCGATGATGTCGTGCAGGCGGTCGCGTTCCTCCTCGGGCAGCTTTCTCGACACTCCTACAAACGGCGAGAAAGGCATCAGGACGATGAATCGCCCGGGAAGCGTCACCTCGGTGGTGACCCGCGCGCCCTTTGTGCCCATGGGGTCTTTGAGCACCTGGACCATGATCTGCTGACCCGGTCGCAAGAGCTGCTGGATGTCACGCCGCGGAACGTCTTTGACGTCCTCGGGCGAGACCACTTCGTCCACGTACAGGAATGCGTTCTTCTCAAGCCCGATATCCACGAACGCGGCCTGCATACCCGGCAAGACATCCCGCACTTTGCCAAGATAGACATTGCCGACGACGCTTCGCTTCGGGCGCTCGATGTACAGCTCGACCAGCTTGTGTTCTTCGATGAACGCAACCCGTGTCTCGTGTGAGTCGTGCGAGATAAGCATCTCGCGTGCTATGTCGCCCATCTTCTACAGACCACCATCACAACAGCGAGCGCTACGCGTCTTCCTCTTCGGCCAAACGCGTGCGCGTAACGGAAAGAACCGAACCGCCGGTTCCGGACCGCTGGAACGCTGCCATGACAAGGGACTCCGGGCGTAATGAGCCTCGATCACCCATGCGCGTCGTGACCTCCACGACGGTCTGCCCGTTCGATGTTCTCACCTTCGGCTCCTTCGGGAGCGTGCTGGCAAGATCAAAAACCTTCTGCTTCCCCTTGTGCTCGACAACGAGCTCACCAGCCTTGACCAACGCGTCGAGAGAACCTTGCTGGTCCTCTACCGAGACACCTCCTACAGTCACGACGTCATACGTTGCTATCGTCAGCGACGCCGCCAGTGACGGCGCGCGGAGTGCCACATAACAAGCATCCAGGGGCGCAACGTCTACCGAGGATGACGATCTGAGCCTCTCAAGCGCCTCGCCTGCGGGAACATACTCCCGGAGCCATACATCGAAGCGCTCACATGTACTGCCGGTCCCTACCGGCAACGCGGGCCCGAAAGCGACCTTCATCTTAGGATTGAACCCCTGAGTCACAGCATACGGCAAACCCGCCCGTCGTGCAGCGCGTTCACACGCGGTAGTGAGCTCCAAGTGAGACAGGAACCGCAATCTGCCCGCTTTGGGGTAGGTTATGCGCAGCCGGAACAGTCCCTCACTCACGGGACTCACCACCCAAGATGACATCGACGCCGAGCGTGGGACACACGCCGCACCCTGTGCACTCGTCAAACGTGCAATCAGGCGTTGTGATCGCCTCACTCGCGCGCTCACGCTCGATGCGCAGGAACTCCGAGGACAATCCGGTCTGGATATGGTCCCACGGCAGCTTCTCATCGAACTCGCGTACGCGTGAAGCGATGCTCAACGGATCGACTCCGCAGGCGTCGAACGCTTCTCGCCATCTGCCGAGAGAGAACTCCTCGGTCCAGGCGTCGTAGCAGGCGCCCGCACGCCATGCATGCTCGATGACATCGGCGATCTCTCGCCCGCCTCTGGCCATGACGCCCTCAAGAAACGACACCTCGGGGTCATGCCAGGACAGGTCGACGCCCCGCTTGGGCATACTGTCGCGCAGCACCGACTGGCGTCTGCGCACCTCATCCAGCGTGATCTGCGCATCCCACTGGAACGGAGTGTGCGCCTTGGGGACGAAGGTAGCCACTGATACGCCTATGCGGATCCCGCCACGCTGTGCCGGCGGTACCGACTCCTTTGCGGCCTCCTGGACCTTGCGTACAAGCGCACTGATTCCCTCGATGTCGGCGTCCGTCTCGGTGGGAAGCCCGATCATGAAGTAGAGCTTGATGCGATGCCAGCCTGCCGAGAAGGCCTTCCGGACCGTGCCCAGCAAGTCCTCCTCGGTCACGTTCTTGTTGATGACGTCACGCATCCGCTGTGTGCCGGCTTCCGGAGCGAAGGTGAGCCCCGTCTTGCGACCTCCACCCAGCAGCCGTGCGATCTCCACAGAGAACGCGTCCACTCGCAACGACGGCAGCGAGACCGTCACGCCCGTCCCTTCCAGCCGTCGGGAGAGCCTGCGCAGCACCTCTTCGAGCTGAGAGTGGTCCGCGCTGGAGAGCGACGTGAGCGAGACCTCCTCATGACCGGTGCACTCCAGACCCGCAAGCACGTCCCGGACGATGGTGTCTGCGGTACGCTCACGCACAGGACGATAGACCATGCCGGCCTGACAGAAGCGACAACCGCGAGAGCAGCCCCGCAAGACCTCCACGGTCACGCGGTCATGCACCACGTCCATGAACGGCACCACGGGGCATACCGGCGACCTGACCATCCCGAGGTCGTCCAGCAGCCGCTTGGTCACCCGGGCGGGTGCCGTGCCCAGAGAAACGGCCGATCCTGAATCAGTCGAGTACAACGAGGGGACGTAGACTCCCTCGACTCTTGCAAGCGCCGAGAGGATCTCATCACGCGATGCTCCTGATGCCTTCGCAGCACGATGCACCGAGACGATCTGCCCGACGGCATGCTCGCCGTCACCGATCAGGATCGCATCGAAGAACGCCGCGACCGGTTCGGGATTGTAGGCACAAGGGCCGCCGCCGATGACAAGCGGATCTGAGGCAGTCCTGTCGGCAGCGCGCAACGGGATACGTGAAAGATCGAGGATCTCGAGGATGTTGGAGTAGGTCAACTCATAGGGCAACGTGATGCCCACAAGGTCCATCTCGGACAGGGGGCTACATGACTCCAGCGTGAACAGCGGGACATCGTTGTGGCGCATCTGCTCGGCCATGTCTCGCCATGGCAGGAATGCCCGCTCCGGCGCCACTCCGGGGATAGCCGCAAGGCACTGATAGAGGATCCCTATGGCCTGATTGGCCATGCCCAGTTCATATGCATCCGGATAGACAAGAGCGGCATGGTACTCCGCATCATCTATGTGCAGTGCTCCCCACTCGCGGTCGATGTAGCGCGCGGGGCGTTCGACCGATGCCAGCAACGGCTCGATCCGTGGCCACAGATCACTCAAGGGAGTTCTCCGTCTCGACCACGACCACCCCGGGCTCCGGCTGGACCTCGACAGCACCGGGCAGCTCACCGGGGCCCTGGTGTCCGGGCAAGTGCTCTACAGCCCGTTCTTTCAGCTTGGAGGCCACCTGCATCATGTCAGCGCCCTCGTCGAAGTACGCGACTGCGGCCTTGCCCATAGCCATGGTCCCTGCATAGCCGATGCCACCCTTTACCGCCCAGCCCATGACAGGGACAGCAGTGAGCATCTGACGCGCAACCGCACGCAACGTGAACCCGCCGCCGACGATGACTGCAAGCTCCTTGATGCGGTCGGCGCCGAGCTTCTCGCCGTATGCGGCAGCGATCTGCAGCAACATCTTGGCCTGGTTCGCCGTCATGATCGGCATGTCGGCACCCGGGAATATCGCGACCGCGCCGACAAGGCCGTTCTGCCACGCGGTCGTCTTGACGGCCTCATCGGCCACCGCACGACGCATGAACGGGAAGTTGTGCGCCAGCGCCAGCCTCTTGGACGCGAGGGTCTCGGCAAGCCACGCCCCGAGTTCCTCGACGCTTTGGGCAGCGGTCGGCCTGACCACAAGGTCACCAAGCGGCTGCAGCAGAAGATCCGCCAGCCGGTCGCCGTATTCCTCCTCGCCCATCCCTAGAACCGCGACAGGCGTGTTGGTTTTGCGAAGCATGGTGATGGTATCGATAAGGCCCGTGCCGGTACCCGCCACCAATACGGCGGCATCCATTCCGGCCTTCAGATCCAATGCCTTGCCCTGCTCGACGACCTCGACCTGCAGCGTCGCTCCGCTGGTACGCGGCCGAAGCTGTGCACGCAACTCATCGATCAGCGCATCGGGAGCATCCAACTCGATGAACACCGCGATACCGACCGGCAGTCCCCGATCTTGATCGAGGCGCTTGCCTGCCTTCAGCAGGTCTCTCACATCAACAGGCAGTCTCGCCATGTCATATCATCCCCTCTTAGGCAGACGGATCAGGTTCCGTAGCGGCGGGACCATACTGACAAGAGCATGCCCACCGCACCCAGGTTAGTGACCATCGCAGAGCTCCCGAAGCTCATGAACGGCAACGGGATGCCGGTGATCGGCATCATGCCGATCGTCATGCCAATGTTCTCCAGTATCTGGAACGACCACATACTGATGATACCCGCACAGATGAGTGCTCCATACAAGTCGCGTGAAGATGTTGAGATCGCCAGAGCGCTGATGAGCAACGCCAGATACAGACCCAGAAGCAGCACCGCACCGGTGAAGCCGAGTTCCTCCCCTAGCACCGCGAATATGAAGTCGGTATGACGCTCGGGCAGGAAGTTGAGATTGGACTGTGTTCCTGCGGCAAGTCCCTTACCGGAAACGCCACCTGAACCCACAGCGATCTTGGACTGAGCGAGGTTGTAGCCGGCCCCTTGGGGGTCGCGAGTGTTGTCGATGAACACCAGCAGCCGGTCCTTCTGGTAATCCTTGAGCGCGACATCCTCGCCGGCCATGTTGTCCAGGGCGGTATCGAGCAACAGGATACCCCCGACGGCGACAACGGCCGCCAGACCGAAGATCAGGAACCATCTCCCCTTCATACCGCCCACAAGAAGCATACCTGCGGCGATAGCGACGAAGACGAGGCCGGTACCGAGGTCCGGCTGCATCAAGATGAGGACGAGCGCCAGACCCATATAGGAGATGACACGCAAGACGTCCCGTGGTTTGTCGATACGGCCCTTGTACTCGGAGACCACCGCAGCCATGACCGCGATGAAGATGAGCTTCGCGGGCTCAGACGGCTGGAACAGACGGACTCCGAACAGCTGCAGCCAGGACGTCGCGCCACCTGCCTCATATCCCAGACCAGGGATACGTGGACTGATGAGCAGGATGCAGAGCCCCACAAGCAAGGGTCCCATCCAATGCTTCAGAACCTTGTAGTCGAGCGCCCAGGCCACTACCAGGGGCACGAGGCCGACAGCGATTCCCACGAGCTGACGGGTCAGCATTCCGCTGCCCATGCCTGTGGTCGCCGAAGAGACCATGACAGATCCATAGATCAGCAGCGCGACCGTCCAGATCACCAGCGGCAGGTTCACCGCGTTTCGGAAACGTGTATATGGGGTCTTGTCCACTACTACCTCGACTCATCCACGGTATGGACCTGCTCGATCTCCAGCCCGAACAGCTGAGAGAGGATCTGGCGTGCCGCCGGACCCGCCACGGAGCCGCCGTGACCACCCTGCTCCACGATCACAGCCACGGCGTACTTCGGGTCCTCTGCCGGAGCATACGCAGCGAACCAGGCGTAGTCGTCTTTGTTGGCCACCTGGGCCGTGCCCGTCTTACCCGCGACAGTGATGTCGAATCCCCGGAAGACACCCAGACCCGTCCCCTCGGTGGTGACGTCAACCAGGGCCCGGTGCATGACCGCGAGGCTTGACTCGGACACACCGGTCTCATAGGCAACGGTAGGCTCGTACACAGTGGACTCCTCACCGACTCCGGGGAGCACCTCGAGCATCACATGCGGCGTCATGACCGTGCCGCCGTTGCCGATCGCTCCATATACCGAGGCGATCTGCAGTGGCGAGGTCAGCAAGTCGCCCTGGCCGATGGCCATGTTGACGGTATCGCCGGGCAGCCACATCTGGTACTCGGGGTAGTCCTCGTTGAAATCAGCCTTCCACTCCGCGTCAGGGACGCGCCCTTTGACCTCACCCGGAAGATCGATCCCGAGCTTCGAGCCCAGACCGAAGCTGCGCGCCATCGCCTGCAGCTCCTCTTCTTTGCGCTTGTAGAACTCATAGCCGATCTCGTAGAAGACGACGTCGCAGGACTGCTCGATGCCGGACCTGAACGATATCGTGCCGTGCCCGGAATGGTTCCAGCACCATTTCGGCCACTGCTCGCCCATCTCGGTCCATTTGCCGGAACACGTGTACGTCTTGTTCTCGTAGGTGACGTCGGCCTCAAGACCGGCAAGCCCCGTGATCGCCTTGAAAGTCGATGCAGGAGGATAGGCCGACATGATCGCCCGGTTGGTAAGGGGATACTCGCTGGCCTCGTCGGTGAGATCTTCCCACTGATCTGTGGATATGGAGCCTAGGAAGATCGAAGGATCGTATGTGGGGGCGCTGGCCATGGCGATGACCTCACCGGTAGTGAGATCCAAGACGACCGCAGCACCGGCCTTTGCGTCATCAAAATCCTGACTGTGAGCCTCGGCGATGGCATCGACAAGCGCCTTCTCCGCTACACGCTGGACCTCGATGTCCAGGGTGAGCTTTATGTCCCGGCCCGGAACCGCCGCCTGTTCGCTCACGACGCTCTGAGCCTTGCCGGAGGCGTTGACCTCGATCCGACGCCAGCCCTTATCGCCCTGCAAGACATTCTCGTACTGAGCCTCGACGCCGGTCTTGCCCACGATGTCGCCAAGCTCATAGCCCGCAGACGAATCGCTCTCGGTGAACTCCTTGTCGGATATCTCGCCCGTATACCCCAACAGGTGAGCGGCCAGATCGCCCTGCGGATACTCGCGAACCGCGATCTCATCGACTTCAACGGCCGGGAACTCGGTTTGCCTCTCGGCAAGCTGAGAGACCACGTCGATGGGCACGTCCACAGCGACGACCCTGGAGCGTAGCGCCTCCACGCGGGTATCCGAGACTTTCTCCCACACCTCGGAGGCGGTCATGCCAAGAAGGTCGGCGAGAGGACCGAAACGCTCCTCGATCTCGCTCTTGGTGGGGTCATCGGCAGTATCGGAGTTCTGCGAGCGGATCAGGAGCAGCCTGACAGTGTCTTCTGAAGGATCGACGCTCACAGCGAGCGCGGCCCGGTTGGTCACGAGCGCAACGCCGTTGCGGTCGTAGATCTCACCGCGCGGTGCGTCTATGGATATCTCGCGGACGCGGTTGTTCTCGGCCTTGGCGGCATACGCGTCACCCTGCAAGACCTGCATCGTCCACAAACGTACGAACAACGAGGCGAGCATGATGACGACGATTATGCCGAGAGCCGCGAAACGCGACTTGAGTTCTTGGCGATAGGTACTCATACAGAGAGACTCCCGGGGGCAGACATCCCCTGACGGTCACCGACAGGCCGGCGACCTATCATGCTAACCGACGGAACGACTTCATGGACTGGTCAGACCGCAAGAAGCGCGCCAACCAGGGGTAGAGCAACAGAGCCAGCACGGTGTTGTAGATGCCTCTGGGAAGCACCACGGTCCACAGCGAACGCCAGAACTCGGGAGCCGACCCGATCACCTGCAATACGATGAGATAGGACAGCTCGGCCAGCACACCGGCCACGATCGCAACGGTGAACGGCATCAGCCAGCCCTCGGCAAAGAGGTTCTCCTGGAGCAGGCCGGCGAGGTATCCGACAATCACGAGGACCAGAGCCCATGCTCCCACAGGCGACGTACCGAGTAGATCAAGCATCAGCCCGGCCGCAAAGCCCGAGACGGCACCCGCCTGCGGGCCCTCCACGATGGCAAGGGTGATGACCACCAGGACCGGGAAGCTTGGAACAGCGCCGAACAGCGCCAGATGAGGCGCGAGCATCACCTGAGCGATAAGGGCGGCGAGAATGGCGCCGGCTGTGATCCAGAATCGTCTCATTCGACACTCCCCTCATCGACGTCGGTGTCCAGTACCGCGCCCACCAGCACGAGCACTTCTTCGACCTGCGCGATCGGAACACGCGACGTCACCGTGATGCGCGGGAAAAGCTCTCCTCGGCGCTCCTCGACAGACGTCACATCTCCGATCACAAGACCTTGCGGGTAGACGCCGCCCAGCCCGGAGGTCAGGATCACATCTCCCTGGACAGGCTTCTCCTCGGAAGATACGAACTCAAGCGTCAAACCGCCTTCGATAGACCCCTCAACGACCCCGGGGACGCGTGTCGACTGGATCAGAGCAGCTACGCCGCTCCGCTGGTCCGTGATCAGAACCACCTTGGCCGAGTTCTTCGACACCTCGAGCACCTGGCCGACAAGCCCCTGCGCGGCAAGCACCGGCATCCCGGGTTCGACGCCATCAGCAGAGCCCCGGTCGATGGTGATGACGCCTTCCCATGAACTCGTGGGACGACCGATGATACGGGCGCCCAGTGTGGTGAGCTTGCGCTCCTCGGCAAACGCGACCAATTCACGGAGCCGCTCGTTCTCCTGACGCGCCTCCTCCAATTCGGCCAACCGCGCAAGCAGCTCATCGTTCTGAGCCTCGAGCGACTCGAGATCCTCTCTGGATATCGAAAGATCAGAGAACCACGAGCCGACCGCGGTGAAGGGCGAGACTATGGCGTTTCCCGCACGCTCGAACGGGGCAGTGACCTCAAGCATCCCCGAGCGCAGCTTGTGGATGGGCCCGCTGTCGCCCTCGCGAAAATAGACCGTCACCAATGCCAGGGACACGATGATAAGCATTATGAGCAGCAACGGGTTGCCGCGTTTTGGATCCTCCAGAGTGACCTTCATCGCATCCAAGCCTCCCGGTCTAACGTGAGACCGTGAGGACCTTCTTGAGGACGTCGATCTCCTCCAGGGCCATGGCCGATCCGAGTACGACGTTGATGAGTGCATTCTCCGAGACGTGTACGGGCATTCCTGTCTCATAGCGCAAGCGCTCGTCGAGAGCCCTCAGCAGCGCGCCGCCGCCGGTGAGCACGATGCCGTACTCCATGATGTCACTGGACAGCTCGGGAGGCGTCTGTTCAAGGGTGCCCTTGATCGCGGCGACGATAGCCGCCGTGGGCTCTTCCACCGCGGTGCGTATCTCCTCGGAGGAGAGCTGGATCGTACGGGGTAGGCCCGTGAGCAGGTCGCGCCCGCGCACCTCGACATCAAGCTCCTCGGAAAGCGGGAACGCCGAGCCGATCTCGAACTTGATCTCCTCGGAGGTACGCTCGCCGATAAGGACGTTGTACTCCTTCTTGATGTGAGCGATTATCGCCTCGTCGAACTCGTCTCCACCGATCCTGATCGACTGTGCGACCACGATGCCGCCGAGTGAGATGACCGCGACTTCTGTGGTACCGCCGCCGATATCGACGACCATGTTGCCGGTCGGCTCCTGGATGGGCAGACCCGCTCCGATAGCCGCCGCCATGGGCTCCTCGATCAGATAGGCGTTGCGAGCACCCGCCTGCATCGTCGCCTCGAACACGGCACGCTTCTCCACCTCGGTGACGCCCGAAGGCACACACACCACGACGCGGGGCTTGGGCTGCCAGGGGAACCGCTTCACACGGGTCTTGTTGATGAAGTAGCGCAGCATCGCTTCGGTAACCTCGAAGTCGGCGATGACGCCGTCTTTCAGCGGCCGGATCGCCACGATGGAGCCGGGGGTACGGCCCAGCATGCGCTTGGCCTCGATGCCCACGGCCAGTACGCGCTTCGTCTCTTTCTCAACCGCGACAACAGATGGCTCGATAAGCACGATGCCACGGCCACGAACCGACACCAGGGTGTTCGCCGTACCGAGGTCGACTGCCATGTCGCCGCCCCAGGAATTGAAGAACATATCTACAAGCGACAAGTCGCTCTCCTCTCGACGCCGCGACTTCTCGCCGCGACCGCTGGGCCCGTCACATCGGGCATGCAAAAGAACGCGCGGCAACTGACCGCTGCCGCGCGGTCGCATCCGCACATCGCGGCAAGTTTAGCACAGCACGCGGCTGAACCCGGTCAGAGCCCGGCACCAGTATAGCAACACCCCAGGTCGTTGTATGTGTTTGGACTACATCAGACCAAGATCGCGAACACTCGCATGGGCGCCGCCATCGCCTATGATCACGTGGTCGAGAAGCTCGATGCCTATGACGTCTCCGGCTTTGGTGAGACGTCGGGTGAGCTGAAGGTCCGCTCCGGAGGGTGTTGGATCACCGCTGGGATGGTTGTGCACCACCACGATCGACGCCGCGGAGAGCCGGATCGCTTCTTTGTAGAGCTCGCGTGGATGCACGATGGACGCGTTGAGGCTCCCGATGGATATCTCCACAGTGCGCAGCAGCTGGTTCTTGGTGTTGAGTGCCAGAGCCCAGAAGTGCTCCCTGTCCAATCCCCGAAACTGCGGCCCACAGATCCTCACGACGTCTTCAGGCGTGGAGATGACGGGGCGCTCAGTCGTCGGTCTGCACGCCCATCGTCTGCTCATCTCCAGCGATGCAAGCAGCCTGGCCGCGGCAGCAGGTCCGACGCCGGGCTGCGCCGTCAGGTCCTCCGCACATACGCGCCACAGAGCGTCAGGCATAGGGTATTCAGCCATCAGACCGCGGCAGACCCTATCCTCACTACAGCCGAGCATCACCGAGACAAGGGCTGAATCCGCTACCGAGTCGGCCCGTCCCTGCAAGACAAGCGTACGGGCATCCATAGATCCGCCCACCATTCGTGGCGCCATAAAGCGCCCTCCTCCCCTTCAGACCGCCAGTCTCAACCGGGAGAGGAGTGCCCGGGCTGCAAGCCCGGTCGCAGCACCGAGGAAGATGCTTGCGAATATGGACAGGGGCATCAAGGAGAGGACTCCGACCGAGCCCGTCACAGCAATCGCCGCCAGGAACTGGCCTGCAACGTGTGCGGCAGCGCCCGCGATAGACCAACCAACGACTGAGAACCGCGAACCTGCCGCACGAACCAGCAGCATGGCCACGAGCGCACACACCGACCCGGACATGGCCAGCAATGTTGCCGGACCGAAGAGCGCGCCGGTTGCAAGGCCCACCACCACGACCCTCAAGGACGTGACAGCCAACGCTGATCTGGGACCGACGTATGCGAGGGCGACGAGCACTGCGACATTCGCCAGACCGAGTCGGAGCCACGGCACTGGAGAGAATGAAAGAAGCCAGGATTCGGCAAGTCCAAGGACGACGGCACCCACGAGGAGCACGCCACTATACGCGACACGCCGGGCTCCGTAGTCGACACTCCGAGCCAGAGGCAACGAGACCTCAGCGGACGATGGCATCGAGGCCTCCCCCCGCTGAACCAACGGTCACTGTGACACCATTGGGGACACATGCGATCACGCCACCCTGCGCGTCGATGGGGCTGCTATGAACGCACACTTTGTCAGGGCAGCTGGATTCCTTGACGCTGACAGCACCGGAGCGGACCTCCACGACCACGCTGCCCTGAAGTCCTTCGACGACCACTGTCTGATCGGTATCCAGACTCAGGACGCTGCGCCCTGCGGGACCCACCACGACTGCATCGCCACCGCCGGTCCCGACGGCCAGCGCCACTAAAGGCACCGCCACCAGAGCCAGAATGGCGATGCCGAAGGCGAGTATGCGGTCCGCTCTGGTCATCGCACGTATCTACTCCGCTGCCTGGTCCTGCACCGCGAAACCGGGAGCGTTCTTGCCGTGGCCATCGGCGGCGCGCGGCGGGATCGTCGCGGCCCTTCCGTGAATGTCGATGCAGTTCTGAGGGCATACCGACACGCATGTACCGCACGCGGTGCACTTCTCGTAGTCGATAACGGCCAGTGCGTCGATCACGTGGATCGCATCGGCCGGACAGGCGCGCTCGCACTTCTTGCACGCGATACAACATGCCGAACACGCAGCTTTGCGGTCTTTGATCTTGTCATGAGCGTTGCAGCGAACGGCCACCGGGGCGTTCTCGGGAACCAGGCTGAGGAGCCCGACACCTCCGCGGGGGCAGTTGTGAACGCAGATCCCACAGCCGGTGCAGGCATCAAGATCGATGACCGGCAGACCACGCTCGTCTATGGCGATCGCGTCGAACGGACACGCCTCGACACAATCCCCGTAACCGAGACACCCGGCGGTGCACACGAGTGAGCCGCCCGCAAGACGGGCCACAGCCGCACACGACTGGACCCCGCCATACTCGAACGCACGCTCGGCTTTGTTCCCGCCACCACACGCGCGTATCGACACGACCGACGCAACGGCACACGCCTCCGCGCCCATCAATACCGCGATGCTGTCGGCGCAGCTCTGACCACCGGCCACGCAAGCATTCACCGGCAGTGTTCCTTCAACGATCCCTTCGGCCACCGTGAAGCAGGAGGGATTGCCGCATGCTCCGCAGTTGGAGCCTGGGAGTATCGCCGCCACGGCCTCCACGCGGGGGTCTACCTCGACATAGAAGCGACGAGCCGCAGTGGAGAGCACCGCGGACGTGATCAAGCCCAAGGCACTGAGCGTCAAGACGGCCTTCAGTATGAGCATCAGATCCACAGTATCTCCTTACAGCCCGAACCAGCCGGCGATTCCGACATAGGCGAGCGAAAGCAGTCCGGCAGTGATGAACGCCATAGGGTTGCCCTTCATGACTTTGGGCACGGGTGCGATGTCCAGCCGCTCCCGTAGTGCCGCGAAGGAGATGAGGGCGAACCCGAAGCCGACGGAGACTCCGAGCGTGTAGATGAGTGCTTCACCCAGGCCCAGAGAGGCCCCCAGGTCGATGTTCATCTTGAAGAACCCCGGCTTCGCAGCTTCGGTAGCCGTCGCGAGCACTGCACAGTTGGTTGTGATCAACGGCAGGTAGATGCCCATGGCCCGATACAGGACCGGGCTCACCTTGCGCATGTACATCTCAACGAACTGCACGAGAGACGCGATGATGAGAATGAACGCTGGGATGTACAGGAACTCGCCCACTCCGAGCGGTTCCAGCAGGAACGTCCAGACCACCCACGTTGAAGTGGATGCAAGCGTCATGACGAACACGACCGCAAGACTCATGCCCAGGGAGGTCTCGAAATTGCCCGAGACGCCGAAGAACGGGCACAGACCGATGAACCTGGTCAGCAAGATGTTATTGATCAGTGCAGCTCCGATGAAGAGCAGCGCCAGTTGCCCTACCGTGCTCATGACGTCACCGCCTTCCTGCGCTTCTCGGCACGCTCTCCGAGCGCGCGCGTGATGGCGATCATGAACCCGAAGATGAAGAAGGCCCCGGGGAATAGAAGCACCAATCCCGGCGGCGCGTATCCGGACGGCAGCCCGATCAGGGTGGCGTCGAACATCACGATCTTCCCGGTGCCAAGGAGTTCTCTGATGAACGCAAGAGCGACGATGACGAGCCAGTAACCCACGCCCATGCCGAGACCGTCCGCAATGGCGAGTCCGACCTTGTTGTGATAGGCGTACGCCTCAGCGCGTCCGAGAATGGCGCAGTTCACGACTATCAAAGGAATCCAGATGCCCAGGAACTGGTAGATCCCGGGCATGAAGGCCTTCATCGTGAGGTCCACGATAGTCACGAAGGACGCGATGATCACGATGAAGATGGGGATGCGCACCTCGTTGGGAATGAGCTTGCGAAACGCGCTGATGATCGCGTTGCTCATGGTGAGCACGAAGATCACCGCAAGACCCATGAACAAAGCGCCCTGGACCTGCGTCGATACGGCCAGCGTGGCGCACAGACCGATCATGAGGACCGTGAGCGGGTTCTCGATAGATAGACCCTGCTTGAACGTCTTGATCCACTCGCCCACCGCTACTCACCTCCCGAGAGATCGGACAGCACATCCGTATAGATGCGCCCACCTGCTTCTACGCCGTTGCGGACACCGCGAGAGGACTTGGTCGAGCCGCTGATCGTGTCCAGCTCCTTCATATCGGCAGAGTCGAAGCCCTCCGGCAGCTCTTTGAACTGCTCAAGGAACCACTCCTCGCTCTGCACTTTGGTGCCCAACCCCGGCGTCTCGCTCATGGTGAGGATTGTGACACCCGTGACTTTACCGGTGCTATCCAATCCCAAAACCAGCTCGATAGGACCGCCGTATCCGCGCCCGGCGACCCGCAGACCCCAACCGATGAGAGTGCCGTCTGCCGACACCGCCCGGTAGACTGCTGAGCAATCGACATCGTCGGCAGCCGTTTGTGCGGCTTCCAAGATGTCCGGTCCCGCGTCCACGAACTCCACTGCATCCGGCAGCACCGTCTTGAGCGAGTTCTCCTCGGCCAGACGGACCTGCTCGGCGATACGATCCTTGGTGGCAAGGTACGTGACCGCAAGACCGCCTGCGGCGACAACGCAGGTCACGACAACCGCGATGATGAGTCTGAACGACTTACCCATTGCGCTTCACCCACCCGAAGACACGTGGCCTGAACACACGGTCCAGCAGGGGCGCGATGCCGTTCATGAACAGGATCGCGAAGGTGGTCGCCTCGGGCATCGAGCCATAGAAACGACCGACCGCGTTGAGCACTCCGCAACCGATACCGTAGGCAAGCCGGGCGTTCTTCGCCATGGGCGAGGAGACGTAGTCTGTAGCCATGAAGAAGGCTCCCAGCAAGACGCCACCGGCGATGATGTTGAATATGGGATCAGAGCCGAAGGCCCACGAGAGCAGACCCATGGCGCCTATGTAGCCCGCGGGAATCCGCCAGTCGATGATGCCTTTGAACAGCAGGACCAAACCGCCCAGTATGAG
Organism: Coriobacteriia bacterium; assembly: GCA_041595875.1. GTDB lineage: Bacteria > Actinomycetota > Coriobacteriia > Anaerosomatales > Anaerosomataceae > UBA2279. The sequence goes on from JBFHJN010000005.1 coordinate 23,036, forward strand.
CAGCGCCGCAGACACCTCGCCAAGAGAGCCCTCCAGGTTACGCCACAGCAATGGCTGGTACTGCGCAGCAAGGTCGAAACCGTATGCTCCCCCGGCGGCCCTGTCGGCCGCTGCGACAGCCAGACGGGTAGCTCCCGTAATGGCGTCGTATCCACCGGTGGCTGCGATATCCAGCGTCTTGAACCAGCCCCTGCCCGGAGCGGATGCCATGACTCCCGCCCATGAGACCAGAACGAAGGCCCGGCCCACCAGCGCGGGGTTGAACAGATTGAAGCCAAGACCGCCGAAAATCATCTTGCCCAGGGCTATGGCGATGAAGCCGGCCGCCACCGTGATCCACCAGGGGGTCATCGGCGGCATGCTCATCGCCAGCAGAACACCGGTCACAAGAGCGCTGCCGTCAGTGAGCGTCTGACGCTTCTTGGCTATCGCGTTCCATGCACCCTCGGTGATGAGCGTTGAGCCGACTGCGAGCGCGAACGTGCGGATCGCGGGCAGGCCCATGCTGATGCATGCCCAGACCGCTGCCGGGGCGAGAGCGATGACCACCCACAGCATGATCCCGCTGCACGTGGTGGTCGACGATATCTGAGGCGAGCCGGTAACGACCGGCTTGCGCTCTGCCGTCATCTCAGGACTCACGGCTTCACCCCCTTTGCAAGTGCGGCAGCCTTGGCGATGCGGATCAGCTGCACCAGCGGACGCTTGGTCGGGCACACGAACGAACAACAACCGCACTCGATACAGTCGAGCGGGTTGAAGCGACCGGCCCCATTCCAGTCCTGACGGGCCGAGTAGTTGCCGATCGCATAGGGCTGCAGAAACATCGGGCACGCCTCGGAACAGCGACCGCACCGGATACACGCCTGGTCGTCCTCCACCAGGGGCGACGCCTCCTGCGGCGTGAGGACCACGATGCCGGATGTCCCCTTGGCGACCGGAACATCCAAAGACGCCAGAGCCGGACCGGTCATCGGGCCACCGGCTATGATCCTGCCGACCTCACCAACGGTACCGCCCGCATGCTCGATGAGGTCCGAGACAAGCGTGCCGAGAAGCACACGGTAGTTGCCCGGACGCTTCACGGCTCCAGTGACGGTCACGATGCGCTCTGTGAGCGGCTTGCCCGTATCGATGGCATCGGCGATAGCCGCCGCTGTGGCCACGTTGTGCACGAGCGCACCCGTTGCCGCAGGCAGCTTGCCGTGCGGGACCTCTTTGGCGAGGATCGCCCATATGAGCTGCTTTTCCGCGCCTTGAGGGTACCTGGTGGGCAGCGCCCGCACCTCAACGGTCCCGGGCGCGGCAGAACGCAGCGCCTCGATAGCGTCTTGCTTGTTGTCTTCCACGCAAATGACGACCCGAGAGGCACCGATCAGCTCGGCGATCTTCTGAGCGCCATCGATGACTCGCGACGGCGTCTCCAGCATCAGCCGGTGGTCGCATGTGAGAAAGGGCTCACACTCGCAGCCGTTGAGTATCACCGTGTCGACGGGTGTATCGGCCGGAGGAGAGAGCTTCACGGTGGTAGGGAACGTCGCGCCGCCCATACCCACGATCCCGGCTGCGCGAACTGCAGACTTGGGATCGTCGGCCTCGACACGGACGAAGGACTCCAGGTCTTGCTCCGCATCGGGCTTGATGGTCACCGCGGTCACGCGTGACCCCCCCGCGGTAAGACAGGGGGCGATGGCGGTCACTTCACCGTCCACAGGACTGTGTACCGGTGCACTCACGAAGGCATCTACCGTGCCGATGACTTCACCCCGGCTCACGTGCTGGCCCACTTCCACGACAGGAACGCACGGCGCACCGAGGTGCTGGCTCATCGGCAAGACGAGCCGCTCCGGGACCGGCATCCATTCAACCGGACTGCCGGCCGTGGCCGCCTTGCGATCCGGCGGATGGATACCGCCGCTAAACGCGCCTTTCGCCAAATCCACTACCCCCTATCACCGGAGAGGACCATCGGTCAGACTCACTTCGTCGATTCGATGTCCGTTCCTGCAAACACGAACGCCGCCGTCCGTGAACGGCGGCGTTGTGACGGTCAACGGTCAGTGTACCGAGCAAGACAAGCAGAGGTCGTAGGCACGAACCAGTTCCTCCACTTGAAGGATGAACTCGTCGTGCGGCAGACCGGCCACTGTCGGCGCGAAGGCCCGCATGTCAGCGTCGAGGTTCCCGAGGTTCTGGGCCGTTGGGGTGATGACGTCTCCAGACACCACGAACCCGTCATCATCAAGCGTATAGCTGTGATACACGGTACCCCGGGGAGCCTCGGTGGCTCCAACGCCGAATCCCGCCTTGACCTCGTACTCGACCGGAGCGCTGGTCCCGCCCTCTGTGATAAGACGGTCGCAGTACACCGCGCAACGCTCACATGCATCGATCAGCTCGATCGCCTGGCACACATTGTTCAAGAAGGTGTTCTTCCCGACTGCACCCGTGCTAAGAGACGCAAGGGCCTGTGCGGCACGCGGCATGAGCTGTTTGCTCGACAGATTGACCCGCGCGATCGCTCCTGTCATGAACGAGCGACCATCAGACGTGCTGTGCTTGGCGTTGCTATGGCCCACGACCTGCTCGTCGATGAAGGCACGGTACTCCTGGACCGGGCGATTCCACCCGGCCTCAAGCGCCGCGGTGTTGCCGTCATAGACCGCATACTCCTCGTCGTCGGCCAACGCCAACATCTCACACGATGAGGAAAACTCCGGGACATCGAACGAGTCGAACAACTGCGCTGTGACGACCGCATCGTCCACGAGCGCGAGCAGTCTGTCGCGGAAGGCCTCGAGCTCGTCAGCACCCGGCTCATGTGTGAACCCGCCGACGACAGCCGTCACCGGATGGACCGGACGCCCGCCAACGAGGGTGCACAGCTCGTTGCCCGCCTTCTTGATCTTCAGTGCCCGCTCAAGGACATCGGGATGCGTTTCGGCCAGGGGAAACACGCTCGGCAGACCGAGAAAGTCCGGTGCCGAGAAGATATAGAGATGTGTGGCGTGATTCTGCAGATAGGATCCGTACACGAGCAGCTTGCGAAGCAGCTTCGTGCGCTCGCTGACCTGAATGCCCAACGCGTCCTCGATCGCTTTCAGCGAGGTCACCGCATGGTTAGGCGAACAGATGCCACAGATCCGACTGGTGACAAGCGAGACCTCATCGAACTTGCGGCCAACGACCATCGGCTCGAAGAAGCGCGCAGGCTCGACGATCTCCATGTGGACGTCTTTGACTGTCGAACCTTCAAGCTCGACGTGGATCGTCCCGTGACCTTCGATACGGGCAACGTGTTCTACGGTGATGATGCTCATCGGACGCCCTCCCGGACCGCGTTGTACAGATCGAAGCGACGATCCAACTCGTTCGGATCGAATCCTTTGCTGGCAAGCACCTTGCGAGCCGCATCGAAATTGGCGTCAGGAGCCAGTCCACGACATCCGGTACAAGGACGACCGAGACTCGGGCACTTCGCCCCACAACCCGTCCGTGTCACAAGTCCCAGGCAGATCTCGCCGCGGTCAAGCAGGCAGACATTCTCCTTGGTCTTGCACACCGCACACATCGGATCGCCCGGCAGCGGGTCCGCAAGACCCTGAAGCGCTTTTGACAGGACTGCAAGGAACTCATCCATGTCGATGGGACAACCCGGGACCTGATAGTCGACGTCGATCACCGAGTGAACAGGCTCGGGCGCGCAACGCCCTCGCGCGACATCGGACCCTTCCCCGTACACAGCGCTATAGGCCGCATCGAGGTCACAGCGGTTCGCCAGTGCAGGAATGCCGCCCGTATGGGCGCATGTCCCGATCGTCATGACCACCGAAGCGGTCTCTCTCAGCCGCTTCAGCAGCTCGATGTGCTCCACGGTGGTGACGGCACCCTCGACTACCGCGATGTCGTACTCGGCCGGCATGTGCCCGGACGATGCAAGCTGCCAATACCCGAGGTCGATCACACCCAGCATCTCCAGCAGGTGATCTTCGATGTTGGTTATCTGGACCTGGCAGCCAAAATCACTGGCGAGACCTACAACCACTACACGAGGCGCCAACTATATCGCCTCCTGTAGGTTCATGGCTTCCCAGTAACTGAACACCGGACCGTCGATACATGCGTACTGGTGACCCACGCCGCAATGACCGCACTTGCCGATGCCGCACTTCATCCTTCGCTCGAAAGACATGTAGATCTTGTCGACATCCATGTTCTTCTTGCGCATCTCCTCGATCACGTACTTGTACATGACCGGGGGTCCGCAGATGGCACCGTAGGTGCAATCAGGATCGACGTCGACCTGATCGAACAGCTTGGTCACGACTCCGACCGGACCGTCCCATGTGTCATCAGACTCATCAACGGTCAGCATCAAGTCGAAATCCTCCCGGTGCTTCCACATATCGAACTGATGGCGGAAGAGCACCTCACTGGGGTTCTTCGCTCCATACATGATCGTGACTTTTCCAAACTCATGTCGCTCATCATGAATGTGATTGATCAAGGACTTGAGCGGTGCGATACCCAACCCTCCGGCGACCAGCAGGATATCGTTGCCCTTCATCTGCTCGAACGGAAAACCGCGTCCAAGCGGGCCACGAAGACCAACGATATCTCCGCACTGCTTCTTATGAAGCGCGCCGGTCACATCGCCTGTGTTACGAACACACAGCTCGATGAAGCCCTGCTTGCTGGGCGCCGACGAGATCGAGATCGGAGCCTCGCCCACCCCGAATAGGGATATCTCGGCGAACTGACCGGCGTGGAACTTGAAAGCCTCCCGTACCTCAGGGTCGATCAGACGGAGTTCGAAGAGCTTCTCTTTCTCCGTGAGATCTTGGATGGAGGTGATCCTGGCCGGCCAGGGACGATAGGCATTGCCCACACCGTCGCACGTACACTCATCCACGCGTATTTCACTCATCGAGACCCCTCCGTCTGCAGCGCTTCAATGACTTTGACGGGGCTGATCCCGGATGGACAAGCAAGGGTACAACGCCCACAGCCGACACAAAGGACCCTCTCGAACTTGGACAGATAGCCCCAGTACTTGTGGTAGTAGCGGTACTTCAGGCGGCTCGAGCGGTCCTCTCGGAAGTTCTGCCCATGCGCTACGGCAGCGAACTCCTTGAACTGGCAAGAGTCCCAGGTACGGACGCGATCGCCTGACTGCTGATCGACCTCGAGTCTGTCCTTGACGTCGAAGCAGTAGCAGGTCGGGCACACCATCGAACACGCCCCGCACGACAGGCACTCGCTGCCGAAGTCGTCCCAGACAGAGCTATCGAACTTGGCATCGAGCAACACCGGCAGCTGCGCGGTGTCCACGTTGTTCGAGAAGCCCTGCTTGAACTCACGGACGACCTGCTGGAAATCGGCTGTGTCCTGCTCGGTCACGGCCCGGCTGTCCACATGCCTGTCCAGGACCTCCGCCCCTTTGACCGTTCGTAGCGACGCGTAGTAGCGATCGCCAAGATCGGTGAGGAAGATATCAAAGCCCCAATGGACCTCGTCGGTGTCCCACACGTTGCAAAAGCACGTCGGCGAAGGCGTGCATGACATCCCCACGATCAGCGTGTTGTCCCGACGGGCCTTGTAGTACGGATCGACGCGGCCCTGCAAGAACACGTTATCCAGCAACAACAGCGAATTGATGTCACACGGATGCAAGCCGAACAGAACACGCGGAGATGCAACCACGGCATCATCGGTGACTTCTTCATCGGCACAATTGAAGTGCATCATCGTCTCCTCCGGTGGCATGAGCCACTTCTTCGGAGGAAGGAGCGTCGTATCGTAGTCCAGACGGATCTGTGAAGGATCCGAGATAGGCGCGAAAACGAATCGGCCATCCTTCTCGATCGGTCCGATGACCTCATGGTCGGACGATAGTCCGGCGATGAGATCCGGCAGGCGCTCCTTATCCACTACACGAAAGAACATCGAGGCCCCCTCACGCGGGTCATGAAAGCCAACGGTCAGTCCGGTTCTAGCCGAAGAAGATGGCTATCTCGCGCTCAGCGCTTTCCGGAGAGTCAGAGCCGTGGATGATGTTCGCATCGAGAGTCAGACCGAAGTCGCCGCGGATCGTTCCGGGGGCGGCGTCCGCAGGATTGGTGGCACCCATGAGCTTGCGCACGACCGGCACAGCAGAGGGACCGGACAGGACCATCTTCACGACGGGTCCCGAGGTGATGTACTCGACGAGGCCAGCGTAAAACGGCTTGCCCTCGTGCTCGACGTAATTGGCAGCAGCCTGCTGCGGGGTGACCATGCCGTGCTGCATGCGCTCGATAGTGAGACCTGTAGCCTCGAAGCGAGCCACGATCTGGCCCACAAGACCACGTGCGACTGCGTCAGGCTTGATCATTACATATGTCTTCTGAGTCACGCGTTCTCCTTATGCTGGGGGCAAAACACTTTGTGTCATATAGCAACAAAGTTTCGCCGCGCGCAACCCAAAACCTCTATCTATTTGTCACGAACCGCCACCGGTGGAACGCCAGTCATTGGTTATCCCGTTGACTTTCCAACCCACTCCCTCGCGCACCATGAGTACCTGGTACGTGAGCGGGGCACCCGTCTCCAGCATCACGGTGACGACCACTTTGGATGTCTTGGCAGAGCGTTCGACCGCTCCAAGCTCATAGGTGAAATCGACGGGCAGGTTGCCCATCTCCTTCTCAACGTCAGCGGTGGGGACCGCGACCCAGTACTCGGACACGCTCGCTCCCTCGGCGTGGGCGTCCAGCAGGCCGGTCACGGTCATGGTCTGCGTTGGATACCCGATGCCGCTCAACCACGCGAACGCCAGAACACCGAAGAGCGCGATGCCGACGGCCGACCACACAGCAACAGTGAGCCACACGTTTCGTGAGCTGCGTCGCTCAACACGTTCGCGCTTGCGCTCCTCTCTGTCACTGGCCTTCATGTCGCTGTCGGTCCTTGTGAAGAACTCACTCACCGGCTCCTGCAGCTCAGCACTGATATCCGGCCGGGGAGTCATGTCCAAAGGCGGCAACTCGCCGGTACGCCACCCCTCGACGACCTCCGGTCGCGCCAGTGCCTCTGTGCTCGCTTCGAATGCAGCGGTGGCAGCAGCGGGGAGTTCGTAATCGAACTCGCTCCTTGCACGCTCAAACGCCCTTACCGCTTTTTCGTGCATGCCGAGAGCGACATATGCCATGCCGAGATTGGCCGAGGCCTTTCCCCGCCCTGCGTATCGATCCATATCCACGGCTGCGCGATAGGCCTCAACGGCGTCTTGTGGACGACCGAGACTCATGTACGCCAGACCCAGGTTGTTGAGCGCCTTTCCGGGATCGGGGTTGGCGTCATCCAGCGCAGCCATCCGATACGAGTCCGCAGCCTTCTCGGCGTTGCCGAGTTCCAGGAGCGCTCCCGCCATGCCCTGAAGGGCCTTGTATCGACAATCGTAGCCGGGGTCGTCCAGGGCCGCCTGATAGGCGGAGAGGGACTCCTCATGGTGCTTGCCCGCCACCAAGGCGGCGCCCAGGTTCGCCTGAACGGCGGACCGGCGCTCATACTCGCCGTCGTTGAGGGCTTTTCTGTAGACCGCGGCGGCGTCGTCGTAGCGCTTCAGGCGCATGAGTGCGTTGCCGGCCTGGTGATACGCAAGGCCATCGTTGTTCCCGGTTGTCGCGCCCAAGAACTCCCTGGCGGCGACACGGAAATCTCGGCTCTGGTACGCCTCTACCCCTTGCTGGAATCTCGCGTCATCCACTGGTTCCCCTGTCTCGGCTATGGCCGCTGATCGATGACGACGGACTCTATGGTGTCGCCTACCGCGATGGAATGAACGACGTCCATACCCTCTGTCACCTCACCGAACACGGTGTACTGGCCGTCAAGGAACGGCTGCGGGCCGAGACAGATGTAGAACTGCGATCCAGCTGAATCCGGGTTCTGCGACCGCGCCATCGACAAGGTCCCCTCAAGATGGGGCCGCTCGTTGAACTCTGCCGCGAGATTGAAGCCCGGCCCACCTGTGCCCAAAGCGGGATCGGACGGAGAGTACATCTGGGCCTTCTGCCTGCGCACGATCTCGCGTACTTCGTCCTCGCTCAGAGGCTTGGTCAGCGGGTCGCCTCCCTGGACCACGAAGTTGGGCTCGACCCGGTGGAACTTGATGCCGTCAAAATAGCCATCACGAGAAAGCTCTACGAACGTGGCAACCGTGTTCGGGGCGTCCTCGCCGAAGAACGACAGCTTGACGACCCCCTTCGACGTGGTGACAACGGCCGTCTCCGACCCTGTGAGTTCGACCTGTGATACGTGCATCGGCTCCTCCTAGGAGAGTGTGGTGCCGGTAGTGGACCGTCCTATTCTACCAATGCGCGAACCGCCGAGTAACCCGACACCTCAGAAGCACAGATTGCGTAGCAGGAACCGGCGTATGTGCTATGTTTGCCTTGCATCTTATCGCGTCACAATCGTTCGTCGCGCCACAGGGTCTCTGTGTAAGACACAGAACCCGCCGCGGACGCCGGACCTCGACGATCGCGGCATCTTCTATCGTCAGTTTGTGAGCCACGGGAGGCGATGCGCATGGGAGCGCCAAGTACCGACAGGGTCCGGAACGTCGCGTTGGTGGGCCATGGGGGCGCGGGGAAGACATCCCTCGCCGAGGCAATGCTCTACATGGCCGGCGAGACGCCACGCCTCGGCAGCGTCGATGACGGTCACTCGTCACTTGACTATGACAGCGAAGAGCTCAAACGGAAGATGTCCGTCAACCTCTCGCTCGCTCCGTTCGTTCACAAAGACGTCAAGATCAACATCATCGATACTCCCGGCTATGCCGACTTCGTAGGCGACGCCATTGCAGGGCTCGAGGCCGCGGAGATGGCCCTGTTCGTAGTGGATGCCGTCTCCGGCCCACAGGTCCAGACAGCTCAACTCTGGGAGGCCGCCGGAGAGATCGGGATCGCTCGCGCCGTGTTCATCAACCGTCTGGACAAAGAACACGCCAGTTTCGAGACCGCGATGCAGTCACTGGACGACGCGTTCGGCCATCGGGTTGGAGCGGTTCAGATCCCCATCGGCAGCGAGGATGACTTCACGGGTGTCATCGATGTCATCCGCATGAAGGCCTACATCCACACCGACGGCGATAAGGTCAACGTCGTCGACATCCCTGCCGAGTACAGCGAGACCGCGGCCGAGTGGCGAGAGAAGCTCCTGGAGCTTGTCGCCGAGGCCGATGACGACCTGATGGAGAAGTACCTCGAAGGTGAGACCCTGAGCCAGGAGGACCTTGAGCGTCTTCTCGGCCTTGCTATAGCGCAGGGTATCTTCATCCCGGTGTTCATCGGATCCGCTACGCGCCTCATCGGCGTTCGCGACCTCATGGATGAGATCGTGTCATTCTTCCCCGAGCCCACCGCACACGGGCCACTGCTCACTCGCGATGGCGAAGAGGTGCCCATCACCATCGACGGCGCAACCACCCTGTTCGTGTTCAAGAGCATGTCAGATCAGTACGTCGGCCGCTTGTCGTTCGTCAAGGTGGTCGCCGGCACCCTCACTCCGAACACCGAACTCATCAACTCCCGTACAGGCAAGAGAGAACGCGTTGCACATGTACTGAAGGCACTCGGCAAAGACACCACGGACATCGAAGCGGCACCCGCAGGCGACATCGTCGTCCTTGCGAAGCTGAGCGACACCCTCACCAACGACACGCTCAGCGTCGATGGCAAAACGGACTTCGCGACACTGCCCCTTCCCGAGCCGCTGTATCCGGTCGCGATCATCGCGAAGACCAAAGCCGATGAAGATAAGCTAGGCACCGCGCTCAAGTCCCTCGTGGATGAGGACCCCCTGCTCGTCCTCCGGCGGGATGAGGAAACGCACCAGACTGTCATCTCGGCGGTGGGAGAAACGGCCATCGATGTGGTGCTCTCCCGTCTGCACGAGCGATTCCATGTAGAGGCTGAGCTTGAGGAGCTCAGGATCCCCTACCGTGAGACCATCCGCACCAAAGCCACCGCCCAGGGCCGCCACAAGAAGCAGACCGGCGGCAGCGGGCAGTTTGGAGACTGCTGGCTGCGTGTCGAGCCGAACCATGGGAAAGGCTACGAGTTCCTCGACGAGATCGTCGGTGGCAGGATCCCTCGCCAGTTCATCCCTGCGGTGGACAAGGGCGTCCAGGAGACCATGACCCATGGCGTCTTGGCGGGTTACCCGATCGTGGACGTGAGGGTCGCCGTGTACGACGGCTCCTATCACGCTGTGGACTCCAACGAGATGGCGTTCCGAACAGCGGCGAGGATCGGCTTCAAGGCGGCCGTCGAGAAGGCGGACATGATCTTGCTCGAACCCATGGCCACGCTGGAGATCGAGGTACCCGACGACTACGCAGGTGCGGTCATGGGTGACATATCATCGATCCGCGGGCGCATCCTGGGAATGGGCGCACCGCGACCCGGCGTTCAGACCATCAGCGCTCAGGCGCCCTACGCCGAAGTGGTGCACTACTCTTCGCACCTGCGCTCCATCACCAGCGGTACAGGCCGATACACGATCTCCATAGATAGCTACGAACCTGTACCCGGAGACCTTGCGAAGAAGATAGTCGAGGAGTACCAGAAAGAACGCGCCGAGGGGCACTAGACCTCTCTTGTCCACTGATAAGCGAAGGCCCGATCGCATCGATCGGGCCTTCGGTGTTTCCGGGTGTGGTGCCCCCGACAGGACTCGAACCTGTGGCCTTCTGCTCCGGAGGCAGACGCTCTATCCGCTGAGCTACGAGGGCGCGCTGTGCCGCCCGAGAACAGTAGCACAGCACAGTGCTGTTTCCAACCCGAACGACGACGGCTATCCTGGTAGATGCGGTAGCTGACCGCGGCTAGTGGAGCTCTCACCCCGACGGCCCGAAGGGACCGATGAGACCCATGACACTTGGCAGAGCACTCATAATCATCAACCCCGCTGCGCGACACGGAGAGACAGCTCCCCTCATTCCCGTCATCGAGGAACTCATCGACGGAACGGTCGAACACGAGACCGTGTTGACCGAGAGGCCCGGACACGCGACCGAGCTTGCCCGAGAGGCGATCGGATTCCACGTGATCATCGCGGTAGGCGGCGATGGCACGGCACATGAGGTGCTCAACGGCATCATGGCACGGCCTGAAGATGACAGGCCCGCCATGTCGATCCTCCCCACCGGCTCCGGCAACGACTGGCGACGCACCCTTGGCATCTCCAAAGACCTCGCTACCGCGGTACGGCAGGTCCTCTCGGGAGAGCGCAAACGCGTCGATGTGGGCGTGTGCAACGGCACATACTTCGCCAACTCGCTTGCGATCGGTCTTGATGCGCGGGTGACTGCAAAGGCAGTGGAGCTCAAGGTCACCACCGGTTGGTCGGGGCTGCCCCTGTACTTCAGGGCTCTCATGTACGTCTTGCTGCATCAGTTCTACGCACATGATGTGCGGGTGAAGCTCAACGATGGTCCCGTCCAGGAGCGAGACATCCTCATCATGGCCCTCACCAACGGGCCCACGTATGGCGGCGGCTTCTTCATCAATCCCAACGCGATCGACGACGACGGATTGCTGGATATGTGCGTCATCGACAAGATATCGCTGCCTTCCGCCCTATGGCGACTCCCCTTCGTGGTCGCCGGCAAGCATAAGTGGATGTCGATGGTGCATATGCAGCGTCATGCCAGGGTCGAGCTGTGGTCCGACGCTGCGGTCGCGGGTCAGGTCGACGGCGAAGTGCTTCTGTCGGACCACTACGAGGTGTCTGTCATCGCGGGTGGCCTAGAGGTAATCGTACCGAGGCCGGAATGATCTCCGGTCCTGTCTCCGGCGGCGGCTGGAACGTGGTGGGTTTGACGTTTCTTCTCGCCTATCTGATCGGGTCGTTCCCGAACGCCTACTTCATAGCGAGACATGTCACAGGCGAGGACATCACCACGCACGGATCCGGCAATGTGGGCGCCATGAACGTGCGCCGCACCACAGGCTCGTGGACCTGGTTCGCCGTGGCTATGTCCGCGGACTTCATCAAGGGACTCGCCCCTGTCGCGCTGGCGAAACTCGCTGTTATCGGCGGTCTGGCCTTGCTGGTGAGCCCGTGGGGCGCGACGCTCGCCTCGGCAGGCACCGGCTGGTGGACGGTCGGCGCGTACTACGTACCCATGGCGGCGGTTGCCGGCGCAGTCGTTGGCCACAACTACTCGCTGTGGCTGGGCATCATCAAGAAGCGGCTGCTTCGAACCGGCAAAGGACTTGCCACGGGTGCCGGCGCACTCCTGGCGTATGACTGGCGGTTCTTCCTGGCTGTGGTGATCGTCGGGCTTGCAGTCATAGCGATCACGCACTACATGATGGCGGGCCAGGTCGTCGCCTCCATCGTGCTTCCGATAGCCGCAGTGGTGTTGCATTCACCCGACTGGATCTTCGCAGCAGTCATGGGCGCGCTCGTTTACGCCGCACACCACAAGCGGTTCATCGGCATGCTGCAGGGCAAAGAGCCCAAGTTCTACATCCACGACCGCCAGGGTCCACGGGGATAATGAATGAGGCCGGCCCCAAGGGGTACCGGCCTCATCAAGGAACAACAGTGCGGACTACTTGAGCTCGATCGCCTCGTTCGGGCACACATCGGCGCAGGTCCCACACTCAGTGCAGTCATCGGGACGAGCCAGAACGGCTACATCCTCAAGATCGAGAGCGCTTGTGGGGCACTCATCGACACAGATGCCGCAGGCAGTACACAGATCAGGATCGACGACAGGCTTACCCATATCACATGGTCCTTTCAACGTACCGGCGATTCCCCGAAAACGGGTGCACCAATGATACCACCAGGCACAACCTCCGGGTCATCGCACTTTGTCCATGACCTCTTGCGGGCTCCATAGGCAGTACGGATAGGTCCGGTCAGTGAGCACCTCGGAGGCTTCCTTCTGGGCGCGCGTAGCCGCCAGGAGCTGCTCGGTCTCCTCGACGACAGGCGCCATGATGGCTGCGAGCCGGCTGTTGACCGCACGGATCCGCTGGCCGATCGCCTTCTTGTCAGCGCCCGGTTCCGCGATCCGTGTGACCAGCGAGCACTTCTCGGCAACCAGTGCCTCCGCCTCGAGGCGTTCGGACGGGTCGTCGAACTCCACCTCGTCCATCAGCTGATCGGGGTTGTGCTCCAGACGCTTGAGGCGCTGCTCCAGGCCGACGATCTCCTCCTCGGTCACCTCATGCGCGCCAAGCGGAAGGAACAGCGTCATCGATGCAACCACGAAAGGCGGCGGTTCCACTCCGTAGTAGCGCCGTATGACCGCATCCGTGACGCGGTCATACCGACCGCCGCCAACGCCGTGAATGAACAGGTCGGCGACGAAAAGACGGTTGAACAACGTCAGAGACACGGCCCTAGGGACGAGCAGCGCATCGGCTTGCTCCAGAGCCCGCATGGACGCCTCGATGTCATCGGAAAGCTCGCACACCTGCTCATCGCCCGCGAGCAGCCGGATGGGCACACCGGTGGACACTCGCGCCGAACGCCTTTGGCCAGCCGAGAGGACCCAGAACGGGATCTCGATGTAGTCGTCGTCAACGGCGAGGTCAGGGAACGGCTGGGCCTTTGAGCGTGTTCCTGTGCGCGAACGGTAGGCCTCCAGCTCGGAGTTGAAGACGGTGCTGAACCCGACCGCATCCAGCGCGATCGACACTGCGAACCGCCGAAAAGCAGAGGTCCGCGACTGACGCGAGACACCAAGCTCGAGATAGTCGGTGCTCGCCGACGCCTCAAAGCGCCGGCGAGCGCCGGTGACCGCCTGGGCAAGGTCATCAGCATGCGTGCGGGATATCTCCAGCGCCTCACAGTAAGCGTCGAAGTGCCGCACCAGTGCCGGTGCCGGCAGCGTTGTCAGCGCATCCCGGCCCGCCGCACAGAACGCGGCGATGTCGTCAGAAGAGGGAACATCGGCGCACACGTAGCACTCGTCCGGACCGGAGGTGGCGAGGACAGCGCTGCATCGTCCGACCGCCGGTCGCATGCATGGCGTCTTGAGGTCCACGCGGTCGAACGAGTCGGTGTCGACCACCAGGTCGAGCGCAGCCGCCCCGGTCTCATCCGCCAGTCGCTGCAGAAGGAAGTCTTTGACCCACACGCCGGGATGATAGAGCTCGGGCTGATGGCCGGTGACCACTAACAGCCCGGGGTCCGGCTCCACCGCGGCAACGTCGATCCCCATCCTGCGCGAGTACGCGCCCGCCTCGGCCACGCTCTCGCGTCGCGCAAGTCGGCGCAGCGCAGGCGCAGGCATCCCTCCCACCGAGAACTCCCATTGAGATGCCGCGGACGCATTGTCTCGCGCGCGATCCGCCCAGGAATCGTAGGGAGGCTCGGTGAGGACCTCACCGTGTCCCGTGGGTGTGGAGTGGCGAGCCCTCAGCATGCCTGTCACACCAGGTCCGCAACGGACCTGATACCCACCGGCTCCGGGGCGAAGAACGGCTCCCCTGCCTCCACGCCGATCTGCGTTCCCCACATGCGAGCTGCCTCGGCCATCATCGGAATGACGCCGCGGTTGGCCTCATTGGCCTGGAACTGAGACGCATAGCACGCCAGCGCATCGAGCTTCGTCTGAAGCACCTCCGACGCGTCGACGATGAACGAAGGCTCACGGACCAGACGCATATGCACCGCCATGTAGTGATACACGCGAGCGGGGTAATGCGGACTGCCCCCCATATCTGTCTTGGTGAACTTCGAGTAGAAACGGGCTGCCCGGCCTATAGAAGCCGCCGCGAGATGATCGGGATGTGCGTCCTCCGGATACGGAAGGAACAGCACTCGAGGGCGAAGCTCACGCAAGACCTCTGCCAGCTCGATCCTCGCCTCAACCGTGTCGAACAGGTAGCGATTAGGCTGAGAGAGCGTCCTTCTTTGAGCGCCGAGACAAGATGCGGCGGCGGCGGCCTCGGTCATCCGTGTCTCGTGAGTACCGTGCGGCGTCGGCTCTCCATCGGTCAGGTCGACTATGGTCACCTCAAGGCCCTGTGCGGTCATCCCCGCCACCGTGGCCCCCATACCGATCTCCACGTCGTCAGGATGCGCACCGATGCAAACGATGTCAGCCATTCTCACTCCCCGCGCAGCGCGTCATTCCAGACGCGCATGTAGTAGTTGAAGCGCTTCTCCGGATCGTCCAGGTCCTCGCCGAACGACCGGTCGTTGTCGAAGTATATGCGCTCGATGGGGGCTTCCGTCACGCGCAGGCCGGCGCGGTAAGCGCGTGCCCACAGCTCCATCGGCATCCCGTAGCCCGCTTCATCAAGCCTCAGCCTTGTGAGGGACTCCATACAGTACGCTTTGAATCCACAGAACGCGTCGGTTATCCCCCAACCGGTCACCCTGTTGATCTCGGCGGTGACCCGCGCGTTGACCTCACGCCTCTGTTTGGGCGCTGATCCTGACACCGGACTCCCCGGCAGGTACCGGCTGCCGCTGACGATGTCCACACCCGTGGCATCCAGTGAGTGTAGCAATGCCGGTATCCGGGCGGGCTCATGTTGTCCGTCGCAGTCCATCGTCACAAGGCGGCGCACACCGCGCACACGAGCGAGCGCGAAGCCATCGGCAAGCGCACGCCCATAGCCTTCGTTGTGGCCGTGCTCAAGCAGCACGATGTCATCACGGGACTTCAGCGCATCGCGTGTACCGTCGGTGGATCCATCGTCCACGACGATCACGGTCCCGTCGAACACCTGCATGACGGTGTCCAGCACGAGATTGACCGTTGGGGCCTCGTTGTAGACCGGGATGAGGACACCGTCATGTCCCTGGACGCAAACAGACACAGAATCAGGCTTCAACGATGCGATAGCTTGTGGTCACAGAGACACCCGGACCGAACATGCCTTTGACAGAGCAGTACTTGTCTTCCGATAAGGCGATCGCCCGCTCCACCGCGGAAGCCTTGAGACCTGCTCCCGTCAGGACATACTCGATGTTGATCCGCTCGTAGTAGCGCGGCTGCTCCTCTCGCTGCTCAGCAGTGATAACGAGCTCGAAATCGCTGACTGTCTGCCGCTGCTTCTCCAAGATCGCGATGATGTCGATGCCCGTGCACCCGCCCAGCGCATAGAGCACAAGCTCAAGGGGCCTCGCCCCGCTGCCATCGCCTTTGAACTGCGCGGAAGCGTCCATCACGATACCGTGTCCCGCTTCGTCCCAACCGACAAAGCGTCGGCCGCCGTTCCATTTGACCTTGACCGCGTCCATTGTGCCCCTTCCAGCGCCCGCGCTTGCAGTTATATCTTGCGTCCCAACATCTGTGCGAGTTCACGCGGCTCCTGCGCCTTGCCGATAGCCTCCTCGAAGGTGACCTTGCCGGCCTGCAGGAGCGCTTTGAGGTGCTGATCGAGCGTCTGCATGCCCATGGATGCTCCACCCTGGATGATCGTAGGCATCTGGTGCGTCTTCCCTTCTCGGATCAGGTTGCTGATCGCGGGAATGCCCAGCATGATCTCCATCGCCATGACGCGGCTCTTACCGTCCGTCGACCGCAGCAGGACCTGGGAGAGCACGCCTTCAAGCGTGCCTGACAGCTGCATGCGGACCTGCTGCTGCTGGTGAGGCGGGAACACATCGATGATGCGGTCTACGGTCGCAGGACCGCCCGTGGTGTGCAGTGTGGCCAAGACGAGGTGGCCCGTCTCGGCAGCCGTGATGGCCGC
The DNA here is from genome assembly GCA_041595875.1 of Coriobacteriia bacterium. GTDB lineage: Bacteria > Actinomycetota > Coriobacteriia > Anaerosomatales > Anaerosomataceae > UBA2279. The sequence goes on from JBFHJN010000005.1 coordinate 39,754, forward strand.
GGCGATCGTCTCCAGGTCACGCATCTCGCCGACCAAGATCACATCGGGGTCCTGGCGCAAGACACGCTTGAGCGCCGAGGTGAACGAGTGGGTGTCCTCGCCGATCTCACGCTGGTTCACGTAAGCCTTCTTGTTCTTGTGCATGAACTCGATGGGGTCTTCGAGGGTGATGATATGCAGAGCCTTGTTCGCGTTGATGTGGTCGATCATGGCGGCAAGCGTCGTCGACTTACCTGAACCGGTCGGACCGGTCACGAGGACAAGACCGCGGGGTCTCTCGGCGAGGAACTTGCAGACCTTGGGTAGCGCGAGGTCTTCCAGACTCGGGATCTTGATGGGAATAACGCGGAACACCGCGCCCAATGAGTTCCGCTGCTGGAACACGTTGGCGCGGAAGCGTGACAGACCGGGGATGCTGTACGCGAAGTCCAACTCGAGCTCGGTCTCGAAGCGCTTGCGCTGCTCCTCGGACAGCAGACTCAAGATCATCTCCTGGGTGTCCCGTGGCGTCAGAACAGGGATGTTCTCCACAGGCAGCAACTCACCGCGCTGTCTGATTCCCGGAGGGCTCCCGACCGCGATATGGAGGTCGGAGCCTCCGCGATCGATCATCAGACGCAAGAGATCATCGATATGGACGGAGTCATGTCGAGGCTCAGCGGAAGCGCCTATAGGAGGAGCCTGCCTCGTCTGCGCGACCTGAGGGGCACCCGCAGACGGGCGCGGAGCGGATTGCCCTGCAGAGGGCGCTGCAGTCGGCGCGGCAGTGACCTCCACCTTCGCAAGTTTGAACACCGTGCGTACCAGTGAACTTAGGTCGGCATTGCTCGGCATATGCGCCGCGGCTCCCGCCTGACGTGCCTTGAGCGCCGTAGCGTCATTAGGCTCAGCAGACAAGATCATGACGGGCGTTCCCGAGAGGTCAGGATCGCCGTTCAGCTCCTGGGTGAAGGCAAACCCGTCCATTCCCATGAGGTCGCCATCCACAACGATGACATCCGGCTTATGCTGCTTGGCCATACCCAACCCACGGGGCGCAGATATGGCATTGAACGTCTCCGTACCCGGCACGGCGGCCTTGAGCGCGGAGCCGAGTCTTTCGAAGTACGACGCGTCGTCGTGAACGATGAGTACCTGGGTTGCTGCCACTACGTTCGATGACCTCCTCGGCGGACCTTGAGTCCTATCACCCTCGTGAACATAAGACCAAGAAAATGACATTCGAATACCTATCGGCAGAAGAATGCCTCGACTCAATAAGATACCCACTGCCGAGCTGGCGTATGATGGTCGCCGACAGCAGCCGACAGGAGCATGCGTGAACCTCACAATCGAAAGCCTAGCATATGGCGGAGCAGGTGTTGCACACGCCGAAGACGGTGTGACCGTGTTCGTTGACGGCGCATGCCCCGGAGATGTGGTCACTGCGACCATCACAGAAGACCACGGGCGGTTTCGCAAGGCTGCGATCGAGTCCATCATCACTGCTTCTCCGGACCGCGTCGCCCCCCGCTGCCCCTATTTCGGACAGTGTGGCGGGTGCCAGTGGCAACACGTCGACTACGGCGCTCAACTGAAGTGGAAACGCCAGTCGGTGCAAGACGCCCTGACCAGGATCGGGAAGTTCGAGATCCCCGTTCGTGACACCTTAGGCAGCCTCCACTCCTACGGGTACCGCAACAAGATCGAGCTCTCCGCCACCACCACACCGAAGGGAACCGCGTTCGGCTACGCCCGTGCGGGCTCCACAGACATCCTGCCGATAGAGCGATGTCCCCTACTGCCCAAGAAGCTGGAGCGCGCGCCCCGCGCTCTCGGCGGTGCGCTTAGATATCTCTCCTCGCAAAACGACACCCCGGTCGAGCGTCTTGGCATCCGTGTCTCTACCAGCGGGAACATCGAAGTCGACCTCTGGACGGCACCGGGGCCATTCCCCCGTCAGCTCGCCGCCAAGATCATCGCTGACGCCGTGGGTGCGCGAACGATCACCCGAATTCTGTTCAAAGGCGAGCTGAAGGCACGCAACATATCCAAGGTGGAAGTCTTGCGCGGACCGGGAGTCTGGGAGGAGCGTCTCGATGAATTCCGCTACCTTGTGTCAGCACCGTCGTTCTTCCAGGTGAACACCGCCGCCGCCCGCAAGCTGCAACACACGGTCATCGAGGCGCTGGATCCTGACGGTACGGACGATGTGATCGATCTGTTCGCGGGAGTGGGCACCTTCACGCTGCCGCTCGCCGAGATGGCAGGCAATGTGATCGCCGTTGAGTCGTCGCGTCACGCGATCAACGATCTGCGCCGCAACCTCGAGATGAACGGCATCTACGCCGAGATCGAGCCGGGCGACGCCGACCGGATCCTGCCCGAACTCGGCCGGGCGGACCTGGTGGTCGTCGACCCACCGCGCTCCGGACTGGCCGAGAGCACCGTCGAGTCCCTGGCGTCCACGGGGGCACGCAGGATCGTGTACGTCTCTTGCGACCCGACGACGCTGGCCCGCGACGCAGCGCGCCTGGTCGCCAAAGGCTACAGGCCGACAGAAGCGATTCCTGTCGACCTGTTCCCGCAAACCTATCACGTCGAAACGGTGTTGACCCTCGACGCTGTCTAGACGAGCTTCCCTACCTCAGGGAAATCGACGATGTGCACGTCGTGCGGGGCGTCCTCATGTGCCTCAGTGAGGTCAAGTCCGGCCGAGTGCATGCCCTCGTGGTCGCCGTCGCCCCACATCGCGCTCTCTGAGACGTCATACACGACACCTGCATACGCGACATACGCGGGCTTCCCACCAGTGCCATCAAAGCTCTTGAGCTCTTCTAGCGTGAATTCTTTCATAGCAACCTCCGTGCTGTCTCTACGGCCTTCTGGTCTACATTCCCAATACGACCGCCGTACGCACGGGTCACTAGTGAAGCAAGCGACCGATCTTGCCAAGGTACTTCATCGCAGTAAGGGCCGCGCCGGAGAGCGCCGCCAGACCGAAGAACCCTCCTACCTGTCCCTTACCGTCTTCTCCCCCAAGGTCCAGGTTCATGGAATGCTCTTCGCCCTCCACATCCAGAGTGACAGTCGCGCCGTCCGACCCCAACTCGACGTCTGTGACGCTGGAGATGATCTCCCGAGCGATATCGACTCCGCTTGTGCTCCGGACCTCACGGTCGACAAGGACCGGCTCTTCAGCGAGTGCAGGGGTGGTCGCAAAGACCAGACAGAGTGCCACCATGAAGATCAAGATCGAAGTCCTTCGCATGATTCCCCCACACCCCTTCACCGCTAATGCCACGTTGGGGAATGTATCGACGCGAGGACCAGGGGGCACGCGTGACAAACGTCACACAATCAAGAAGAAAACGATGAACGGTACCGTTTATCTTCGCTAACCGTCCGTTTATCGCGCCTGGTTACCGCATTTCTGCGCTCGGATACCGTTAGTCGCTCTCAAGGAGAGCGCCAAGGGCGATGAGGTCGACCACGATCTTGCGCCCCTTGGTACCCACGATCCCCTCTTTGGTGAGCTGTGAGATCACACGACTCGCGGTCTCACGAGAGGTTCCGGCCAGCGTTGCGATCTCGTAATGCGTAAGACCTTCGACGATAGGCACTCCGCTCGACTCGTACGCAGCGGTGGCCACATTGAGCAGTACGCGCATCACCCGATGAGTGGCGTCATGAAACGCCATGTCCTCAAGTCGCGATATCAACTGCCTCACCCGACGGGACAGCGTGCCGATGACGGTCAACGCCAGCCTGGGCTGCAGCTGGATGGCCGCCGAGAGATCCCGCGAGTCAAGCGCGAATGCCTCCACTTCAGTGACGGCTATGACATCGGCCGAGCGGGGCTCTGCGTCCACCAGGCTCATCTCGCCGAAGTGGGAAGGTGACTCCAGGTAGTTCAAGGCCAGCTCCTTGCCTTCCGGCGAGGCCAGCGAGACTTTCACGCGACCGGACACCAGGAAGTACATGGCTGTGCCGATCTCATTCTGCGTCAGTATGAACTCGCCTTTGCCGAACTGCTTGAAAGCCATCATGTCCGCCAGTGTCGCAAGGTCTTCATCTCCGAGATCAGCGAACATCTCGAAGGAGCGCAACCTGTCGGCTATGTATGCCTTGGATGGAGTGGCCATAGGTTCCTTATCGGCGCGTGGCAGACCTTACTGAAACGCGGTCTGACCGGGACACGTATTTGTACCCCCAGTAAACACGAAGGGCGACAGGTTTGGAAACCCGCCGCCCTTCACAAGCGCATCGGACTACAGCTCGTTCTTGATGAACTCCAGCATCTTGGGAACAAGATCCGGAATGACCAAGGGAAGCATGTTCGGCAGCAGCGCGTCCATCGTCTCGGGGAGCAGATCAGGCATGAGCTCCTCCATGTCCTCAGGCAGCGGACCCACCCTGCGCGAGACCTCTGCCAGCATCGCGGGCATCACCTGCGGCATCATCGAGGGCATCATCTTAGGCATCATCGATGGCATCATCTTGCCCATCATCGCCAGACCGCCCGGAATCGTGCGTGCGACCTTCATCATGGGGATCATGCCACCGGGCATAGCCTTCATCATCTCGGGCAACAGCGTGACCATGATGTCGGCGATCGACTCCGGCTTCATCAGCCAGATGAACTTCTCGAAATAGCCCCACAGCTCGTTCGCGTACGCGGTCGGGTCCGGATGTGCTATGCCGAGTCCGTCCATCGCGAGGTGAGCAAGATCGACGACCTCCATAGGGATGTCTTTCTTGGCGACAGAGTCACGGAACTGCACCTGACAGCAAGGGCAGAGTGCCACCATCGCGTCAGCCTCGACAGCCACAGCCTCGTCAAGCCTCATCTTGCCAAGCTCAGGCGCGACCGGTGTGTCACCGATCAGGGTCAGAACCGAACCACAGCACAACGCTTCCTCATGATTGTGCTCCATCTCCACGAACTCGACGCCGGGAATGGCCTTTATGATGTCCCGTGGCGGTTCGTAGTTGCCCTGTGCACGACCCATGTGGCACGAGTCGTGGAACGTGAGCTTCTTGTTGACCTCGTGGTCGAACTCCAGCGTGCCGTCTGCGATAGCGTCGGCTACCAGCTCCGAGTAGTGCTTGACCTCGAACTCGTACTCCTCGCCACGCTCAGCAGCAAGATTGGCATAGAGCTCCTTCCACACGAGCCCGCACGCCGGGCACGAAGTCACGATCGTCTTCGCACCGCGCTTGCGCGCCTCGGCGGTGTTGTGCTCGTAGATCTCCTCGAAGACATCCCACTTGCCGGCTACCTTCATGGGGATGCCGCAACAGGCCTCGTCCTCGCCCATATAGTTGAACTTCACACCCGCGCGGTCGAGCAGCTCGACCGATGCTTGTGCCACATCGGTGTTGACCAGGCTGGCGGTGCATCCTGCGAAGTAGAGGATGTCGGAGGACTCATCGACCTTAGGCTTGATGTGCTCGGGCACCCAGTCAGCGCGCTTCTCCTTCTTGGAGGCCCAGATGTTCAGCTCGCCCCGGAGAGATGCAGCCATCATCTCGAAGGGTGGGAACGTCATGCGCTTCTCATCGTGGATCAGCTTCCCGCGCATGGCCATCCAGGAGTGCTCGACCGGGAGCTGGAGCTGGCAACGCGAGTTGCACACCTCACACGTGGTGCAGACCAGGAACGTGTCGACCATGTGCTGGTCGAACTTCTCGCGACCCTCTAGTACCTCTTTCAGGTACGCGTACTTGCCTCGTGGCGAGTGACTCATCCATCCACGAACCGAGTACTCCTCGCAGGTGGGAACACAGTACCCGCACTGCGCGCATGCATATGAGTAGAACGCCACATCGGCCGGGATGCCGTTCTTGTCTTCGGTGCCCACCATGTCACCGGTCGGAGCTTTAGCGGCATTCGCGATGGGACGGACCAGCGGCTCGAAGGCAAGCGCCATACCCATGAGCGCATTCACCGCACCCGTACCCAGGATCTTCTTCGGGTTCATGATGCCTGCCGAATCAGTGGAGCGCTTGAAGGAATCCAGGGCTTCGTACTTCTTGGCGCCTAGAACGCTCCTGGCTTCCTGACGGAAGTACAGGCCGGTGGAATATGCGCCGCCGTGATGCTCCTTGGCTATCTTGATTACCACCAGGGACAGTGCGAACGCCAGGTTGAACGCGAGCGTACGCTCGTCGTGCGGGATGAAGCCCAGCAACACGACCTTGTCGCCCTTTCCAAGCATGCCTTCGAGCACGAATGGCTGCTTGACCCGCTGGTCTATCTCAGACAGGACCGCGCCCAGCTCCGAAAGAGGGACGACGACCTCAGTGGGGACGATCGACGGACCGACACGCTTCAGGCGCATCGGAGCGAAACGCTGCTCCCACTCATGCTCTGCAGCCTCGGGCTCACACTCGGTGCCGCCGTTCGACTCCATGATCGCGGTCAGAGCGACGTCGATCGCTCCCCTGCGCGACTCCGGATACGCGATGACGGCAAGAAAGCCCTCAGGGAACTCCGGCTCGTATCCCATGTGGGTCATCTCCCACGGATGACCGTGCCGATGAGGGATCGTCTTCTTGAGTCGCACCGACTCCGGATTGAGGAAGGTAAGAGACCAGATAGGGAGCTTTTGAACGGAGATAGCGTTCAGTGCCGACTGCAAGTCAGCGATCGTCGGGAACGACAGGACGCGGTGCACCTCGGCCCCAAGGTCACGCAATGCAATGGTCACCTCGGTGATGATGCCGGTGATGCCCTCGGCGTCCGCAACGAGGGTCTCAAGCTCCTCGCCCGTGAACTCGCGGATGGAACCATCGGGAAGGATCACGCGGGCGGAGAGAACGCTGTCTTTGAAGAACCCGTATTCGTAGCTGCCAAACCCCGCACCACCCTGTGCAAGCCAACCCGCCACCGTGGATGACGGGAGTGATGACGGGTACAGACGCAGATCAAGACCCTGTGCGTTCAACTTCTTCTGCAAGGGCTCCCACAGAGTGCCGCCCTGGACGCGGACCGTCTTGGCCTCGGCATCTATCTCGAGGATCTCGCCCATGGCGGACATGTCCGCGACGATCGCACCGGGCAAAGGCAGGACTCCACCGTAACCCGATGTCGACATCCCTCTTGGCACTAGCGGCACGTGCTCGGTCCTTGCAAGCTTGATCAACGCGAGGACTTCTTCCTCCGTCTGAGGCCTGACCACAGCTCCGGCAACGCCCGTGGGCATCAATGGCTTGACCAGCTTAGGAAGGGCACCGATATCAGCCGAGTAAAGCTTCCGTTCGACACGATCAGTCCTGACCCGGTCACCGAAGATATCCTTCAGCTGGCGTTCGACCCGTTCGCTAACTACTGACATCACTGCGTCCCTTCCGTCGGGCATCACAGTCCGACGTTCCGTGTGGTATACCCCCTCGCGTATTCCCAACGATACCCCCTATGGTATTCGTCGTCAACGCCACCGTAGCAATTCGCGTGCCGTTGGAAAGACAGACCCGCGTGCTATGATTCGCAAGAGTCTCGACCCCCATCTGTATCATATTCCCAGGGAGCCCCATGCGAGCGATACTCTTCGATCTTGACGGCACGCTGCTCGACATCGACCTTGAGTCGTTTCTGCACAGGTACTTCACAGAGCTCGAATCGGCCGCATCCGCACTCTCCCCACAGGGCGATGGCGCGTCGATTCTGCGCGCGATAAAGGACGCCACGACCGCGATGATGGGCAAGCATGATGGTCTGACGAATCAGGAGACCTTCTACGCGGACCTTCTGGAACGCACAGGAATAGACCTCGAAGTCCACTGGGATACGTTCGGACGCTTCTACGAGAAGGTGTTCCCCACACTGGGAAGCGACTGCCGACCCGCCAAGGGCGCCAGGCAGGCTGTTGAGACAGCGCTCTCCCATGGGCTCAAAGTCGCCATCGCGACAAACCCGATCTTTCCCCGGGTAGCAGTCGACGAGCGCTTGTCCTGGGCCGGGTTGACCGATCTTGGCCTTGAGGTAGTCACCAGCTACGAGACGATGTACGCCTGCAAGCCTCATCCGGAGTACTTCAGACAGACGGCGGGTATGGTCGGCGTGGCTCCGGCAGACTGCCTGATGGTAGGCGATGACAGGTTCTTGGACATGCCGGCCGCGGACACCGGGATGCGTACCTTCTACGTGGGCGCCGACCCCAAAGCCGCCGCAGACTACAGAGGCGACCTGAATGCGCTACACGAGCTGATACCGCGCCTGGCTAGCACTTAGACCAGACGCCGACGGATCAGCGCGACCCACGCACCGTCCAGACGCTGGTCCGTGTCGAATTCGAAACAACCGCGGGACTCTCGCCGGAGATCCAGCTGGTAACCGAGCCCGGACGGGTCATGGTCGCAGATGACCACGATGCTGTCATGGCAATCGGTCTGCAGCATCTTGTCCACCACCGCAAAGACCACCGGTCTCCGCATGGCGGGAGTAAGCCCTCGGAGGTCCATGACCAAACCGTTCGCTGCGTTGCTCAAGCTTCCACCTTAGTACGACTGCGGACGGCTCATGAACCACCGTCTTCTTCGTTCTCGTACGCCTCGGCCAGATCTGTCCCGGCGCAGTCCGCCGTTTCGTGTGGCTCCATTGAGTCCCGATCGTTACGGCAACGCTCGCGAAGGGCGTCGATGTCCTTCTCGTCTTCGCCACTTGGTGGTGCGTCCCCGAAGATCCCCGGATGGGAGCGCTTCTCTTCAGACATACTAACCCCTCCTGTAATGATTAGTCGTTCAGCCCCTGATTCCTGCCGACTGTCGCACATATACTTTATGGAGGCAGGTATATGCACCAGCTCATTGAATTGTTCCACCTGATTGGCTTTCCGTGCGCGCCAACGTATTGGTACACTATGTAATCAGTGGTTTGGCGAGGGGAACCGAGGGGTTATGGGAAAACGTCGGCGGACGCCGGCCAGGACGAATACGAATACGCAGCGCGTCTCAACCTGCAGTCCCTGCGGGAAAGATGCGGCATTCGTCGTCACCCCCTCTGACACCATCCACACTTGAGTCTCCGCTGGGGCAGGTCTGCCCCGGGAATGGTCGCCACTTAAGCGACCTTTCTCCCCCACCATTCTGTTCAGCCCCGCGCGACGTTCTCGTCGCGCCATCAACACGGTAGCCTCGGGCCCGATGCGCATTGCCGGTCACGCGCATCGGTTCCCGTTCGAGGCCATAAGGAATCGAATCGAGATCCGGAAAGGAGGAGCTAGTGCTCGATAGTCGGGCAATAGGGCCCGACGTTCACGGTTTTCCTGCAATGTAGGTACCGTTATTACACCAAGGAGGTGTATGGCATGGCGCATGAGGGGCATAACGCGCTGCATGATCTGCTTACGGTCCGCGGCGTGACCCGTCGTGACTTCCTGAAGTACTGCGGCAGCATTGCCGCAGCACTGGGGATGTCCGAGACGATGGCACCTCAGATTGCCGCAGCCCTCGAAGGGGCACCGAAACTGATGCCCACCCTGTGGCTGAACGGTGGATCTTGCACCGGCTGCACCGAGTCCATCGCACAGGTGGACTCCCCCGACGTCGCTACGATCGTTCTCGACTACCTCTCGACCAACTATTTCGAGACGATCATGGCTGCTGCGGGCGAGCAGGCGGAGAAGCAGATCGAAGAGACGATCGCCGAAGGCGGCTACATCGTCATCTACGAAGGATCGGTAATGACCGGTCAGGATGGCAACACCCTGCTGGTCGCTGGCAAGAAGGGCACCGAGATCCTGTCCGAGGCGGCTCGCGGAGCAGCGGCTGTCATCGCAGTCGGATCCTGTGCAGTGGACGGCGGCTGGGTCTACGGTTACCCCAACCCTGCCGAGGCAACGGGCGTCCAGGCGTGGCTGAACCACGAAGGAATCACGACTCCCGTCGTCAACCTGCCCACCTGCCCGGTCAACCCCGAGTGGATCGTCGCCATGGTCGTCCAGCTGTTGCTGGTCGCCGACCGTGACGTCGCCACGTTCGTGGAGAAGACCGAATGGGTCACCCGTTCTTACACGGATCGCAAGTACGGCGCTGTCGATCTGCTTATGCCGAAGGGCATCTTCGGTCAGAGCATCCACGACAACTGCCCGCGTCGCGGTCACTTTGAGAACGGCGAGTTCGTCACTGAGTTCGGCAGCAAAGAAGAGGCCATGGGCTACTGCCTGTACAAGGTCGGCTGCAAGGGTCCGCAGACGTTCACCAACTGCCCTGTCGTGCGGTGGAACCGCAGGACGAGCTGGTGTGTCGAAGCCGGAAGCCCCTGCATCGGCTGCGGCGGTCTGAACTGGGTCGACAACAACTCCCCGTTCTTCCACAGGCTTGCCGACATGCAGATGGGCGATGCGCTCGGTAACGTCCAGCCTGGTTCGGTTGGCGCAGTCGTCGGTGGCGTAGCCGCCGCGGCTCTCGTCGCACACGGCCTCGGCATGAAAGCCGCCGGCCGGGTCGGCGACGGACCTCCCATGGAGGAAATGAAGAAGTACGACCGTAAGCGTCTCGCGAAGAAGGGAGGCGATAAATAGTGGCACGCGCAGTCATCGACCCGGTTACCAGAATCGAAGGTCACCTTCGCGTTGAGTGTGAAGTCACGGATGGTGTCGTCAAAGACGCCTGGGTGTCCGGAACGCTCTACCGCGGCATGGAGACGGTCATGCTTGACCGTCAGCCTGAGGATGCCTTCTATGTAACGCAGCGCATCTGTGGCGTCTGCCCGATCTCGCACAGCCACGCGTCTTCGATGTCAACTGAAGCCGCACTCGGCATTGAGATCCCCAACAACGCCCGCCTCGTCCGCAACCTGCTTGAGGCAGCACAGTACCTGCACAGCCACATCCTGTGGTTCTACACGCTGGCGGCTCTCGACTTCGTGAGCCCGATCAACGCCCTGTCCGCGAACATCGCCGACACCTACGCTCTTGCGCAGGCCGCCGGTACGCGTGTTGCAGACTTCGGCGCGATCGCAAAGCGTCTCACCGCCTTTGCCGAGAACGGCCAGCTGTCGTTCCTGGGCGGGCACTACTGGGATCACCCCGGCTATGTCCTCCCGCCGGAGCTCGACCTCATCGCTACCGCGCACTACCTCGAGGCTCTCGAGATGCAGGCTGTGGCCAACGAGGTCGTCGCTGTCATCGGTGGCAAGTTCCCGCATCCCATGACCTCTGTTCCCGGTGGTACGGCATTCGTGCCCACCGAGGAGAAGCTGGATGACATCCTGTTCCGCTTCACGAGGCTCAAGGACTTCATCGATACGGCGCTCATCCCTGACACACTCGCGATCGCACCGTTCATTCTTGAGACCACGACATACGGTGGCGGCTGCGGCAACTTCCTGAGCTGGGGCGTCTTCGACTCCGCAGACAGGGATCCGTACAACCGCTTCCTGCCCCGTGGTTTCGTGACCGGTGGCCTGAAGGCCGAAGAAGTCGGACCCGACGATGTCACAGAGTACGTTGAGCACTCGTGGTATGACTCGGCCAGCGGCCTCAATCCTTCCAAGGGTGAGACCAGCGTGAACTTCGACGAGTACAACGTGGACAACAAGTACTCGTACGGCAAAGCAGCACGCTGCAAGGAGAAGCCGGCCGAGGTCGGTCCTCTTGCGCGTATGGTCGCCGCTTATGTGTACGAAGCCGGTGGAAAGACACTCGTCGAGGACACATCGGTCCGTACCCCGAAGGCACTCATCGACCTCACGCTTGAGGCGCTGGGTGTTGCAGGCAAGCCCGAGATCCTGGTGTCTCTGCTCGGTCGTATCGCCGCACGCAACCTTGAGGCTGCCTATGTCGCCGACCTTGCGCTCATGTGGGTCAACGAGCTCGTCGGCGCCATCAAGGGCGGAGACTCCACGTACTTCAAGGCGCGCGAGTCGTTCGACGGTCAGGGTGCCGGCCTGTGGGAAGCTCCCCGCGGTTCGGTCGGTCACTGGATCGACATCAAGAACAACAAGATCCAGGGCTATCAGGTCGTTGCTCCCACTACCTGGGACATCGCACCCCGCGACGCCGCTGGCGTTGCCGGCCCAATGGAGCAGGCGCTCATCGGTGCTCCGGTCTTCGATGTCGAGAGGCCTCTAGAGATGCTGCGCATAGCGCACAGCTTCGATCCTTGAATCGGTTGTGCTGTCCACGTTGTGGACACAAAGACCGGCAAGGAGAGCACTGTGATGTCTTCGCCGATGGGGGTGATGTAGATGGGTTCTCACGCACACTACCGTGAGGCGCATCCACTGGTCTTCGTGATCACTCACTACATCAACCTGATCTGCATGATCATGCTCGCGTTCTCAGGCTTCTACATCCACTTCCCGTTCTTCTCTGCCGGGTTCATGGGTGTCGCCCGAGGCATGCACTTCGTCGCGATGTACGTGATCTTGATCACCCTCGTCTTCCGCATCATCGCCGCCTTCTTCGTGAAGACCGCGACACAGCTTGGAAGCCGCGAGGTTGATACGGACATCAAGAACTGGCTGCCGCAGGCTGAGAACAAACATCAGCTGTTTGAGACAGTCAAGTACTACCTGTTCTTCCGCAAGGAAGGCGTCATCTCGGGCAAGTATGGCTCGCTGCAGAAGATCGCATATCTGGCGACCATTCCGCTGACGTTCATCCAGGCCTATACCGGTTTTGCGATCTACGCCCCGTTCATGAACGCGGGCATCTTCGCTAGCGGTATCGACATGGTTGGCGGCCCGATGAACATGCGGATCATCCACTATTTCGGTATGTGGGTGTTCATCCTGTTCACGATGGTCCACGCCTACCTGGCAAACATCTACAACTTCGCTCCGAGCAAGATCATCTTCCTTTGGAAGGAAACCTTGCCGGAGGGCAAGCACTAGATGTGATCCGGTTGGGAGACCGGGCGACAAGCTCGGTCTCCCTCCGGGTGATGTAGGGTCTTGGAGCTCACGCTTCAAGACCCTACACTTTTGTCCTTGAGTCGTTTCCTACGAGAAGAAAGGCTCCTCATGCCCACACCCCAACGCGTGCTGATCCTCGGCATCGGTAATCCGCTCATGCTCGATGAAGGAATAGGCGTTCGTGTCCTGGAGGAGATGGCCGGCCACTACACCTTTGCTGAAGGCACCGAGCTCGTTGATGCGGGTACCATGGGTCTTGGCATGATAAGCATGTTCCGGGGTATCGACTTCATGCTCATCATCGACGCGATCGATGGCACCGGGCATCCGGCAGGAACCGTCGTTCGTGTCTCTCCGAAAGACTTCAGCCCCAACCAGGTATTCCACGGTCTGCACGACGTCCGCTTCGTGGATGTTCTCAATTCCGCATCGCTGATCGGCATCGAGCCGGAAGCGGAATGCGTTGGCATCCAGGTTCAGGACATGAGCCCTGCAGAACTCACCGTAGGACTGTCTGAGCCTGTCGAGGCCGCTGTGACCCGCGCGGTCGCCGCTGCGCTCACACTCCTTGACGAACGCGGGATCCCCTTCACTGAGATCAGCGATCCTGAGTCAGAGCCGTTCTTCGAACTGGTTCGCTCGGCATATGAGGAGATGCGCGACAAGCGCCGGGACCACTAGTGCTCTGCGCGGGGTAGTTCGAAGCCGACCGTCGCACCGCCTGCTTCGTTTCGTTGCGCGAACACGTCGCCCCCGTGATCCTGAATGATGCGCTTGGAGATGGCCAACCCCAGGCCGCTTCCTCCTGTGCCCACCGCTCTGGCGGCATCCGAACGGTAGAAGCGTTCGAAGACATACGGCAGGTCGACTTCAGGTATGCCATCACCTGTGTCGATGACCGACACCCGCACACGCCCATCGACGGGGACCACGTTCGCCACTATCGTGCCAGAGGCAGTGTGCCGTACCGCATTCCCCAGCAGGTTGCGCAGCACCTGGGCGATGCGCATCTCGTCCGCGTCGATAAAGACCCCTTCAGAGGGGCAACTCGCCGATAGCGTGACGCCCCCGTCTACAAGTGCGGCCGCACGGTCGACCTCGCGGCGCGCGAGATCGCAGACATCGAGCCTGACCTGCTCGTAGCGCAACCGGCCGGCCTCTGCCACGGAGAGCTCTTGCAGGTCGTCGACCAGATGGGACAGATGAGCGACGTCCTCCACGATGGATGCAAGCCGTGCGTCATCAAGTGCCAGCACGCCTTCGGCTACGCCCTCTGCCTGGGCGCGAAGCGCGGCAAGCGGGTTACGCAGCTCGTGCGCCACGTCGCTGACGAGACGCTGTCGCAGCTCCTCTGACTCCTGCAGCGATGCCGCCATGTCGTTGAATGCGGATGCAAGGTCCTGGAACTCACCCGGCCCCTCTGGCGCTACCCTGTGGTCGAGATCCCCGGCAGCCAGAGCCTGGGCGCCAGAAGTGATACGGCGTACCGGCCGGCCCAGTAGCCGCGCGAGCAAGATCGCCGCGACTGCCGCAAACGCCACTCCCACGAGTGCGGAGATGGCGATCCCTTTGTCGGTGGCATCAAGGAAGGCCGTCTCGGCGACACCGAGCATCATGCGACCCATTCCCCGCCCGACACCCAACGTGGCACCATCAGCACCACCGATGTATTCGGCAAAGGCGTCAGACAGGACGGCACGTGCGATCAGGCCCGACGTCATGATGGATCCAAGCGCGACCGCTACGATGGATATGAACGTGACCCACACGAGGGAGTGCCTGGACCGCGGGGCTGTGTCATGCACCTTGCTCATTCCGTATCCGCCTTATAGCCCACGCCGAAGACGGTACGGACATATCGCGGCTCTTTAGGGTCGTCTCCAAGCTTCCTGCGCAGGTTCTTGACATGAGCGTCCACAGTCCGTTCGTAGCCGTCGTACGCGTCGCCAGAGGCCGCCTCAAGCAACTGCAGCCGCGTGTACACACGCCCGGGATGCGCGGCCATCGTGGCGAGGATGTCGAACTCCGTACGTGTCAGGTCGATCGACACGCCCGCCTTGCGCACATCCCGGCGCTCTGCATCGATCTCCAAATCACCCAGATGAATGACTCTGGCCTGCATCCCCGAACCACCCTCAACCCGGCGGAGCACGGCCTTCACGCGGGCAACGACCTCACGCGGGCTGAACGGCTTCGAGATGTAGTCATCGGCGCCTATCTCGAGGCCGATGAGCCTGTCGACCTCATCGGACTTGGCGGTCACCAGGATGACCGGCAGCGAGTACTCACGCTGGAAACGGCGCGTCAGTTCGATGCCGTCGATCCCCGGAAGCATGATATCGAGCAGCGCGATGTCCGGGCGGCGCTCTTTGACCGCCTGAACGGCTCCGGGACCATCCGCCGATGTTCTCACCGAGAATCCCTCGGCTTCAAGATATGCCGAGAGAACCTCCACTATCTTCGCGTTGTCATCAACGACGAGGACATCACGACTCACGCGGTTCACCGCCCATCACTGTGAATCTATACAGAAACAGTGCCACGTCGATATGAAGGACTCGTGAACGCGCGATGCGTATCATGCGCGGGCTGCCTTGAGCGCCGCCGCTACGATCCCGGCGGTATCCAGACCGGCGTCCGCGTAAAGGGCCGTGGCAGCCCCAGAGGAGGAATAGCCCCTGACTCCCAAGGGGACGATCGCGGACCCGCCGAGCCGGTGCAGAGCCGCCCACTCGGCCACCGATGCCCACAGCCCGGTGCGCCAGTGATGGTCTTCCGCGACAAGCACCCAGGGAGCAGCCATCGACGCGCGCATGGCCTCGTCATCAAGCTCGAGCGGACAAGACACTATTCCGACCCCCACGGACAAACCCTGCGCACGAAGCAGGTCGCTCGCATCCACAGCCGCCCAGGCGACCGTGCCCATGGTCAGGATCACGCCGTCTGTACCCTCGCGCGCCCATGTGACCTTGCCGTAGTCGAACGCATAGTCTCCGCCGAAGACCGGCTTGCCGTCGGTGGTCGTGATGATCGGCAGTTTGGATCTACCCATGGCGACCGCCACATTGCCGGGCATCGATGCACATGCCCTAACCAGCCTGTCTGTCTGATTAGCATCCGCAGGGACGAGCACTCTCCATCCGAACGTATTGCGGAAAGCGCCCACATAGTCCAGGCACTGGTGCGTCTTGCCGTCTTCACCGACATCAAGTCCGCAGTGCGTGACCACGAGCTTGAGCGCCGCCTCATTCAGGTCGTTCAGCCGCTGCTGGTTGTAGACTTCATCGATACCGAACATGCCGAAGTCCGACCAGAAGGTCAGGACACCTGATGCCGAAAGAGCCCCACCAACGGTAGCGGCGTTGTGCTCCCCTACCCCGCACTGGATGAACGAGTCCGGTCGCTGCTCATGGAAGCTGTCTGTCTTCACCGAGACCGCAAGGTCGCAGTCCAGGACCGCGATCGGCAGATCGGGGTTCTCTCGCGAGATGTCTACGAGAGCAGTACCCCAAGATGACCTGTTGTCTGTCACGACGTCCGCACCGTACTCGCGACCCCGGGACTGCTTCAAAGCGAGAGGACGTGCTGCGACATCAAGGCCCATCGTCACGGGAGGCTGTTCTCTCAGTTCGCGAAAACGCTCAAGCTCCGGCTCAAGCCCCAGCTCGGCCATTGCCCGGACATACTCATCGGGTTTCAATCCTCTGCCGTGGAACTCAGGCTCGCCCTCCATGAAGGAGACACCCTTCCCGATCACCGTGTGCGCAACGACCACGAAGGGGCGCGATCCGTCGCCGGCGGCTGCAGCTATGGCCTCGTGGAGAGCGCGCACATCATGACCATCGCACTCGATGACTCCCCAACCGTCTGCGGCGAAATCCGCTGCCACGTCCACGGGCATGACATCGCTGGTCCTGCCCGATATCTGTATGCCATTGAGGTCGACTATCACCGTCAGATCCACCAGATGCTCTTTGACGGCCAAGCGCCTTGCCTCGGCAACCTGGCCTTTGTGCTGCTCACCGTCGCTCATCGCCACGTACGTGTGCCAGCCATGTCCGGTCATCCTCGCTGCGAGCGCAAAGCCTACACCTGCCGAGAGGCCCTGCCCTAGATTGCCCGTGGACCACTCCACACCGGGAACCGTACGCTCCACGTGACCCTCGAACGGACTACCCGCCTGTCGGAAGTGTGCGACAGCATCCTCTACGGGAAAGAACCCGTTTTGCGCCAGAGCTGCGTACACGCCCGGAGATGTGTGACCGTGGCTGACCACGATCCGGTCACGCTGGGGCCACAAAGGGCGCTGCGGGTCTATGCGCGCAACAGAGTAGAGCAGCGAATACATCTCCATCGAAGAGAACGACCCGCCCGGATGACCCGATGCGGCAACGGAGGTCATGGTCAATACGGCGCCACGGGCATTGCGCGCGTCCCGCTCGATATCCGCTACGTCCTGTTCGTTCAGAACAGACGCGGCAAAACCCTGATGTCGTTCCAATGGAGACCTCCCAGACCGAAGTACCCGTCCACTAACCGCTACACTGAGAATACCCGAACCGTTGGAGGCCGACGCCATGAACCAGGACCTGACAACTGCGATCGCAGCGGCACGTGCTGGCGGCGGTGTCCTCAAGGCCCGGGCCGGCGACATGGGGGCCGTACGCATCAAGAGCAGCCGGCTGGACATGGTGACGGATGCCGATATCGCATCGGGAGTAGCGGTCTGCTCGGCCATCGCGGAACGGCTCGAAGGCGCGCGGTTCGTCGTCGAGGAGCCCGAGGTCTACGCCCTTGCCGGCGTCGATGCGGGCTCACTTGATGACCCAAGTGTGTGGGTGATCGACCCCATAGACGGCACCACATCGTTCGTACACGGCTTTCCATGCTATTCGGTGAGCGTGGCCCTGCTCAACGACGGGGTCCCCGTCGTCGGCGTCGTCTACAACGTGCCCGCAGACGAACTGGTGGCGGCATCCGTAGGAGGCGGCACCACGTTGAACGGCGTATCCACGGCCTGCACCGACACCGCCGCCATATCCGAATCGCTCATCATGACGGGCTTTCCTTATGACCGGGAGGCCACGCTCCGCCGCCAGCTGGCGATCTTCTCCGAGGTCATGCGAACGGTGCATGGGATTCGTCGGGACGGCTCAGCGGCGGTCGACTGTTGTCATGTGGCCACCGGGCGCGCCGATGCGTTCTGGGAGTTCGGGCTGCAGGCCTGGGACACCGCGGCGGGAGTCGTGGCACTACGAGAATCAGGTGCCGTCATCACAGATCACGATGGCCGCCAGTGGACGCCCCGGACTCGCCACGTGGTCGCCGCCAACCCCGTGCTCCACGCCGAGCTGCTCGAGCTCATACAGCGAGTCTCCAGGCCCTGAATACGACAAGGGCGGCAGCCATATGGCCACCGCCCCTGATTCCATGCTGTAGCACCGTGAGAGCTACGGAGCTGTCACCAGGATCTTGCGCACGATAGAAGGATCGGCGAGCGTCGAGATATCACCGAACGCCTCCATATCCCGCTCCCCACCGGCGATCTTGCGCAAGATGCGGCGCATGATCTTGCCCGAACGGGTCTTAGGCAACTCCGGCACGAAGTGGATGGTGTCAGGCTTCGCGATCGGCCCGATCTCCTCGCGAACATGACCTGACAAGATCTTCTGCAGGTCGGACGTCTCTTCGAAGCCCTCACGCAAGATGACGTAGGCGTAGATGCCCTCACCCTTGATGTCATGCGGGAAGCCGACAACGGCTGCCTCCGCCACGCTGGGGTGGCTCACCAGGGCGCTCTCGATCTCAGCGGTACCCATACGATGTCCGGAGACGTTGATGACGTCATCCACGCGGCCCAGGAGCCAGTAGTAGCCGTCGTCATCGACACGAGCGCCGTCACCTGTGAAGTACTTGCCGGGGAATGCCGAGAAGTACACGTCCTTCATGAGCTTGTTCTCAGGGTCGCCCCAGGTGCCACGCAGCATGCCGGGCCATGGCTTGTTTATGCACAGACGGCCGCCGGAGCCCACAGGCGTGGGTGAGCCGTCCTCATTGACGATCTCCGGGGATATGCCGAAGAACGGCTTGGTCGCCGAGCCCGGCTTCATGGGGGTCATACCGGGGAAGTTGGTGATGATATGACCACCGGTCTCGGTCTGCCAGTAGGTGTCCACGATCGGCGTGCGCTCGTTGCCGACGTTCTTGTAGTACCACATCCAGGCCTCAGGATTGATGGGCTCACCAACGGTCCCGAGCACGCGGAGCGTGGACATATCGTACTTCGCCGGGAAGTCCTCACCGGACTTCATCAGCGCACGGATCGCGGTAGGCGCGGTGTAGAACTGGTTCACACCGTGCTTCTCCACGATCTCCCAGAAACGCCCCGCGTCGGGGTAGGTGGGAACGCCCTCGAACATCAAGGTGGTCGCACCTACAGCAAGCGGCCCGTAGACGATGTAGCTGTGTCCCGTGACCCAACCGATGTCGGCCGTGCACCAGTAGACATCCTCATCGTGGTAGTCGAACACATAGCGGAAGGTCGTCGCCGCGTAGAGCAGGTATCCACCTGAGGTATGCAACACGCCCTTCGGCTTGCCGGTGGAACCCGATGTATAGAGGATGAAGAGGGGGTCTTCTGCATCGACCCACTCGATATCACAGTGTCGGTTTATGTCGGCCGCGCGTACTTCCTCGTGATACCAGAAGTCACGACCCGGCTCCATGTCAACGCGCGTCCTTGCACGGGATACGACGATCACGGACTCGATGGTGGGGCACTCGTACAGGGCGCTGTCCGCCTCGGCCTTCAGGGGAACCACGCGACCGCCGCGGATACCCTCATCGGCGGTGATGAGCATACGCGCACCACAGTCCTGGATCCGGTCACGCAACGCGGACGAGCTGAACCCGGCGAACACGATCGAGTGCACCGCGCCGATACGAGCGCAAGCCAGCATCGAGACCGCGAGTTCAGGGATCATCGGCAGATAGATGGCGACCCGGTCGCCCTTCTTGATGCCGTGCTTCTTGAGGACATTCGCCAACTTGCACACCTTGTAGTACAGCGACTGATAGGTGTACATCTTCGTGCGGCCTTCATCGGACTCCCAGATCAGGGCCGCTTTGTTCCGTCTCCAACCTTCCAGGTGACGGTCAACGCAGTTGTAGGTGACATTGAGCTTGCCACCCTTGAACCACTCGACACGTGGCTGATGGAAGTCGTAATCCAGTACCTTGTCCCACCTCTTGTGCCAATGGAGCATCTCGTCGGCCATGTCGGCCCAGAAGCCTTCTGGATCATCGATCGAGCGCTGATAGAGCTCTTCGTACTCGTCCATCGTCTGAATGTGCGCTCGCTCTGTCACCCATGCCTGCGGTTGGACAACACGATACTCGTGGGACAGCGATTCGATGGCGTTCGAATCCGTCATACTCTCGCCTCCTCGTCTTTGACAAGCCATCCGAACGAAACGACGCCCGGACTGCTTTGACCTACATAGCAGGAGGACACAGCGTCCCCCGTGACCATCGTAAAGGGACGAAACGGCTGGGACGGCGCTCACTCAGGTCGGCGGCTGCGATTTCTCGGTAGGCGGCACCATATACCCCGTCACTCGGAAAATAGTCGCATGTAACAACTGTTGCATATGTCTTTGCCATGAGTTACCTTCTGAGTAGACGCAGATTCCCTTCCCTGACGATGGTGTGATGCGGAGAATCCGCACTACACCGGGTGTAGACTCATCGTTGACCGGCATCGCGATGAAGCAGCTCGAAAGAGCCGCTCTAGGCTACGGAGACTCAGGGGTAACCAGGGAAGGAATAGGACGACCCCGGTCTGAAGACCGGGGTCGTTCCACGTTCAGGGTCAGTTTCGCGGAGGCTTCATGACATTGAGCGCCTTGATCGTCACCGGCGACTCGACAGTGAGCAGACAGGCGAGATAGACGCCTTTTGGCATACGCACGGCTCGAGGAGCGGGAAGCACCCTTCCCGGCTCGCCGTCCAGCACACGAACCGCGCACTTGCCGCACGTTCCCCTACCACCGCACGTAGCCACGATGTGCAGCCCTGCCCTGGTGGCAGCCTCCAGCACAGTGGTCCCCTCAGGTACCACGACGCGCTCCCCGCCAGGCGAGAACGTGACGGCGACTCCGTCAGGCATCGGCAGTCTCTGCGGGCAGAAGTGCGACGCCCCAACCTGTTCCCGTGTGCGTGCTTATCACCGGACCAGCCTTGACCACATACATGGCAACGACATCGAACTTGGACTCGATCTCTGCCCGGAGCCACTCGGCCTTCTCGGGTGACATGGCATGCATCACCGCGAACGTGGCCCCTTGATGGTTCTCCATCTTCTCTGTGACCCACCGCATCGTCTCGACAAGGCCCGCCTGGGCACCGCGTATCCGAGCAACCGGGGCAAACGAGCCTTCCGGGTTCACCGTGAAAAGGACGCGCAGTTTCAGTATTCCGCCAAGGAACTGAGACACTCTCCCTATTCGGCCACCCTTGGCGAGGTTCTCAAGCGAATCGATCCCGACAACCATCCGCAGTCTGTCGCGGGCTGATTCTGTCACCTTGACCACGTCTTGCCAGGAAGCGCCGGAAGCAGCCGCGCGCGCCGCTTCGATGACCTGTAGCCCTTCGCCCCAACTCAGGTTCAGGCTGTCGACCACATGTACGCGATCTCCGAACTCCCGGGCGGCCTCGCGAGCGGCGTCGATCGTCCCGGAAAGCGCATTGGAGACATGGATCGACACGACGGACTCCGCGTCTTGGAGTCTGCGACGGTACATCTCGACGAACGCGCCCACCGAAGGCAGCGACGTCTTCGGGAGCTCTCGGGACTCCGCCATCTTCGCGAAGAACTCCTCCTGAGTGAGCTCACTGTTGAGGTAGACCTTGTCTCCGATGGTGAAGCTGAGCTCGACGACCGAGATGTCGTACTCCGCACAGATCTCGGGCGTTAGATCGGCAGTGCTCTCAGTGACTACAGCGACATCCTTCATCAGACCTCCGGTTGATCACGCTCTGTCAGAGAAGTTCACCATGCCGTGCGACATCGGCTTGCCGCCTATCACATGGATGTGCAAGTGGTGAACCGTTTGGGAAGCGTCCGCCCCCGAGTTCACGATGACACGATAACCGGACTCTTCGATCCCTTTGAGCTGGGCCACTCGCGATACAGCCGCAAACAGCTTGCCCAGCAGCTCTTCCGGGACGTTGTCGCTCATGTTCGCGTAGTGCTGCTTCGGGATGATCAGCGTGTGCACCGGCCCTTGAGGGGCGATGTCGTCGAAAGCGATCAGCTCATCATCCTCGAAGACCATCTTCGAAGGTATCTCGCCCTTTGCGACCATACAGAAGATGCATTCTGACACGTGGTTCCCTCCTCTTCAGCTCACGACTCGAGACTCGCGAACGGTCAGGCGTCGCTCGCCTCATCCTCGTCAAGCTCCCCTACCAGCATGGTGACGCGTTGTTCAGCATCTGCCAACTTGGACCTACATGCCCTCAGCAGGCTCACTCCCCGCTCATACCGGGCCAGGCCATCTTCCAGCTCGAGCTGGCCGCTCTCCAGTGCCTTGACGATCTGCTCAAGCTCGGACAGGGCTGCCCCAAAGGACAACTCATCCACGGACTTGTCCAACTCATCCATCTAGCTCTCCGATCTGACAGTCTCAACCACACAGCCGAGTCTCGTCTCGGCAAGGCGGACGGCGACGCGATCGCCCACTGCGACATCATCGGCCGACCGCACGACCCTGCTGCCTGACGAGTCATAGCATACCGCGTATCCGCGCCGGAGGATGGCCAAAGGAGACAGATCATCCAGCCTTGCGGAGTACCCGGTCACTTCGACCATGGCTCTCTCCATCATCCGTTGTCCGGCGTCCGTCAGACGTTCTCCGCTCCGGGCGATGGCGTCTTCATGACGCTCCGTCAGACGACCGGCCACGCGAGCCAGGCCTTGCTCGCAATGGGTGAGCGCCTCGTGGTCCCTGACAAGCCGAGCAGGCAATGCGCGGCGCAGGGCGACATCTGCAAGGTCCAAAGCCTGCATCGAGGTACTGAACAGACAAGCCGGCTCGCGCATGACGGGCCGCTGCTGCAACAGACGCAAACGATGCTCACTGCCACGGATACTGTGATGCAGTGCCCTTCCCAGCAAGCGGGCCCTTCCATCGAGTCGCTTGCCCAACTCGTCGACAGACGGTGCCACCGCTTCCGCTGCCGCTGTCGGGGTCGATGCACGGAGGTCTGCCACCATATCGGCGATCGTGTTATCCGGTTCATGACCGATGCCGCTGACCACCGGCGGACGACTGGCCGCGACCGCCCGGGCCACCTCCTCCGTGTTGAACGGCATCAGGTCCTCATAGCTGCCCCCACCCCGTGCGAGGATGACCACATCGACGTCTCCTCCGGCAGACATCATGGCCAGTGCGCCGGCGATGGCATCCGCCGCCCCCTCACCCTCGACACGAACGCCTGCAATGACGAGCTCTGCCACAGGATAGCGGCGCCTCAGGGTACGTATGACGTCGTGCACCGCCTTCCCCCGGGGTGAGGTGACGAGTCCTATACGCGTAGGGAACTCAGGGATAGGCCGCTTGCGCGCATCAGACATCAGCCCGGCGTCTTCGAGGCGTCGGGCAAGCGCGGCAACCTGCATGCGCAAGACGCCCTCACCTGCGGGCGCCATGTTGCGCACCTGGAACTGCATGCGCCCCTTGGGAGCGTAGGCAGTGAACGATCCCGACACTTCCACCAGCATTCCCGCGCGCAAGTCCATACCTGACGCCGCATAGACGTCGCGCCACATCAGGCACGGCAGAACCGCGAACTCGTCACCCAGAGTGAAGTACACGGCCTTGTATCCGGGTTTGACGGTGCATTCGGAGACCTCACCCAACACCCGCACCTGGACGCGCTCTAGCGCACCCTTAGCCATGCGCATGGCGTCAGAGACGCTGAGTGCCCTGTTTTCTGTTGTCACAGCCCCTCCTTGCCTCTCGCGCCATGATATCCCGCACCACTGACACCGTGGGACAGCTTAGCGCTGCTCGACCACCACTTCTCCGTCGGAGACGCGAAGAGAGATATCACCGCGAACAAGCGCCTCCAACTCCGCGCCGACCAGAGTGTGCCTCCAGCCCACCATGAGAGGACAGTTCTCACGCTCTCCCTCGGCAAAGCTCTCGATCTCATCGCGAGTGGCAAGCAGCGTGGGGGCGACGCCGTGCTCGCGTGCGCGGATACGCACGAGCACCCCGAGCAGATCGGAGAGCTGCGCGGCCGCCTTCGGCCCCCTCTTCCGCTTCGCCAGACGAGGGCGCTCCTCTTCCGGAACAGCCAGCCCGTCGGCCACCGCTGCGATGATGCCAGCGCCGAATCGACCGACGGCCCGATCCCCAAGACCCCTGATGGCGCTCAATGATGCCGAATCCTGAGGGGCTCTCCGGGCGACCTCGATGAGACTCTCGTCGCCGATGACCCAACGCTTGGGCAAGTCACGCCTTTGCGCTTCAAGCTCTCGCCACGCCGCGACGCTCCGCAGCACAGCCAGGGCCTTGCGATCCAGAGCAGATGCCCTCTTGACCCGTCGCCACTGCTCTTCTGGAACGACATCGTAGGTAGCAGGGTCAGCCATACGTTCGAAGTCTTGGGAAAGCCAGGCCAGTCTGCCTGCCTCCACCAGCTGATCGTGGAGCCGTGTGTACAGCTCAGTGAGGTAGCGGACATCGTTGAGCGCGTACTCGATCTGCGTCTGCTTCAAAGGACGCGCTGCCCAGTCTGTGAACGAGTCGCCTTTGTCGAGCTCCACTCCCAACACCGAGCGCACCAGCTGCCCGTAGCCCACCTGTGCTGGTTGCCCCGCCAGCGTGGCCGCAATCTGCGTGTCGAACACTGGCGCCGGGGTCTTGCCCATCTCGCGATAGAGGATCTCGACATCCTGGGAGCCTGCGTGGAACACCTTGGTGATCTCCGGACGCTCAAGCAAGCGCCAGAGCGGACCGAGGTCGGATATCGCGAGAGGGTCGATCGCAGCAACGACCTCGCCAACACCGATCTGAATGAGACAGAGCCTGGCGTAGTACGTCTTCTCGCGCATGAACTCCGTGTCGATAACGATGACCTTCGCATCACTGATGGACGCGACGAACGATGAAAGAGCCTGCGAATCGGTTATGTACACGTAAGCACACGGTCCTCTCATCTTGCCTTGTAGATGCCGTATCATTGTTGAGAATCGAGTGTATCCCAAAGCTCGCCGGGCTTCGACATTCACGAGGCAGGGGCCACGTTGAACATCCTCATGGTGGCTAACATGCGCTCCGGATGGGGCGATCAGGGTCTGTACGCCTTCGTACGGGCTCTTGGAGAATCGGGCGCCGAGGTGACGCTCCGTTTCCTCAACGAGGGTGCCGACGTGTCTCATCTCGTCAGAGACGCCGACCACTACGACAAAGTCGTGGCCGCCGGAGGCGACGGGACCGTCTCGGCCATCGCCTACGAGCTTCGAAGCACCGGCGTACCCATCTTGGCCTACCCTGCCGGCACCGCGAATCTCCTTGCACGCAATCTGAAGATGCCCCTGGACCCGGAGGCCCTTGCAGACCTGACCATGAACGGCGTCGCCGTGGACATCGACCTGGGTGAGATCCTGACCGGCGAGGGCACAGCAGACGAACGTCGTTCGGGCTTCGTCATAATCGCCGGCGCAGGCTTCGACGCAGCCGTGATGGACGGTGCCCGCGAACTCAAGCCGGTCATCGGAGAAGGCGCCTACATCATCAGCGCCATCCAGAATCTTCAACCGACCGTTTCCGAATTCGAGATAACGCTCGATGGCGACCGCATAAAGACCACCGGCATCGCGGTGCTGCTGGTGAATCTGGCACGAATACAGTTCGACCTCTCGGTCACCCACAACAGCGATGCCCGAGATGGCCTGTTCGAAGTCGTCATCGTCAAGACCCGCAGCGTGGCGGGTCTCATTCCGGCGGTGTGGGCGGCTTTGCTCGACCGGGTCGGCCATCACCCGGCACGACCCGCTCTGGAGATACACACCGCCAGCAACATCACGGTATCCGCCAGTCCTTCGCTTCCACTTCAGGCAGACGGAGATACACTGGAACGACGCACGCCGATGTCCGCGCGTGTCCTGCCCGGAGCAGCCACATTCATCGTCGACCCCAGCTCCAAGGTGCTCACCGGTCCTGGCGAGCATCCTGGCCAAAGCTAGAGTCGCGTCTGGACCAAGGTTCCGATCGGTACCTGCGGGTAGAGCTTCAGGACGTCTGAGTTGTACATCCGGATACACCCGTGCGATGCCTTCGTGCCTATCACCCACGGTTCGTTGGTTCCGTGGATCGCATACGCGGTGTACACGAAACTGCTGCCATACTGCCGGAACATCCGCATCTTCCGGGGACCATACACACCTGAAGGGTCGGTCTGATACTTCGCAAGGATCTTCCATGTCGCAACAGGGGTCTCCATGCCGACCCGGCCGATCGCCACAGGATACGAGCTGATCAACTCATCCGACTTAACCCAGTACAACCGGAAATCCGACTTATCCACGACTATGCATGTGCTTGCCGGGTAGCTGAGCCGGCGAATGGTCATGCTTGCGGAAGCGAGCCCGTCTTCGGGATTACCCGCTTCCACCCGCAGCTTCTCGCCAGATGCAGGCATCGCGACTTTGCCGAAGTCCACGGTCCCGTAGGAATTCGCGGCCTTGGTAGCGAGCAGCTTGTCACCTGCGTACAGCCTGCATTCGCTGGTGTTCACGCCCGTGGTGACTGTGACCCTCGCATACTTGGCCGTCAGGGTCGACTTAGGAGCAGTGAGCACAGGACGAGCCGGAGCACCCTCCAGTTGCTTCACTGTGTCTGCCGAGATGACCGCCGTTCCCCCGAACACGGTACACGAGGACATCTGGCTTTCTCGCTTCTCCACAAACCGGGCAAGCTCGGCGCTGACGCGTGTGCGCGTGGTATACAACAACGGCATGCCGGACTTCGCGCACAGTACCGAGCCCGTCAAGGCGTCGGGCAGCGCCGCCGCCACCCCGAACGCACTCCCGTCAAGCCAGTCCCGACCGATAGCCTTTGCGGCCACGACCGCTGCCGTGCCGTACCTGTTGGATCCTGCCCAACGCTCGGAGGCGCCGAGAGCGTCGTATGTCTTGCTGCTCACGACCGCCGTACCACCGGCGACGATGATCTCGCCCGGTGCAAGCGCTTTGAGCGCGGCACTCGTCTGAGCGGGGACGCTGGAAAGCGTCGCGAACAAGACCGGCGCTCCGATTCGAGCGCTGATGGCCGACAAGGCCAAGGCATCGAACTGCCCGTCGAGCCCGTTTGCCACAAGCACGACGTCAGGCATTTCGAGCGAAGGACTGCTGGATGCCACGCGGCTGACTTCAGCCGCGATCAGCGCGGCGGTATCGAAGCGATCGACGCCGGCGAAGGGACGCAGCACCTGCCCCTCCCCCACGATAGCCTCGAGAGCGGACACGCACGATTGCGAGACCGAGCGCGTACCCCCGACCACGGTCACGGTCACGGTGGTGTTCGCAGAGACGATAGCCTCCAGCGCAGCCTTGGTGCTTACCGGGACAGAAGTATCTTCAACAAGCAAGATAGGTGCGTCATACGCCCAGCAAAGCCCTCCGGCGGCGAGCGGGTCTGCCAGCGACTTGTCCAATCCGGATGCTATCACCACATTGGAGACGTCCGCCCAACCCGGATAGCTCGCCTGCGCGATCGCGGCTGCGGTGTCATATCGGGTAGCTCCGGAGACACGCGTGGCATCGACAGACACCCTGACCGTCCCGCTGGGCCACTCGGTCGTCCTCGTCGCAGCCAGCGCCGAAGATGATACGGATAGAAGGGCGACACAGAGCGTCAGAGACAATGCAGAAACCCTGAAGCCACGCATAGACTTCCCTCCATCGGCTGGCTTTGGGCGATTATACCCCGAGATACGACGTGTTCTGTGCACGAATACAAAGAGGCCCCGGCGACAGCCGAGGCCTCTGTACATTTGGTGGGCGCTATAGGATTTGAACCTATGACCCCTTCCGCGTCGAGGAAGTGCTCTCCCACTGAGCTAAGCGCCCGTACACGCTGTCTTGCAGGACAGCGGAGCCTATTGTATCAGGATGTGCCGATTGTGCCAGTACCTTTCCAGGGAGATTTGAACTCTTTGGAATTCATCCTTGCACCGCCCCATACCCCTTGGTAGACTACCCCTTGCGCGCGGACGTGGCTCAGTTGGTAGAGCACAACCTTGCCAAGGTTGGGGTCGCCGGTTCGAATCCGGTCGTCCGCTCCATAGATACCTCGGAGGTCGGCCCAAGGAGTAGTAGCGAAAGCCCTCCTGGCCGACCTTCTTTGATTGAAGCGGTGCGCCAGGCACCGCAAGATGGCGACGTGGCCAAGTGGCAAGGCAGGGGCCTGCAAAGCCCTTATCCCCGGTTCGAATCCGGGCGTCGCCTCCATGGATGCGAGAAGGACCCGCCCCTATCACAGGGGGCGGGTCCTTTCTTCTTGCGCGCGATCCGCCTGAACACCGCAGTGAGGAGGAGGGGGAACCGCGGTACGATCCTATCGGCGGATCGGCGCGACCGGAGAACTAGACTCCGTACCGCACCTGGATCTGCCGCGCCTGGTCGAGACGATACAGTCCGACCTCGAGGTCCTGCGGATCAGTGATGTTCTCGAGAGCCCACTTGAGGATGTCACGGGGTACGAGAGGGAAGCGCTTACGCGCCTGCGCCAAGGTCATGGCGATCTCCTTCTGTTCTACGACTACTGCTACGACTGTTGCTGCTACTGGTGACGCTGCTACGAAGGATCCATGTACTCACTCGATTGTGCTACCGAACGTAGGTTCTCGTCAACCTCACTGAGGATCATGGTGCCCCTTCACCAGCACCCGACCCACAAAGTACGTGAGCGCGGCGCTCACGAGCGCTATCCCGCCGCCCAGATACAGCAGCTCCAGGTAGGTCGCGCTACCTTCAGTCACTTTGCCGAGGAACAGAACCCCTAGCACAACGATGACGACACTGACCAACTTCTCCTTCAGGTCCTCAAGATGACGGATCTTCAACCATGCGGGCAACGGAAGGCGATTGTCGATGAAAAGCTCGAACAGCCCCAGTGCCATGATGTACAGCACGATCGCCAGCAGGTATACATCCGCCAGCTCGATGAATGCGACCGTCGCCTCCTTGAGTGAGGACTGCTTGGCGATGATCGCTCCCACGGAACTCACGGCCTCACCGGTCGCAAGAACCACCATGGAGATCGACCCGATGAACAACCCCAAGACCGGGATTATGACGATGAACCGTGTCCAGGCGACAAGTCGCATACCCAGCTTCCGCTCGGCCGCCGAGGTTGGACGTGAGTCCTCATCGGATGTCATCGATGCAGTCTTCTCGGCCATTTAGGCTCCCCACCTATTGAAGAGGTTGTGCTCGATGCGCAAGACGTCAAGCACTTTGCCTACAACGAAGGACACAAGGTCGTCGATGGTGTCCGGCTTCTGATAGAACGCGGGCATCGCCGGCACCACTATCGCTCCGGACTCCGTCAACGAGACCAGGTTGCGCAGGTGCACCAACGACAGTGGCGTCTCCCGTGGCATGATCACCAAGGGGCGTCGCTCCTTGAGAGCGACGTCGGCAGCTCGTTCGGGCAGGTCCGAGCCAAGTCCGGCTGCCACACTCGCGCAGAACCCCATGCTCGCAGGAGCCACCACCACCGCATCAAGCGGTGAAGAGCCGCTGGCGATCGGGTCGAACAGGTCATCGGCGTACGCGATGCGCAAAGCATCGGTCCCGCTCACCTCGAGAAATGCAGCGAGGACGTTACGAGCGGCCGTGGCGTCATCTGCGGGCAGTTCGAAGCCCAGCTCGTATGCGCACACCTCACGGCCCGTCTCAGTCGCGCAGAAGACCACTTCGTGGCCCAACACCAGCAACTGCTCCGTGAGACGCATGCCGTACACGCTACCGGAGGCCCCGGTCATGATCACTGCGATGCGAGCCATGGCTTCCCTTTCTAGCCGATGAGTCGGTCTATAACGGCACCGGCACCTACGACCACCGCGATGACTCCGTTCACGGTGAAGAATGCGGCGTTCACTCGAGTCAGATCATCCGCCTTCACGATGCTGTTCTCATACCACATGAGGGCGGCCGCCACACCCACACCCGCGTACCAGGGCCAACCCGCGCCTGCGAGAAGCCCGCCTGCCACCAGAAGGGCGACCGTCAGCAAGTGAGCGATGCGCGTCTGCACAAGAGCGCTTCTGACCCCAAGATCGGCCGGCATCGAATGCACACCATCGCGGACGTCGCACTCGACATCCTGAGTGGCGTAGATGATGTCGAAACCTGCCGTCCAAAGCGCCACAGCGGCACCCAGGACCCACGGAGCCGGATCGCCGACAGACCCGCTCACGGCGACCCATGCGCCCACCGGCGCAAGGCCCAGGCACAGACCGAGCCAGTAGTGGCACAGCGGCGTGAAGCGCTTCGTGTACGGATAGATCACAAACACCCCGAGCACGATGGGCCACAGCCAGCGAATGATGGGCTCCAGCTGCCACACAGCGAACAGGAACGTCCCCAGCACAACAGCCGAGAACAGCCACAGCTCCCACGCCTTGATGAGCCCTGCAGGGATCGCACGCCCTGCCGTTCTGGGGTTTCGGGCGTCTATCTCCTTGTCCGCGGCGCGGTTGACGACAAACGCGAAACTGCGCGCGCCTACCATCGCCACGGTCACCCACACGAACTCAGACAATGTGGGCCAGCCAGGGGCCGCCGCGTACAGTGCGCCGATGTATGCGTACGGGAGCGCGAATATCGAGTGCTCGAACTTGACGAGCTCCAACAGCACCCTGGTCTTCTCGGCTATCTTGCTCACAGACCGAGCTCGTCCCACATCGCGTTCACACGGGCGGTGACCTCGGGCGTCATCTTCATAGGCTCGGGCCACTCGCGGGTATGCCCTTCACCGGGAACGGGACGCGTGGCATCAATCCCCATCTTGTAGCCGAAGCTCTCGAAGTTACTGGAATGGTCAAGCTTGTCGAGAGGACCCTTGCTGATGAGCAGGTCCCTGCTTGGATCGACGTTGTTGAAGCAACGCCAGGCCACCTGGGAGTAGTCGTGGCAGTCGACTTCCTCATCGACGACGATGACGTACTTGGTGAGCATCATCTGCCCTATGGACCATGCGAAATTCATGACGCGAAACGCCTGGCCCGCGAACTCCTTCTTGATCTGGAATATGGCGCAGTTGTGGAACACGCCCTCCAAAGGCAGGTCGTAGTCGATGACCTCAGGCAGCATCGCCCGGATCACCGGCAGAAACAGCCTCTCGGTCGCCTTACCCAGGTAGCAGTCCTCCATGGGCGGCTGGCCGACGATCGTGGCGGGATAGATCGCGTCTTTGCGCATAGTGATGGCTTCTACGTGGAATACCGGGAAGTCGTCAGCCAGCGAGTAGTAGCCGGTGTGATCGCCGAACGGACCTTCCCAACGCGTCTCACCGATCTCCACGTAGCCTTCAAGCACGATCTCCGCGTGCGCGGGGACAAGGAGGTCGTTGGTCAGGCACTTGACGACCTCCACGCTCTCGCCGCGCAAGATACCGGATAGCAGGTACTCGTCGATGATGGGCGGTGCGGGTGCGGTGGCCGAGAAGATAGTGGTCGGGTCGGCACCGAGCGCGACGGAGACCGGCATCCGGCTCTCCCCCGCCTCCTGCCACTCACGCATGTTCTTCGCACCATCATGGTGCTTGTGGATGTGGAGCCCTGTCGTGTTCCGATCGAAGACCTGCAATCGGTACATGCCGATATTCGGCTTGCCCTTGAGATCGCGCGTCACGACGAGCGGCAGCGTCACAAAGGGCCCGCCGTCCTCCGGCCACGTGGTCAAGACGGGCAGCTTGCTCAAGTCGACCTCGTCACCGCGAAGGACTACCTGCTGACACTCCGCCTTCGCGGCCTTGACCTCGCGCGCGCCGGCGCCGGCCAGGTCTTTAAGCCCCATCAGTGCGTCGAGCTTGCCCTTCATTGAAGCGGGCATATCCATCGGCAACAGATCCATCAGCTGCTTGCCTTTGGCGTCAAGGTCTCGCCACGTTCCCGTCTCGGCGTCTACACCGAGCGCCCAAGCCATGCGGTCATAGCTACCCATGAGGTTGATGACGACGGGCATTCCGTATCGCTCGCCAGTGGAGCGATTGATAGGATTCTCAAAAAGCAGCGCCGGGCCGACGGCCTTGCTCACCCGGTCGGTGATCTCGCATATCTCCAGAAACGGGTCAACCTCGGCGGATATGCGCTTCAGCTGCCCTTTGCTCTCAAGCAACGCCATGAAATCACGCAGGTCGTTGATGGCCATGTGCCCTCCTTGGCAGATCGGCGCCTCAGGGCGCACCTCAGCATGATACCGCGGGCAAACACCCGCTACCACAAACGGTCAGAGTCCTAGTTCGGCCTCAAGGGAATCGAACGTGGTGATGGGACGGGG
>JBFHJN010000006.1:0-66792 GCA_041595875.1 Coriobacteriia bacterium
CGAGGCCATGCGCATCATCTGCGAGTAGGTGTAGACTGACATCTCGGCGCATACAGCGTCGCTCCGGGCCATCGCCCGGGGCGACGCTTGCATTTCCACAAAGGAGTTGAGTCCGTCACTGTGTCTGGCACCCCACTCACCAAGCCCCATGAACCACAGGCTCCCCTGCCCCAGGACACGCCCACCTATGAAGCGGACGTCTCCAGCCCTCCTCGGCGAATACTCCGTGGCCTCAAGACCTTCGAGTCATTCGGCTACCGCGACTACACGTACTTCTTCTTTGGAGCGCTGCTGTCCAACATCGGGACATGGACGCAGACAGTGGCGCTCGGCTGGGTCGTCTACCAGCTCACGGGGTCGTCGTCGTCGCTCGGCCTGGTCAACTTCCTCACAGGCATCCCCGTCTTCTTGCTCACCATATTCGCCGGCACTCTTGCAGACCGGCTCGACCGCCGAAAGCTGCTGATCGTCTCGCAGGTCATTTTGATGGGGCAAGCCATTGCTTTTGCAGCGCTCAACCAAACGGGTCACTTCACGATGGCATGGATCTATGGACTGTCGCTCGCTGGCGGTGTCGTCTCGGCGTTCATGTTCCCTGCCTGGCAAGCGATGGTGCCAGACCTCGTGCCTCGCTCTTCGTTGCTGAACGCTATCGCGCTCAGTTCCGCGCAGTTCAACGCCGCACGGCTCATTGGGCCTATGGTGACAGCCGCGATCATCGCCGCATTCAGCGCGAACGAACAACTGGGTATTACCGCGGTCTTCGTGATCAACGCGACAAGCTTCCTTTTCGTCATCTGGGCGCTTACCGTGATCAGACCGAACCAGGTGCGGCGCGCGGCGGATGCGCCGGATGACGGCGGCCTGGGCGCCGGTCTGGCCTACGCACGCAAGCATCCGCACGTGGCCATGCACCTTCTGACGGCAGTGATGCTCACCATCTTCGGGATGCCATTCATGACGCTTCTGCCCGCGTTCGCGGCTGACACCCTTGGTCTTGGGAGCACCGGCTACTCGGCGCTGATGGGCTTCAATGGCGCCGGAGCGCTCATAGGTGCGCTGACGGTGGCCTCACTCCCCAGAAGCGTGAAGCGCGAGAGCATCATCCGCTACTCGCTCACGGCCATGGCTGTAGGCGTCCTGGCGTTGTCCTTCGTACGCGCCTACGTGCTGGTGGCTGTACTGCTTGTGGCACTGGGAGCAGTCTTCTTGGCCTGCGTATCCAGCATCAACACCAACCTGCAGACGGCGGTTCCCAACGAACTCCGCGGCCGTGTTATGGCACTGTTCGTACTCTCCTTCATGGGAATGATGCCGTTTGGATCGCTGGCCTTTGGCGCGCTCGCAGATGCCATCGGTGTGACGTGGGCGATCTTCGCAGGCGCCCTGGTCTTGCTGGCGTACTGTCTCATGCTGCTGACCAAGCCACGTCTGCTATGCGAGACAAGCCCAAAGAGCCGCTAGCGCAAGACGGCGAAGCCCTCTAGGTGTCGCGGTTTTGGCATACACATTGCTTAATGCTTAACAGAGCTGAGCGACCCGCAACCCCTCCCCCCCTCGGAAGCGGGACACGCCGCTCGAACTAAGCGAGACGCGTCCCCCCGCGCATCTCGCTCCTCTTTCAAAGAGGAACGCGAAAGGCCCGCGACTAGCGGGCCTTTCGTATTGAGATGTGTCTCCCCCTAGCCAAAGCGCCCCGTTATGTATGACTCGGTGCGCTTGTCATCGGGATTGGTGAATATCTTCTTCGTATCCCCCATCTCGATAAGATGAGCAGGCTCTTCCATCGACTCACGCAGCATGAAGGCTGTCCGATCAGAGATGCGGGCAGCCTGCTGCATATTGTGAGTGACGATGACCACGGTCACCGAGGACTTGAGCTCGACGATCGTGTCCTCGATCTGCTGTGTCGAGATGGGATCGAGCGCTGATGCCGGCTCGTCCATCAGCAGCACCTCTGGCGTGGTCGCCAAAGCACGCGCGATGCATAGACGCTGCTGCTGGCCACCGGAGAGCTCAAAAGCATGCTTCTTGAGGTTCTTCTTGACCTCGTCATAGAGCGCCGAGCGTCGCAAAGACTCCACTACCAGCTCGTCAAGGTCACCGCGACGTCGAATGCCCTGTGTCCGCGGGCCATACGCGACGTTGTCGTAGATAGACATGGGAAACGGGTTAGGCCGCTGGAAGACCTGCCCCACTCGCATGCGGAGCTCGACGGGATCCATCGCTTTGCCCATGATGCTCTGCTGGTCCAGGGTGATGCGTCCGCCGACGTGCACGTTGCCCAACTCGTCATTCATGCGGTTCAAGCACCGCAGCAACGTGGACTTGCCGCATCCAGACGGACCGATGAGTGCGGTGACGGCCCTGGACGGGACTTGCATATCAACACCCTCGATGACGAGGTCGCGCCCATAGGCCACCGACACCCCTTCAAGTGTGAAGCTGCCTTTGGCTTCTACCACCGGATCTTCCTCCTTTGTACAGAGCGCCATACCGCGGCGGCCACGCTCACGGTACTGACCCCGACGACAAGAACCAGCGCGGTTCCCCACACGAGGTCTTCGCTCCAACCGGGTACGGACGTGACCTGCGCGTAAATGTGGTATGGCAGAGCCATCACGCGGTCCATGGGTGACTGCGGTATCTGCGGAGACATGAACACCGCAGCAGTGAACAGGATAGGGGCGGTCTCACCGGCGGCACGTGCGAGGCCCAGGATCGAGCCGGTGAGAATGCCCGGCATCGATGCCGGTAAGACGACCTTCTGGACGGTGCGCCATTTCGTGGAACCAAGAGCCAGCGAGGCGTGACGCAAGTCCTGTGGCACCTGCCTGAGCGCCTCCTCGGTGGCGGTGATAACCACCGGCAGCGTCATGCACGTCAAGGTCAGCGCGCCGGAAAGAACCGAGACCTTGAAGTTCGCCAGCATCACGAAGGCGGCAAGGCCGAACAGTCCGTACACGATCGAAGGCACCCCCGCCATGTTCGTGATAGCAAGGCGGATGGCGCGGGTGAGGATGTTTCTGGGCGCATACTCCGAGAGATACACGCCGGCAAGCACGCCGATAGGCAGGGTGAACGCAGCCGTCAGTCCAACGAGCCACAACGTGCCAGCGATCGCAGGCCCGATGCCGCCCTCGCGACCAAGCTTCACCGGGTTGGTCGTCAGGAAGTCCCAACTGATGGCGCGATAGCCCCTGGAAACGATATAGGCGAACACCGCAACTGCAATGGCTACGACCGTTGCCGCCATGAGCCCAAGCATGACCTTGGCGACCGTCTCGGCCATACGCGCGCGCCGGATCCTGCTCATCGGCGCCACCTCTTGCGCTGGCGCTCCAACACAAGGTCCGCCGCAAGATTGATGATGAACGTGATAGCGAACAGCACAAGACCTGCCGAGAACAGAGCCGAGTAGTGCAGACCCTTGCGCACGACCTCGCCCATCTCGGCGGCTATCGTACCGGTCATCGTTCGCACTGACTCGAACACGCTCGTAGGCATGACGGCGGCGTTGCCGGTGAGCATGAGAACCGCCATGGTCTCACCGATGGCGCGTCCTAGTCCGAGCATGACGGCGGCGAAGATGCCCGATGATGCCGCTGGGAGCACCACCTTGTGAACGGTCTGCCATCGCGTGTTGCCCAGGGCAAGAGAACCCTGGCGCAGGGAGTCGGGCACGGCATGGAGGGCGTCCTCGGAAATAGACAGCACTGTTGGGATAGACATCACGCCCAGCACGATGCCTCCGGTAAGCGCGGTCATGCCGCTATCAAGCGCAAAGGTGACCCGCACCCACGGAATCAGGACCGCCACGCCGATAAGGCCGTATACGACCGAGGGCACCGCTGCCATGAACTCGACAACGGTCTTGGCGACCTCGCGGGCCGTGTCATGTGCGAACTCCGCAAGATAGACCGCTGCACCTATGCCCAGGGGCACCGAGACCGCCAGAGCAACCGTGGTGACGAACAGGGAGCCTACGATGAGCGGGAGAAAGCCGAACTGCGCGTTGTTTGAGGTGGGATACCACGCGGTGCCCGAGAGCATCGTCGTGAGCCCCACCTCATCGAGGGAGCGCAGCGCGTTGGTGAACAAGAACAGTGCGATGGCCGCCAGGATGACGATGGCGAGCCAACCGCATGCGAACACTATGGCGCGAACGACGGCCTCGGTCGCACGGCGTGTGGCCGTGCGACCGAGGACCCGTAGGCGCGTGGAGTCTGAGCGCGCCGCCACGCTACTGCAGCGGGACGAAGCCCTCGTCCGCGACGATCTGCTGACCGTCGGAGCCGAGGATCCAGTCCATGTAGGCTTGCATGACGCCGCTGAGCTCCCCGTTGCTGTACATGTAGAGGTAGCGGCTGATGGCGTAGCTGCCATCCATCGCGGTCTCGATCGAAGCCTTGACCCCATCGACAGCGATGACTTTGACCGTGTCGGTCAGATAACCAAGACCGATGTAGCCGATCGCGCCATCGTTGGCCGCGACCTCATCAGCGATCGCCTGGTTGGAAGGCAGGAGCTTGGCGGAGGCCGCGTACTCGGCATTCTCGTCCTCGGCGGCTACGACCTCCTCCTTGAAGTACTCGTAGGTACCCGAGGAGCTGTCACGCGATAGCAAGACGATGGCCTGATCCGCACCGCCGACCTCGCTCCAGTTGGTTATCTCGCCGCGGTAGATCTTCCCGAGCTGCTCCATCGTGAGGTCCTCGACGTCGTTGGCCGGGTTCACGACGACGGCGATGCCGTCGATGGCGACCTTGTGCTCGACGGGAGTGACTCCGACGGCTTCGGCCTGCTCGATCTCCTCGTCTTTGATTCCACGGGAGGCGTCAGCGAAGTCCACGGTGCCATTGATCAAAGCAGCGATACCGGTCCCGGAGCCGCCGCCTTTGACCGAGACCATCACGCCGGGGTTCTCGGTCATGAAAGCCTCGGCCCATGCGCCGGCGACATTCACCAGAGTGTCAGAGCCCTCGACGTTGATCGCGCCGGTGAGTTCACCCGTCGTACCGTCGACGCCGTCCCCGGAGTCCTGTGTCGAACCACAGCCGGTCAGTGCGAACGCGCCGAACAACATCATTGCCGCGATACCGAGAGCAACGATCCGCTTCTTGTTCACCGATCCCTCTCCTCACCAGTTGAGTACATGTCCGCCGGAGACGACACGTCCCCGGTACATCAACAGCGTAGTGAGGACGAACGTGCGAGTGGTTGCACCGATGTAAACCCTTGTGTGCAATGTGTGAACCTATTGTTAAATGGCTTTTACCCGAGCAGCAAAGGTGGCATCATCTGCCACAGGAGCACGCGCTACCGACCTTTGCGATCGGAGTGGAACGCATGGCACGCATCCTTGTGGTCGAAGACGACCCCATCATCCGGCAGACCGTGGACTATGCCCTGCGTCGTGCCGGCTTCGAGACGCTCACCGCAAGTGACGGCACCGAAGGCCTGGCCATCGCGGAGCATGAAGTGCCCGATCTCATCCTGCTCGATCTCATGCTCCCCGGCGTCGATGGCTACACGTTCGCAGAGCGCATCAGGACCAAAGACCCGGAGGTCGCCATCGTCATGGTCACAGCACTGGACGCCGAGCGTGACAAAGTGCGTGGCCTGGATGCCGGAGCCGACGACTACATCACCAAGCCGTTCTCGATGGAAGAGCTGCTCGCTCGTGTGCGAGCCAACCTCCGAAGAGTGAAGGAACGACGGATCTTGGAGAAAGATGATGTGATAGAGACCGGCGACCTTCGGATAGAGGTGGGCCAGTTCCGGCTGTATGTAGCCGACGTACCCGTGAAGCTGCGTCTCAAAGAGTTCCAACTCCTGGTGGCACTCGCGTCGAATCCCGGATTCCTGATGTCTCGCCAGCGGCTCGCAAGCGAAGTATGGGGCTATGAGTTCCTCCCCTCATCCCGCACCATCGACGTCCATATCCGCCGACTGCGTCAGGCGCTTGAAGAGCACTCATCCATCGACTACATACAGACCGTTCACGGAGTTGGCTACCGCTTCGAAGCCGGGCCGGTGCCGGAAGAAGGCAACCGACCGTGACCGACTCGATGTCAAGATGGGCCGGCTCCTACCGCATGAGGCTCGCGCTCGGCTATATGCTCGTCGTGGCCCTGTTCGCGGGCCTGTGGGGCTGGAGCCTTTTCGGTCCGCTGACCACGACCGTGATCGACCAACAGCAGACCCATCTGCAAAGCGTCGCCCAGGCTGGAGTCCTCGTCCTCGCACAACCGGGAACCGACATCTCAGATTCGGTGCAGCGTCTGGTCGCACGCACCGACCTGCGCATGACGGTGGTAGCCTCCGACGGCACCGTACTCGCAGACAGCGAGGAAGATCCCTCTGTGATGGAGAACCACTCCGGTCGTCCGGAGATCGAGTCGGCACTTGAGGGATCGGTTGGTCGTGACATCCGGGAGTCGGCAACGCAGGGTGTTGAGCAGATGTACGTTGCTGTCCCCGCCACCTACGAAGGCAGAAGGGTCGCACTCCGGGTCTCTGAGTCGCTGGAGCGAATCAGCGAACTAAGCGCTCAAACACGAAGCACCGGACTCGCTCTTCTCGGCTCCGCGCTGGTATTGGCACTGCTGTTCGGATCCCGTATCGCCACGCTGACAGCCCGACCCGTTGAGCGACTCGCCCAGGCCGCCACCACGATGGCCTCGGGGGACCTGGTCGCATCCGTGCCGAATGAACCAGGCGCTCTGGCTCCTTTAGCGGATGCGCTCACTCGTTTACGCGCCCAGCTTCGAGAGCGTATCGGGGCGCTGGAGATCGAGCAGACCAACCTCCGGGCGGTCCTCGATGGCCTTGACGATGCGGTGTTGCTCCTGGACGGCGAGAGGGTCACCATATCCAACCGGGCTGCCGGGGAATTGTTCAACTTGTCCCCCTACGACAGTGGGCAGCAGACACTAGCCGGATCAGGGCTCCCTGCTTCTGTTGTCTCGGCGATCAGGTCGAACCTGCAGGACAAGAAGCGGTCGACCGTCGAGCTCGGACCCGACCCCCGTGGCAGGACGCTGCGCGTGAGTGTCGTCCCCATGCAACACGGTGCGGGCGCGCATGGCTCGCTCGTGGTCATCTCTGATGTGACGACACGGGCAAAGGTCGAACAGATGCGCCGGGACTTCGTCGCCAACGCCTCACATGAGCTCAAGACTCCCACGGCCGGTATCCTCTTGCTTTCCGAGTCTGCCAGCCACGCGGTGGAAGACGGAGACACCAGACAAGCGATGGCTTTCGTCTCGCAGATTCGAGACGAGGCCACGCGCATGCGCCAGCTCGTATCGGACCTTCTCGCGCTGTCCCGGCTCGAAACGACACCCGAACAGGGGGCTGTCACCGATGTGCGTGAGGCGGTGGGCCTGTCTTTGTCCGCCCACTCCCGCGCCGCTGCGGCCAAAGACATCGCACTTCGGGCGGACTTCTCGGCGGTTTCAGACATCGATGTGTTCGTCGCGGCGCATCACACTGATGTGGCCATCGCGCTCGACAATCTGCTCGCCAACGCAGTGACCTACACGGAGAGCGGCGAGGTGGTCATATCGGCGGATACGACCGCAGACGAGGTCATCATCAAGGTCGCTGACACCGGTGTAGGGATACCGGCCGAGGACCTGCCCAGGGTGTTCGAACGCTTCTACCGTGTGGACCGCTCGCGTGTCCGCGACAGTGGAGGAACGGGCCTG
The DNA here is from genome assembly GCA_041595875.1 of Coriobacteriia bacterium. Taxonomy (GTDB): domain Bacteria; phylum Actinomycetota; class Coriobacteriia; order Anaerosomatales; family Anaerosomataceae; genus UBA2279. The sequence continues at coordinate 7,713 of JBFHJN010000006.1, forward strand.
GGGCTCTCGCTTGTAAGGCATGTCGTGGAGCGCTCAAGCGGACGGGTCGACATCGAATCGACGCCGGGCAAGGGCACGTGCGTGAGCATCACGTTGCCCCGGGCGCGCTAACCTTTCTCGGCCACTCCCGCACCCCATGTGGCGCCAAGGAAGATCATGAGCGTGACCCATGCGGCGCCGAACAGCCACCCGCCCACGACATCGCCCATGAAGTGCACGCCCAGGTACACGCGAGAGACCCCCACAAGGACGGCCATCAGCGTGCACAATGCGACGATGACAGCGGAGCGGCGCAAACGGCGCTCGCCGATGAGCACGACGAATCCCACCACGCCGAAGAACGCCGTCGCGGCGACCGCGTGGCCCGAGGGGAAGCTGTACGAGTCGGGGATGGCGATCCGCGCCAGCTCAAGGGCGGGCCGGGCGCGATGCACGACAAGCTTGAACAGCTCGCCCATCAGCGCGGCCGACGGCACCGTCAGAAGCACCAGCAGCGCCTCTGGCTGACGGCGACGCGCGTAAAGGTACACGGTCGCGGCAAGCGTCAGGACGCTCATGGGCCACAGACTGCCCAGTGCCGTGAACAGGCGCGCCACCCACTCCACGCCCGGCAACGAGACGCCCCGCACCGCTTCGGATACGTGCGCGTCAAAACTCAGGAACGCCGGCAGCAGAAGAACCGCCACCGTCAGGATGATGAGGGATACGACCGCGATGCCGAAGGCGAGCACAAGCAGACCCGACCGCGGGTCTCTGCGCCAGGACTGCGGGCGAGGCACCATAGGGCTCATCTGCCCGCCGCCTCAAGCAGCCGTGCGGCGACCTGCTTCTTGCGCGACAGGACGCCGTCCATCCATGCGGACCCGCTTGCCAAAGAGACGTCCAGGCCTCTCTCGGCTATGCGCGTTCTTCCCTCGGCCACGATCTCGCTTCCCTCTGCGACGACGTCGGTCACCATCAGCAGCACCAGGTCATAGCCACGCGCTTCTCGCATCGCACGCATGGCGGCGACGATCTCTCCGCGGTGCGCGAGCACCTCGGCGGCATCCACGGTCTCCACCTGTCCCACCGCGATGACCGCGTCACCGATGCGGTACTCCTTGAGATCAGCGGCCAGGACCCTCTCCGCTGAGAATACCTCATACGCGGAGCGTGCACGGAACATCTCCATACCGAACTCCAGCGGTTCAAGCTTGAGCTGCGCGGCCAGACGTTGGGCCACATCACGGTCGACCTGCGTCGTGGTGGGCGACTTCAGCAGCACCGTGTCGGAGAGCACCGCCGAGAGAAGCAGGCCCGCCACCGCCACAGGGATGTCCACGCCCAGTTCACGATACCGCTCGGCGACGATGGTCGCGGTGGAACCCACCGGCATGTTGAGGAACAGGATCGGCGCCGAGGTCTGCACGTCACCCACACGATGGTGGTCGACGATCTCGATGACCGCGGCCTCCTCCGCGCCGGGAGCCGACTGTGCAAGCTCGTTATGGTCGAGCAGCACGATACGGCGACGCAGTCCGCGAGCCAGGTTGGTACGCGTGATCATCCCCAAAAGCTTGCCCGCGTCGTCAATGACCACGGCCTCGCGGTGAGGAGACTCCACCAGATCCTCGGCGACCTCGGACAGGAGCATCTCGGGACCCACCAGGAGCATGTTCGTGTCCATGATCTCGCCCACGGTGTGACTCAGGTTCACCAGCCGGGCAGTGGCGTACGTATCATGCGGCGAGGATATCACCGAGACACCCTTGCTGGCGGCAAGCTCGACAACGCCTTCTTCGGGCGTAGCGCCACCCGTCACGATGAGGCACGCGACGCCCGCCTCCACCGCCATGGGCTGCGTGCGCACGCGATCACCCACGATAAGCGTGTCACCAGGCTGGATATAGGTACGCATGGTCTCCGGCTCCATGGCGCCGATAAGCACTCCGCCGCGAAGAACCGCGTCTCCATCGCCCTGCAGCACCTCACCGCCAAGCGCCAGTGCCAGCTGACCAACGGTGACGGGCAGCTCGGTGAAGTCAGCGACATCGGTCTCCTCGATGTAGCGCTCCGCAAGGATGCTGACGTTGACCAGACCGCGCACGACGCCCTCATCGTCGATGACCGGCAGTGCGCGTACGCCGTGCTCTCTCATGAGCCTGCCGGCGATGAGCATGTTCTGGTCAGGAGTCGCCGAGACGACATCCTCGGCCATCACGTCACGGACACGCGTCCGCACGTGCGTGATCTCAGCGGGCAGATCGACACCGAAACGCTCGAACACCCAGGCGGTCTCAGGAGGCACCGGCCCAAGGCGAGCGGGGACGTAGATGTCGTCCACGTCGGTCCTGTTTTTGAGATGCGCGTAGGCCACTGCGGAACATATGGAGTCATTGTCCGGATTGCGGTGGCCGAAGACGAGGACAGGCCCCATCGTCACTCCCTTCGCGGCACAGCGGCCGCCAAGAATCACTCGACTTTACGTATGGGAGCGTACCCCATCAGAAGGTTCTTCGTCCCGGCCTGTCCGCCGAAGCTGATCTTGATGCGGTCGCCCTTCACCTCGAGCACCTTGCCCCGGCCGAACGTCTTATGGTCCACGGAGTCCCCCACCGCAAGCGACACGTTCTCCTTCGGGCTCTCCTCACGGCGTCGACCGGAGCCGAAGACGCGACCCTCGGAGCTGGAGGTACCCGTTGTGAACCCATTGGACCAGCGGACCGAACCGCCACGGTCGCCCCTCCCGCGTCCGGGCGCGCCCGCTCCAAAGCCGGCGGAGCCGACGCCCTCGGTGCGCAAGCACTCATCGGGCACCTCGGCGATGAACCTGCTGGGCGGGTTGTACTGCGACTGACCGAACAGAGAGCGGGTGTTGGCGTGCGTCAGATAGAGTCGCTCGCGTGCGCGGGTGATACCCACGTAGCACAAGCGGCGCTCCTCCTCGAGTCCTTGTGGGTCATACATCGAGTTCGCATGCGGGAAGATCGTGTCCTCCATGCCGACAAGGAAGACCACCGGATACTCAAGCCCTTTGGCGGTATGCAGTGTCATCAGCGTGACCGAGCGGTCCTCCTCGGCCAGGTTGTCCAGGTCGGAGCGCAACGCGACCCATTCCAGCAGCGCCTCAAGCGTGCGCTCCTCGTCCTCGTGGGTCTCGTCGTACTCCTGCACCACGCCGAAGAACTCGCGGATGTTCTCGGCGCGTCCCTCCGCCTCGCTGGTGCCTTCCGCGGCCAATGCCGAGATAAGCCCGGAGCGCTTCACGATGTCTTCCACGAGCTCCCGCAGGCTACCTTCTCGGGGAGCTCGCGCCTCGGCAAGCACGCCGGCGAGCTCAGCGACCTTGCGGCGCGGCCCGGTGGACAGCCAGTCCTCCCCGGCGGCGCGGTCGATGGCCTCAGACAGCGTGATGCCTTGCTCGTATGAGCGAGCCACGAGCGTGTCCACGGTGGTCTTGCCGATGCCCTGGCGCTTGGCCAGAAGCCGCTCCACCGACTGCACATCGGCCGGGTTCACCACCGCACGCAACCACGACATCACGTCTTTGATCTCCGCACGCTCAAAGAAGCGCGTGCCCCCCACCAGACGATAGGGCACGCCCATGCGCAGGAAGATGTCCTCCAACGTACGGGACTGAGCGTTGGTGCGATAGAAGACGGCGAACTCGTCATAGCCGCGATGCTCTTCTCGCAAGAGCTTCTCAATCTCCTGACCCACAAAGCGCGCTTCGTCCTTCTCGTCGTTGGCGTTGTAGCGGGTGATCACCTCGCCGCCGGCGTTGGCGGTCCAAAGCGTCTTCACCTTGCGTCCGGAGTTGTTGGCCACCACGGCGTTGGCAGCGGTCAGGATCATCTGCGTGGAGCGGTAGTTCTGCTCGAGCTTGATGACCGTCGCCTCGGGATAGTCCTGCTCGAACTCGAGGATGTTGCGAAGGTCCGCACCACGCCACGAGTAGATGGACTGGTCGTCGTCGCCCACCACCATGAGGTTCCGGTGCTTGGCGGCAAGCAGGTTCACGATGGAATACTGCGCGTGGTTGGTGTCTTGATACTCGTCCACATGGATGTAGCGGAACCGGTCCTGGTAGAACGCCAGCACCTCGGGGTGCTCGGCAAACAGCCGATGGGTGTTCACCAACAGGTCATCGAAGTCCATCGCGTTGGCGGCCACAAGGCGCTGCTGGTAGAGCGGATACACCTTCGCTGCCAGCTTCATGGGCGGCATGACCGCCTCGTTGGCGTAGCGCACGGGTCCTATCAACTCGTTTTTCGCCGAGGAGATCCGCCCCGCGATCATTTTGACCGGAGCCTTCTTGGGGTCGATCTCGAGGTCCGCCATGATCGACGAGATCATGCGCTTGCTGTCGTCGGTGTCGTAGATCGAGAAGTTGCGCGTGTAGCCGAGGCGGTGGGCCTCGGAACGCAAGATCCGCACGCACATCGCGTGGAACGTCATGACCCACATCGAGCGCGCGCCGGAGCCCACAAGGTCCTCCATGCGATGGCGCATCTCCTGCGCCGCCTTGTTGGTGAACGTGATGGCCAGGATGGCCGCGGGCGGCACCCGGTTGTCGGCGATCAGGTGAGCGATGCGGTGTGTGAGCACGCGCGTCTTACCCGAACCGGCACCAGCCAGCACGAGAAGAGGGCCTTCTGTGGCCAATACAGCGTCACGCTGCGCGGGGTTGAGGTCATCGACAAGGTAGCTCATAGGTTGTCCAGTGTACACGCGGAAGCTGCGCGACTCCAGCGCAACAACGCCTCAGATGACTATATCCGCCGAGAGAAGCATGCACATCCCACTACGCGCTTCACTTCACGAACTTGATCATCGAGAAGCCACCGTTCTCGGACTGCTTGAGACAGAGGTCATGCATGGCCTTGGCTTCCCCGTGCACATGCTGCACGTTGCCGCACTTGGCGCAGACCGGACCGTCGCACTCAGCGCAGTAGCCGAGGCGCGGTTCGCCCTCGGAGCCACAGTGAGCACAAAATCCACGGAGCGGCATATCCATCGCCTACATCACCTCTCGGTCGGATACACGGCCGTGATGTAGCAACTTGCGAGCCGACTTTGTATCAGAGGATGGTTCTACCTACAGATTCTGCCACAGGTTGCAGTTCGGTAACCAGCCCACGAAGTCTGGGCAGGTCAAGCGACTGCGGTCCGTCAGAGAGCGCTTTGCGGGGATTAGGATGCGCCTCGATCATGATGCCGTCAGCGCCGATAGCGATGGCTGCCCGGCACACAGGCGGCACCAGGTCGGCAACCCCAACGGGGTGCGACGCATCGATGATGATAGGCAGGTTCGAGAGCTTCTTGACCACGGGAACCGCGGTTATGTCCAGCGTGAAGCGTGTTGACGTCTCAAACGTCCGGATACCCCGCTCGCACAGGATGACGTTGGGATTGCCCTGGCTGGTGATGTACTCGCTCGCGGCGAGCCACTCATCGATCGTGGCCGCCATACCGCGCTTGAACAAGACCGGCTTGCCCGTCTCGGCGGTCACGCTGCCGAGCCTCTTGAGCAACGAGTAGTTGGCCATGTTGCGGGTGCCGACCTGCAAGATGTCCACGTAGCTGTCCACGAGCTCTGCATGTGCCGAGTCGACCACTTCGGTGCAAGTGAGCAGGTTGTAGCGCTCCCCTGCCTCCTTCAGCAACTTGAGCCCCTCTTCTTCCAGGCCCTGGAACGAGTACGGCGACGTGCGCGGCTTGTACGCCCCGCCCCGGAGGACCGGGATCCCTAGCTCTGCAGTGACCGCGGCGACCTCCATGATCTGCTCGCGGCTTTCTATGGAACACGGACCCACCATGAGGGTCACCTTTGCGCCGTCGCGGAGTACCGCGCCGATCGCGCGTGCTGCGTCACTCATAGTGGACTCAGAGCTCCTTCATGACTCGAAGGACGGCCTCGTAGATCTCACGGAGATTGTCATCGTAAAGCGGCCCCTCGTTGCAAGACGAAAGCTGCGCGAATATCTGCTCCTCGCGCTTCGGGTCGTACAGACCCCAGTTCACCTGCGGCTTGAGTCCGCGGATCTTCAGGGCCAGCTCGGCACGCTCGTTGATGAGCTTCACGATGCGACAGTCGACCTGATCGATCTGCGCCCGGAGCTCTGCGATATTCTGCTGGATCTCATCGGTGTGGTCGGCCATCGTATCCACTCCACCTCATGTCGGGGGGCATCTCCTTACACAGAACGCCGGCGAGAAGCAGCCGGCGCCCGTCGTACTCTGTCTATTCCCACTCTATGGTTCCCGGCGGCTTGCTTGTGATGTCGTAAGCCACGCGGTTGATCCCGTCCACCTCGTTGATGATCCGGTTGCTCATCTTCGCCAGCAGCTCGTGCGGAAGACGCGCCCAGTCCGCGGTCATGGCATCTGCCGAAGCGACCGCGCGGATGATGATGGGATGCGCGTACGTGCGCTCATCGCCCATCACGCCCACAGAACGGATGTCGGGAAGCACCGCGAAGTACTGCCAGACGCTGTGGTCGGTGTCCCAGCTCGATATCTCCTCGCGCACGATGGCATCGGCCTCGCGCAGCATGTCGAGCTTCTCCTCGGTGATAGCACCGATGATGCGCACCGCAAGCCCGGGACCGGGGAACGGCTGACGCTGGACGATCTCATCGGGAAGGCCCAGCTCAGCACCCACGGCTCGCACCTCGTCTTTGAACAGTGCCCTCAAAGGCTCTATGAGGTCGAAGTGCACGCCATCCGGGAACGGGATGAGGTTGTGGTGGCTCTTGATCTTGGCGGCGGTCTTGTTGCCGCTCTCGATCACGTCGGGGTACAGCGTCCCCTGCGCCAGCCACTTCACACCCTTGAGCTTGGTCGCCTCCTCGAAGAACACCTTCCAGAACTCCTCGCCGATGATCCGGCGCTTGAGCTCAGGGTCGGTCACATGGTCGAGCAGATCAAGGTAGCGCTCCTGCGCCTGCACGTGAACAAGGTCGATATGGAACTGGTCGGCGAACACGCGCACGACGTCAGCCGCCTCATCCAGACGAAGCATGCCGTGATCGACGAACACGCACGTCAACTGATCGCCGATGGCACGATGGAGCAACGCCGCAACGACGCTGGAATCAACGCCACCGGAAAGCGCGCAGATGACCCTGTCGCTGCCAACCTGCTCACGGATGCGGTCAACAGCCTCATCGATGATGTTCACCATCGTCCACACCGGCGGGATACCGGCGATATCATGCAAGAAACGCCTGATGATCTGCTGCCCGTACTCGGTGTGGGCGACCTCGGGATGGAACTGCGTTGCGTAAAGACCGCGAGCAGTGTCCTCCATGGAGGCGACGGCTGTGATCGCGGTCCGCGCAGTCACGCAGAAACCCTCAGGCGCAGTGCCTACGCTGTCGCGATGGCTCATCCACACCTGTGAGGTCCCGGGCAGACCCTCCATCAATCGACTCTGGGACTCAAGAAGTGCAAGCTCAGCGAATCCGTACTCGCCGATATCGGTGTGCGGCACCTCTCCGCCAAGATCGATGGCCATCAGCTGCATGCCGTAGCAAAAGCCCAGGATCGGGATGCCCAGGTCGTAGATACGCGGGTCCATGTTCGGCGCTCCCGGCGCGTACACGCTGGCAGGACCGCCAGACAAGATGAGCGCCGCCGGCTGGCGACGCTCGATCTCTTCAGCAGTGATGTCATGAGAGACGATCTCCGAGTAGACCTTGGCCTCGCGAACGCGACGCGCTATGAGCTGCGCGTACTGCGCGCCGAAGTCTACAACGAATACCGTGGGCTGCTGCTCGTGATAGCTCACCCTTGCCCCTACCGGCCCATGCCCACACCCTGCGACTGCTGGAGGACTTTGCCCTCAGTCTGCAGCGAGGGTGCAACCATTACTTCGGCTTTCTGGAAGGTCTTCAGGTTCTCGTAACCGCAGGTCGCCATCGACGTGCGAAGGCCACCGCAGAGGTTGAGCGTGCCGTCGTTCTCACGAGCCGGTCCCACAAGGATATCCTCGAGCGAACCCTTGATCCCGGCCTGGACGCGGGCGCCGCGGGGCAGATCCGGGTGGAAGGTCGCCATACCCCAGTGGAAGCCACGGCCGGGCGCCTCGGAAGCAGAAGCGAGCGGCGAGCCGATCATGACGCTGTCGGCACCAACGGCGATAGCCTTGGCAAGGTCGCCGCCGGTACGCATGCCACCGTCTGCGATCACGTGGCAGTAGGTACCCGTCTCGTCCAGGTGGCGCATGCGGGCAGCCGCTGCGTCAGCGACCGCGGTGCACTGCGGGACACCGATACCCAGCACGCGACGCGAAGTGCAGGCATGACCGGGGCCAACGCCCACAAGCACGCCCACGGCGCCGGTACGCATGAGGTGCAAGGCACCCTGGTAGCTACAGCAACCGCCGACGATGACGGGGATGTCCAGGTCACGTATGAAAGCATTGAGGTCAAGAGGCTTGTCGTAGGTCGAGACATGCTCGGCGCTGACGACGGTGCCCTGGATAACGAGGATGTCGAGTCCACCGGCCATGGCGGCATCGATGTAGCGCTCCACGTTCTGCGGAGTCAGCGAGGCAGCGGCCAGAACGCCGCCGGCCTTGATGGCCTTCACGCGCTGGGTGATCAGCTCGGGCTTCACATCAGCGGCAGCGTAGATCTCCTGCATGCGCGGTGTGGCTTCATCCTTGGAGAAGGAGGCAATGGCGTCGAGGTGTGGCGTGGGGTCTTCGTAGCGGGTCTGGATACCCTCGAGGTTCAAGACGGCGAGGCCGCCAAGCTTGCCCATCGTGATCGCGAACTCGGGATCGACGACTCCGTCCATCGCCGAGGCGAGGACCGGGAGCGGGAAGCTGTAGTTCTTACCCTTGTGGGAGAACTCCCAGGTGATGTTCACATCGCGAGGGTCACGCGTTCTGCGTGACGGAACGATCGCGATGTCGTCGAAGCCATATGCACGCCGTGCGGTCTTACCTCGTCCGATCTCGACTTCCATGCTCTTCACGCGCCTCCCTATATCGCACCCCGCAGGGCCTACACTTCAATATGCGAAAAGGACCAGACCTGGTCGCCCGAGAAGGAATCGGTCGCAAATCTGATCCGTAGCGCCAAACCATTACCATACATCGGCGCTCTCAGTGTATGTATTCTAGAGCCTTTGCCGCCGATATGAAACCGCCACGAGCCGATAAAACACCGGATTCTCTGGAACGGGACCCTACTGCATCTCAGACAGTCCGCCGTCCTCGAGGTCCGCGAACAGCGCCGCTGTCGCCTCCTCGTCTGCGAGGACGTACGATACGCCATCGATTGTCCCAGTCGTTCCCGGAACCGAGGCCGTGTACATCGTCGAGGCATCGATCCCGCTGTAGTCCGAGACCAGGCTCACCAGCTCGGCGACGCTCAGGTCGGTCTGGATGTGCTTAGACGTCTCATTGAGAATGCTGGGCAGACGCGACAGGTTGCTGGACTTGGTCATCTCTTCTGCAAGAGCCAACAAGAATGCCTGCTGGTTCTCCATCCTGGCAAAGTCGCCCGATGCATATCCGCTACGGTCTCGAATCCACGTGAGCGCCTCTTCTCCGTTGAGCGTCTGAGACCCTGCAGCGACGTAGACACCTTCGTATTCGACCGACACCTCGACGTCGACATCAACACCACCAACAGCATCGACTATCTGCTCGAAGCCCTCAAAATCGAGCTCGACATAATGATGGATCGGTAGCCCCGTGAACAGTTGCACAGTCTCGATCGCCAGCGCCGGACCGCCATACGCAGCAGCGTGGTTGATCTTGGTTGTTCCGTAGCCGGGGACGGTGACACGCGTGTCGCGAGGTATCGAAACAAGAGACACGGACTCGGTCGCGGAATCCAGCCGGGCAAGGATTATGGTATCGCTTCGAGCCCAGCTCTGACCCTCTCGGCGATCATTTCCCAGGAGAAGGATATATGTGACGGTATTCGTGGGCTCTACTGACGCGGTGGGCTCAGTTGAATCCAACACAGCCTCGACCGCTTCTAAGTCGGTATCGGAAGGACTCAGTCGGCTGGAGATGCTGAAGTAGGCCACTGCAGCGCCTACGGCGACCAGTAGGACAAGCACAGCCAGCCCTACAAGTACCTGACGTCGGGTCGGCATGCCCCGACGTCGACTCTTGGACTGGCGGCGGGACGACCGGCTCGCAGGGCTCGCGACCGACTGCGCCTGCCCGGAAGCCCTGCCTGTCCGTTGCGAGCGTCGATTCGATGACCGGCGAGAATTCCGGGGGCGATACGATGCACTCAAAGCGACTCCCTATACGTGCTGTAGTCGGCGAAGACTACCACACTGGATGAGGGGTGGGCGCCATTCCGCCATGATACCGTCAACTAGGACAGGGCCGGTCAGACACCGTTGAGATGGCGAACGGCTTGAGGCGCGCGAGCCGTCAACGCACGGTGACGATCGACCCACTGCGCTTTGACGTGTTTTGATTCTGTGATTCAATAGCCCTATCGACCACTCCGAATCAGGAGCTTCCCACATGAAATCGCGGCCCTCTACAACTGCCGCTGTCCGCAGCACTCTCCTTCTTGCGCTTGTTGCGGCGCTGTGCGCCTTACCCTCACCGGCGCTCGCCGCACGGGTCTTCCTGGATCCCGGGCACGGCGGCGCTTATCCGGGTGCCGTCTACAGCGGAGCAGAAGAGCAGTACGTCAACCTGCTCATCGCCCTGGAGGCACGCTCCGTCCTCCAGTCCCGCGGACACAGCGTATCCATGAGCCGTACCGGGGACACCACTGTGTGCTCCACAGACATCGCCACGTGGCATTGGGATGACGACGACGAACAGTACTACCTCTATGAAGACGACACCACCGGGGCATACCCCATCCCCTACGACGACTTGCAGGCGCGCTGTGACAAGGCCAACAGCGCCGAGGCGGACATCTTCATCTCGATCCACAACAACGCCGGCGGCGGCACGGGCACCGAGACCTACTACAACAGCTGGGAGACCGCGACCGACACCGGCCCGTCCAAGACGCTTGCCACCTACCTGCAAACGGAGATCGTCGCCAGCGCCGGGACGACCAACAGGAAGGTCGACGACGTCGGCTACTACGTCATTCGCTGGGCCAACATGCCTGCGGCCCTCGTGGAGGTCGCTTTCCTGGACAGTACGACGGATCGGACCAAACTTCTTTCGCTGGACTTCCGGCATAAGGTTGCCGTAGGCATCGCAAACGCCGTGGACCGCTACCTTGCAGCCGACCTCATAGACCCCATCGAGCCCCGTATCGCCGGGGATACACGATATGAGACCGCCGTGTCAGTGGCAAAGAAGGGCTGGCCGTCCGGTGCAGACACCGTCATCCTCGCCTCTGGCGAGAACTGGCCTGACTCCCTGACCGCAGGGCCGCTCTCCTATCAGCTCGATGCGCCGCTGCTGCTCACAAACTCACAGAGCCTGCCGACAGTCGTCGCAAAGGCCATCACCTCGCTGGCTCCCGAAAACGTGATCGTCCTGGGTGGAGAGGCGGCCGTCACATCCGCCGTCGCCACCGCAGCAGCAGATGCGGCAGGGATCGAGCGCAGCGCGGTGGAACGCATCGCAGGCGACGATCGATACGAGACCGCGGCCCTGATGGCCGAACGGCTGGGCGTCACTCCGGGAGCGGGCGTGACCATCGTATCGGGCGAGGCCTTCCCTGACGCTGTGTCCGCATCGGCATTCTCAGCGATGCGCGGCATGCCCATCTTGCTGACACCGGCGTCGAGCCTCTCGGCCTCCACCAGCAAGTTCATCACCGAGCACTCCACCGAGGTCACCTCGGCTGTGATCGTGGGTGGCTCTGCTGCGGTCTCGGACAGCGTCAAGACGACGCTTGCCAGCAAACTCAAAGTGAGCCGTGTCTACGGTGCGAACCGCTACGCGACCAATGTCGCAGTCGTCAAGAAGTACTGGCCTACCGGCGATATCACACCGTATGCGGCCACAGGCAAGGACTTCCCGGACGCTCTGGCCGCCGGCCCCCTTGCCGCAAAGAACGGTGAGCCCGTGATGCTCTTCGGCTGGCGCTACCTGGACAAGACGTCGCGCGAGTTCGTCATGCACCGCAATGCGGATCTCACCGGATGGACGATGGTCGGCGGGAGCAGCGCTCTTGACTACCTCTTGGAATGGGAGCTCACCAAAGCGCGCAGGCTTGCCCCGCCCTCATAACCTCTAGACGTTGAAGCGGAAGTGCATGACGTCGCCATCAGCGACGACATACTCCTTGCCTTCGATCCGCAGCTTGCCCGCAGCCTTGGCTGCCGCCTCGGTGCCCAGTGCGTCGTAGTCGGCATACGAGATCACCTCGGCTTTGATGAATCCGCGCTCGAAGTCCGTGTGGATGACCGCTGCGGCCTCCGGGGCCTTGGCGCCCACGCGTACCGTCCAGGCGCGAACCTCCTGGACGCCGGCAGTGAAGTAGCTATGCAGGCCCAGCAGGTCGTAGGCCTCACGGATGAGCGTGTTCAGGCCCGGCTCCTCAAGGCCCTCCATCTCCAGGTACTCGGCCAACTCCGCCGCATCAAGCTCGGCCATCTCTGACTCGATCTTCGCGCAGATCGGGATAGGCTTCTGCCCGTCGATAGGCGTGAGGTCCTTGCCCAGATCACCCTCGTCGACGTTCGCGACATAGAGCATCGGCTTCATCGTCAGAAGGTGCAGATCCTGCAACTGCACTCGCTCCTCGGCGGTCATCTCCATCTTGCGCGCACGATGGCCCTGCTCCATCCACGCCTGCACGCGCCTGGCGAGCTCGACCTTCGCAAGCAGGTCCTTATCGCGCTTGGCTTCCTTCTCAAGGCGCGGGATCGCACGCTCCAAAGTACCCAGGTCTGCCAGGATGAGTTCGGTCTTGATGGTCTCAACGTCAGAAGCGGGGTCCACCCGACCGTCGACATGGATCACGTTCGGGTCCGAGAAGTACCGCACGACCTCTGCGATCGCATCCGTCTCACGGATGTTGGCCAGAAACTGGTTGCCCAGGCCCTCGCCTTCGTTCGCACCCTTGACCAAACCGGCGATGTCGACGAACTCCACCGTGGCCGGAACGACACGCTGAGGCGTGACGAGCTCCTCCAACCGGTCGAGACGGGCATCGGGGACCGGCACGACACCCACGTTGGGCTCGATGGTGGCGAAGGGGTAGTTCGCCGCATCGACCTGCTTGCGGGTGAGCGCGGTGAACAGCGTGGACTTTCCCACGTTCGGTAGGCCGACGATGCCTATTGAGAGTGCCAAAGATGCTCCTCGTCCGTGTTCCTGATAGCCTTGTTCCCATTCAGAGAGAAACGCCATAGTACTGTACTCGATGTGCCAGCTCACCGCCACGTTGCAAAGAAGGTCACTTGGATACCCACTCCATCACAGAGGCGCTACGTCTTGGCGGAGCAGCATTCCTCATTGGGCTCACGGGGGCGATGGCTCCCGGGCCGTACCTCACGGTGACCATCACCCGCACACTCCGGGACGGCCGGCTGGCCGCAGCGATGATGCTGGTGGGACACGCGGCTCTGGAGGGAGCCCTGCTCGTGGGCCTCGCATTCGGGTTGCAGACCTTCCTCGCGCACCCCAGCGTGACAACCGCCCTGGCGTTCGTCGGCGGGGCGTTCCTCCTATGGATGGGAGGCGATCTTCTTCGCGGCGCGCTACGCGGGACGATCAGCGCCGAGGCGAACCCCTCCGCCGCGCCCTCCCGGCTGGGACCGGTTCTGCATGGCGCCGCCATCAGCTTCTCCAACCCCTACTGGACGCTGTGGTGGGCGACCATAGGCGTGAAACTCGCCGCCGACGGACTCGCGATAGGGCCTCTCGGCGTCATAGCCTTCTTTCTTGGACATCAGCTGGCCGATGTCGCGTGGTACGGCTTCGTGATCACTGCCGCATCGAAAGGTCGCCACCTGCTCTCCGATCGGGTCTACCGGACGATCATCGGTGGATGTGCGGTCTTCCTCGTGTACCTCGGCATCCGGTTCCTGGCCGACGGGATACTCGCCCTCTAGCAACAAAGAAGGCCCCTCCGGGGAGGGGCCTTCTTGGCGTAACGGTGAAGCAGAACTACATCATACCGCCCATGCCACCCATACCACCCATGCCAGCCATGGCAGCGGCAGCGTCATCCTTGTTGGGGATGTCGCAGACGGTCGTCTCGGTGATCAGGATCAAAGCAGCGATCGATGCAGCGTTCTGCAGCGCCGTGCGGGTGACCTTGACCGGGTCGATGACACCCATCTTGAGCAGGTCGCCGTACTCGCCGGTGGCGGCGTTGAGGCCTTCGCCCTTGGGAAGGGTGCGGACCTTCTCCACCACGACGGAGCCCTCGAAGCCGGCGTTGGCCGCGATGGTCTTGAGCGGCTCGTCGAGCGCCTTGCGGATGATCTTGACGCCGATCATCTCCTCTTCGTCCAGCTCGAGCGCGTCCAGCGCGTCGGTCACGTCGACAAGCGCGACGCCGCCGCCGGGAACGATGCCCTCTTCCACAGCCGCGCGGGTCGCCTGCAGGGCGTCCTCGATGCGGTGCTTCTTCTCCTTGAGCTCCACCTCGGTTGCCGCACCGACCTTGATGACTGCGACGCCACCGGACAGCTTGGCGAGGCGCTCCTGAAGCTTCTCGCGGTCGAAATCGGAATCGGAGTTCTCGATCTCGTTCTTGATCTGCGTGATACGAGCCTTGATATCATCCTCGGCACCGGCGCCATCGATGATGGTCGTGTTGTCCTTGGTGACTTTCACCGTGGCAGCGCGACCCAGCACCTCCAGGCCGATGTTCTCCAGCTTGTAGCCGAGCTCCTCGGAGACGACCTGGCCGCCCGTGACGATGGCGATGTCCTCGAGCATGCGCTTGCGACGGTCACCGAAGCCCGGTGCCTTGACGGCAACGGAGGTGAACGTGCCGCGCAGCTTGTTCAGCACGAGAGTGGGAAGCGCTTCGCCTTCCACGTCCTCGGAGATGATCATCAACTGCTTGCCGGCCTGCATGACCTTCTCAAGCACGGGCAGGATGTCTGCGATGTTGGTGATCTTCTGGTTCGCGATGAGGATGTAGGGGTCGCTCAGCACGGCCTCCATGCGATCGGGGTCCGTGATCATGTACGGGGAGATGTAGCCCTTGTCGAACTGCATGCCCTCGACGGTATCGATATCGATACCGAACGTCTGGCTCTCCTCAACGGTGATGACGCCGTCTTTGCCCACGACTTCCATCGCCTCGGCGATCTTGCTACCGATAGCCTCATCGGCAGCGGAGATCGTACCGACGTGCGCGATCTCCTCTTTGTCCTCGATATCCTTGGAGTTCGCCTTGATGGCGTCCACAACGGTCTCGACGGCCTTCTCGATGCCGCGCTTGATCGCAAGCGGGTTGGCACCGGCAGCCACGTTGCGCAGGCCCTCGCGCACGATGACCTGAGCCAGCAGCGTTGCGGTGGTGGTGCCGTCACCGGCGACGTCGTTGGTCTTGGTCGCCACTTCCTTGACCAGCTGGGCACCCATGTTCTCGATGGGATCCTCGAGCTCGATCTCCTTGGCGATGGTCACACCGTCGTTGGTGATCGTGGGTGCTCCGAACTTGCGCTCGAGCACCACGTAGCGGCCCTTGGGGCCGAGGGTGACCTTGACTGCATCGGCGAGCTTGTTCACGCCCGTCTCGAGGCCGCGCCTGGCCGCCTCGTCGAACTTGATGTCCTTAGCCATTCGGCTGTGTCCCTCCTTCTTGAAGTCCGTTCATTGCGCAGCATGTGCCGCGGAATCTGTCTGACTAGCCCTCGACGATCGCGAGGAGATCCATCTGACCCATGACGAAGTACTCGATGCCATCGATCTTGACGGCGGTCTTGCCCCACTCCTTGTACATGACGACGTCGCCTACCTTGACGTCCATCGGCACGCGCTTGCCATCCTCGTAGCGACCATCGCCTACGGCCATGACTTCACCGCGCTGCGGCTTCTCCTTGGCCGAATCCGGGATGACAAGGCCGGACTTGGTGTGCTCCTCGGCCTTGGCCGGCTTCACGACGACGTTGTCGAACAGTGGCTTGAGATTCATGCTCTACCCTCCTACGTTCTACGCTCCGACTGTCTACGCCCGAGACCGTTGCCTTCGTGGGTGCACGTATATCTACCCATTCCAAGCCCGGTACTAGAGCGATTCTGGCACTCTCGAACCTCGAGTGCTAACAGAGGAGATTCTACGGCTCGCTCGGCGATGATTCAAGGGGTTAACTGCCACAAGTATGAAAAATCTGATGCCTGAACACTCATATCCTGCCACCCCGGAGACACGGGAAGGCCCCGTCAATGGATCGACGGGGCCTTCGTCAGACTCTCGGTAAAAGAGTAGCGACCTTACGGCATCGGTACGTAAGACGACTCGAATGCCGTCAGTTCCGAAACGACAGTGTCGCTGACTGCCGAGGTGCCGCCTATGATGTAGCAGAGCTCGGTAGGCATCCCGTAATCATCGAGATAAGTCTTAACAGAGGACGAGAGCGCCGCCTTCGGCGTGAGAAGAATGGGGCCCTCGACGCCACCACCGTAGCTGTATTGATAGATCATCGGCCCGGCGGCCAGTGCGTCCGGGAACGTCTCGCCACTGACAAGCACGAAACGGTCCGAGTTAAGTCCGACGTCGTCGACACCGTGCGCAGCGACCAATTGCGCAGTCTCATAGCGATTCGATCCTGCCACGCGCGTGACAGCGGGATCACCCAGCGCGGTAACAAACTCCGCCTCGACCGCAGGACTCACGACCATCTCTCCGCCCACGATGAATACCTCTGTGATGCTGAGCGCAGCCAGCGCATCGAGAGTATCCTGCGGGATCGTATCAAAGGTGACCGGCAGGATGACGCTTCCGTCATAGACGGCCGGCGCTGCGACCGACAGAGCGTCGGCCCATGCCGCACCGTTCACGATGTAGGCGGTAGTGCTGGCGCCGTACACATCGTCAAACTCCTCAGCGATCTTAGATGCGGTCTCGTAGCGATCAGCCCCGGCGAGCCTGACGATCTCCAGGTTCCCGTCATCCATCGCCTGTGAGAGCACAACGGACGCTTCCAGCTGAGTCTCTACGGCAGCAGGCACAGCGGCCGGGCCACCGAGGATATAGATCGTGAACGAGTCCCCCGAATAGTAAACCTCGGGGCGCAAGGCACGCTCGATCTCCGCCAGCGTCGCGGCAGAGAGCCCGGTGCCACTGGAGAGCATCAACGGGGCGTCGATGGCCGAAGCCAAAACAGAACCCGCAAGGCCGTCAGCGGGATTCGTGCCGCTGGCGATCACGATGCCTTCGATGTCGAAGTCCCAGTCGTAGCTGAACGTATGCTGCTGGTACATCAGACCGGAGATGGCATTAGCCGTGGCATATCGGTCCGCACCATAGACTCTGCGCGCATAGCCCTGTCCCCAACGAAGATCGTACATGCCGGTGTCATCATCACCGTGTCCGGTTACGAGCAGCAGATAGTTCCCTGCGTCGAGCCGCTCGGTGATGTACTCCGAATAGGAATTCCAGTAGTCATGGTCATCCTCGTTGGTCACATCCGTGAGCGTCCCGTCAGCATTGAGCTCGTACAGATACATATGGAGATCGAAATCGTCATTGCCGTCGGTGCCTTGAGTCTCGAACCAGTACGGGGTGTCGTCCTCGGCGACCGAGAACTTCATCCAGTCCTCATCCTCGTAGCCACTCAAGGTGTGGCTGCTCATAGCGGGGAGCGTCTTTGCAGTAGCGGTGTCATCATCAGACTCCCAACTGTCAGCAGGAACCGTGATCACACGCTGAACGCTCGTCCCCCCGGGGTGCTTGGTGTCAGCTACCGAGATGCCCGGCAACACCATTGCCCCTACAAGGCTTGCCACCGTCACGATGGCAAGCAAACGTGAAAAACGCACTCTCATCTTGCCCCTCCTTCCGACCACCCCCGTGGCCATCACAGAACAACACTAGTTGTTATGCCCCGTTTTGGAGACGATTCACATCACCAGGTTACGCTTACCGACGGAGGCTTGTCACCCCTTCCGCCAGACCACGCTTACAGACGGAGGCCTGCCACCGCTTCGGCCTCCAGTCCCAGGAACGACCCGCGCCTCAACCGGAAGTGCGCGGCAGCAGCGATCATCGCAGCGTTGTCGGTGCACAGGTCGAACCCGGGCACCGAGAAGCGGATGCCACGCTCGGACATCGCATCCTTCAGGCCCTCACGCAGGGCGGCGTTCGCGGCCACTCCCCCGGCCAGACAGAAGGCCTTGACGCCGTGCTCTTCGGCGGCGCGTACCGCCTTTGCCACCTGCACGTCGATGACCGCGGCCTGGAACGACGCTGCCAGGTCAGGGTTGGATATCTCGCGACCGGCCCGCTTCTCGGCCTCCACATACGTGATGACGGCCGTCTTGAGCCCTGAAAGGGAGAAGTCGTAGTTGCCCGAACGCATCATCGCCCGCGGGAACGCGATAGCGGCAGGATCGCCCTCAAGCGCGAGACGGGATATCGCCGGTCCACCGGGATAGCCGAGCCCCAGCAGCTTGGCGACCTTGTCGAAGGCCTCGCCCGCCGCATCGTCCAGAGTCTGACCGAGCGTATGGTAGACGCCCCATTCGGGCACGTGCACAAGCGCGGTGTGCCCGCCGGAGACGACAAGCGCAATAAGCGGAGGCTCCAACCCGGGATCCGCGAGCTTGTTGGCGAAGATGTGTCCTTCGAGGTGATTGACCCCCACCAGGGGAAGCCCGGTCGCCAACGCCAGCCCTTTTGCGTAGGCAACGCCCACGACGAGCGCGCCGATGAGACCGGGTCCGTGAGTCACCGCAAGCGACGTGAGGTCGCCGAAGCCGATACCGGCCTCGGCAAGCGCCTCGTCGACCACTGCGACGATCGCCTCGGTGTGCTTTCGCGAAGCGATCTCAGGGACGACGCCGCCAAAGCGGGCGTGGAAGTCCACCTGACTCGCCACGACGCTGGATAGCAGCTCCGTGCCGCCGCGCATGACCGCGGCCGCGCTCTCGTCACACGACGTCTCGATAGCCAGGACAAGGTCCTGGCCCGCATCAGCCGCTGCCATGGCATCCAGCGCCGAGACGCCCAGCTCCGGTGTCCACAAGATCAAGGCATCCTCACCCGTATCGCTGTAGTAGCCGGGGCGCAGGCCTGCCTCGACGAATCCGACAGAAGCGTACAGCGCCCTCGCTGCGCTGTTGGCGGGACGCACCTCAAGCGTGAGACGCGTCGCCTCACCCGCAACGGCCTGACGCATGAGGGTGAGCAGCAGATCCCTGCCGATGCCCTGCCCCCGATGCGCCGGGACAACCGCAAGGTCCATGATGTGCGCCTCGTCGCCGAAGATCGCGACGCCCCCGAAGCCTACGAGAACGCCATCTATCTCGGCGACCATCCAACGCCGGCCCTCACCCTGTCGGCGCAGCTCATCTTTGAACTGTCCCTCGCTCCAGGGAGCGGGAAAACTGACCCGCTCGATGGCCATCACGTCTTCAAGGTCGTCAAGCGTCATGGCTCTGGTGGTCGGCCTCATGCCTTCGGGCCTCCTTCAGGTCCGAGAACGCCCGAAGACGGCACCGGGTCCTGGCGAAGCTTCTCGGCCTCCTCGGCATCAGACAGGCGCGTGTACACCGGCAGCAGCGCACCGGGATGCGCATGTTCATACGCTGCAGCCGCGTCAAGCCCCAGCACGCTTGCAAGACTCGACAGTCCGGTCTGAGCCGATGCGGCAGCGATAAGCGATGCGCCCGTGGGCGTCCACAGCGACGGGTCGGCGACCGTGACCACATCACCCAATGCCGCTGTGAAGACTCCGGCGTACTTGGCCAGGCCGTTGCCTGTCAGCAAGACCGGTTCATCGAGCCTGCTCCGCCACCGCTCGACCGTGAGCGCAGGCTTCTCGGCACGGTCTTCCTCCAGGCGCACACAGCGGCCGCTGGCACACCTGAACAGCGCAGGGTACACTTCGCCCCGCATCGCGTCGCCAACGACGCCGAGCAGCCCCTCATGAGCCGAGAAGCGCCATGCAACAGCATCCAGGGTGCCCGGTCCCACCAGGGGGATACCCAGACCGTGTGCAAGCCCTTTTGCCGAGGCGACACCGATTCGCACCCCTGTGAACGATCCCGGCCCGCGACCAACCGCGACGACAGCCAGCTGCTCCATGGTGATGCCGGACTCACAGACGAGGTCGCGCACCGCAGGCAGCAGGGCTCCAAGCGCCGCACGAGGGGCCGAGAAGTCCCTCTCGGCCACCATCCGCAGCGTCTGCCCGGGTCCGTCGATCGCGGCGAGGCCTATGGCGATGTGCTCCGTTGCTGTGTCGAACGCGATCACATGCTTCATGCCGACACCTCCGGCCCGCCACAGGCTGCCACCCAGTCCGCAGCGAGCTGCGATGACCTGGGTCCCGAGGGGTTGATCTCAAGACGCCGGGCGTTCACATCCTCACGGTGTATGACGATCTCCATGCGGTCCTGGGGCAGCGCCTCGGGGAAGCGGTCTCCCCACTCGATGAACGACACCCCATCGGATTCAAGCGTTCCCCAGAAGTCGATGTCCTCAAGCTGGTCGGCATGCTCCAACCGGTACAGGTCGAAGTGATAGAGCGGCAGCCTGCCCGTGTGGACGAGCAGGATGTTGAACGTAGGGCTGGTGACCGGCTCCGGCACGCCAAGACCCGCGGCCACGCCTTTCACGAAATGCGTCTTGCCCGCGCCCAGGTCGCCACTGAGAGCCACGACGTCGCCGACACACAGCAGCCCGGCAAGCCGGTTGCCTAGACGCTCGGTCGCACGTTCGCTCGAAGTATGGAGGGTAAGAGTCACGACCGGCCTTCCGGTGCAGGGACATTCCCGTGAGTCGTACATTCAAGGAGAGTACCCAGCACTTTGAAGTCATCGAACAGGACCTCTCGCTTGTCAGGCGAGTACAAGGCAGCAGCCGGATGGAAGATGGGGAAGACCCGGCGCCCCATCCCCTCGAAGAGCCTTCCCCGTAGCAGCGTTATGCCCTCCTCGGTATCAAGTATGTAGCGCGTCGAGAAGTTCCCAAGCGTCACGATCACCTTCGGATCGATGATGCGGATCTGCTCGGCCAGGAACGGTGAGCACGTCTCGATCTCCGAGCGCAACGGATCGCGGTTCTTTGGCGGCCTGCACTTCAAGACGTTCGCGATGTAGACCTCCGAGCGGTGGATCCCGATGCTGCTCAGAAGCTCGTCAAGCAACTTGCCGGCGGCTCCCACAAAGGGTTCGCCGCGCAGGTCCTCGTTGCGCCCCGGCGCCTCACCGATGAGAAGAAGATCGGCGTGCGGATCACCAAACCCGAATACCAGGGTGTTGCGCGTCTCGGCCAAAGAGCAACGGGTGCATTCGCCCATGCGTTGCCGTAGCGACTCAAGCTCGCCGCCGGAGCCCAGCATGGCGATATCCTCGCCCATCCCATTGCCGCGCTCCGACATCATCCAACATCCCTACAGCCAGGTGGTGACTTCATCAAGCGGACGACGCGCAGGTTTTGCAGACGACTCGGCCGAGAAGCCCACAGGGATCACAGCCACAGGCGTGATAGGCCGCGTCGCGCCTATGGCGTCAGCCACCGCGCTCTCATCGAAAGCGCCGATCCAGCACGTGGCAAGCCCGCGGTCGACAGCGGCGAGCAAGATGTTCTGCGTGGCTGCGGCGGTGTCCTGTATCGAGTAGAGATACTCCCCGCGATCGCTATACCGAGCCGCACAGGGACGTGGATCCACGCACACGACGATCACAACCGGCGCACTTGTGGCCCAACGCTGTGGCAGCGCCGCGGCCAGACGCTCACGTGCCTCCGGTGACCGCACGATGTAGAAGCGCCACGGCTGGATATTGCCCGCGCTCGGGGCGCTCACAGCCGCACGGAGAAGAGCATGGAGGTCTTGATCGGAAACGGCGAGCTTGGTGTTGAAATGCCTGACGCTGCGCCTTTTGCTGAGAACGTCGCTGAACTCCATGAAACCCCCGTGCTGGTCGGCAGATACGATGCGGCCCCGTTACGGGGCATCTCCCCATTCTAGGGACGGCTCCCCGTGTCGACAACAGCGCGATAACGCCGCATGCCACTGCAAGACGATGCGATTGCAGGAAACCGCCGCCCGGATGACGAATTCAAGTGACAAGGAGGTGGGCACATGAATGGTAACCGTCCCGACGTTTCAGACGAAGATATCGGCATGAGGGCCTTCCAGATCCGGAAGGAAAAGGCCGTCGAGCGCTCCATGGAGCGACTGCGTCAGGGCCTGAAGAGCAGCTGGAGCTTCTTCGAGGGCAAAGAACTCGACGACTTCCGGTGGATGATCGGTGAGCTCTGGGCATTCGAGAAGCGCGCCGATTGGGAAGACCTGCACTTCAGCAAGCTCAGCGCCGAAGACGTGCGAGCCATCATCGGGTATGCGCAGAAGCTCCGTGGCGATACGCACAACACGGTCGAGACCCTGGAACTCGTCGGGGACATCATTCGCGCCCGCAGCATCTAGCACCTCTGCGACAACGAGATCGAACAGCCCGCCCGGGAGAACCCGGACGGGCTGTTTTGCTTTGTGATACACAGACCGCTAACCCGGGAAAGAGAGGTGAGACGGTGCCAGACACCCCCCGGTAGGCGGCACCGCCTCACACAATTGCGAGCATATCGGCCTTCGGCCCTCCGGCCTTCGGCCCAGACGTGTCAGGCTTGCTTGCGTTCCTTCGCACGTCGCTCGATCTTCTTCTTGACCTTCTTCAAGCGGAAGTTGTCCTCACGCGCACGCTCATCGAGCGCCTGGCGGATATAGGACACCTGCTCCTTGAGCGCCGGCACTGTGATCTGCTCCAGTGCGTTGACTCGACGGTTCGTCTTCTGGATCTCCTCGCCAAGCCGCTTCAGACGAGTCTCGATGTCAGCGTACTCGATGATGACATCCAAGATCCGCTCGAACTTGTCAGCGGTCTCGTCGATTCGGGACGAGACACCGGTGATCGCGTACCCACGTGTGAACGACGTGCGCACCGGGCTTTCGCCCTTGGTGACCACCGGCACCGAGACGCCCATGATCTTCGTCCCGGTCATATCGATCGTGATCTCACCGCGCGTGGCCATGGCAGCCGAGCGAACCGACACCACGCCGTCAACGGCTTTCGCGATCGCGAGGCTGTACTGCGCCTCGGAGACGGTACGCTGCAGGTCGTTGCTCAGACGCAGCGTCTCGTCCATGACTGACATGAACTCTATGAGCAGCGCGTCACGCTTCTGTTTGAGAAGGTCCATGCCCTGCTGCGCAAGCGTGATCTGTTGCTTGCGCTCGAGCAGTTCCGATCTAGTTGGCCGTACTTCTTCCATCCGCGCACCTCCTCTCGGCCGTTACGGACAAGCCCTTACGCCTCGGCCTGACCGCCCGCCGTCGGGTGGTACTTGTCGATGAAGTCACGAACACGCTTGAGCTCAGCCATGGGCAGCTCGGACATGATCTCCCAGCTGATGCTCAACGTCTCTTCGATCGTGCGACCGGTGTCGCCCTGACCGATGATGTGCTTCTCGAATGCATCGGCGAAGTGCAGGTAGCGTCGGTCGGTATCCGACAACGCTTCCTCACCGACGATGGCGACGAGCCTGCGAAGGTCACGACCCTGCGCGTATGCGGCATACATCTGGTTCGCCACGGCGCGATGGTCTTCGCGGGTCTTGCCTTCACCGATACCGAGGTTCATCAGTCGCGACAAGCACGGCAGAACATCGATGGGCGGATAGACGCCACGACGGTGCAGGTGACGCGAGAGAACGATCTGGCCCTCGGTGATGTAACCGGTGAGGTCAGGGATGGGGTGCGTGATGTCGTCGTCAGGCATCGACAGGATCGGCAGCTGCGTGACCGAGCCCTTGCGGCCCTTGATACGGCCGGCGCGCTCGTAGATGGTGGAAAGGTCCGTGTACATGTAGCCGGGGAAACCGCGGCGACCTGGGACCTCTTCGCGAGCCGTGGAGACCTCGCGCAGCGCCTCGCAGTAGTTCGTCATGTCCGAGAGAACCACGAGCACCTGCATGTCCTTCTCGAACGCCAGGTACTCGGCGACCGTAAGAGCGGCCTTCGGCGTCAGCAGACGCTCGACCGTGGGGTCGTCGGCTACGTTCAGGAAGAAGACGACGCGCTCCAGAGCGCCCGTCGACTCGAACTGCTGCATGAAGTACGCGGCCTCGCGGTGCGTGATACCCATGGCACCGAAGACGATGGCGAACTCCTCGCCGGACTTGACGCTCGCCTGACGGATGATCTGTGCGGCGAGCTCGTTGGCGGGCAGACCCGAGCCCGAGAAGATCGGGAGCTTCTGACCGCGGACGAGCGTGCTTAGACCGTCGATGGCCGAGATGCCGGTCTCGATGAAGTCTGCAGGCTGCTCGCGCATGTACGGGTTGATCGGCGAACCAGTGATGTCCAGACGCTGCTCAGGAATGACAGGAGCACCGCCGTCGATCGGCTTGCCCGTGCCGTTGAGAACACGACCGAGCAGGTCGGGAGAGACGTCGATCTTCGCGACCTCGTCGAGGAAGCGGACACGCGTCACATCCACGTCGATACCACGCGTACCCTCGAACACCTGGATGACGGCCGTGGAGCCGGCAACCTCGAGGACCTGACCGCTGCGCTCCGTGCCGTCCGGCAACGTGAGCGCGACCATCTCGTTGTACGCAACACCGTGGACATTCTCGACAAAGACGAGCGGGCCGGTGATATAGCTGACCGTCTTGTACTCGACGGACAGAAGTGAGCGACCGAGCAAGGTTTCCGGACTCATCTACAGCACCTCGATTCCGGCGATATCGTCGGCGATCTCTTTTGAAAGCTCCTGCATACGCGCAAGCGCCTCCTCATGTGGTGTCGTCTTGAGCTTGGCGATCTCATCACGCAGGGGAAGCTGCAGGATCTGCCGCAGCGACACGCCGCGCGACATCGCCTGGGTCGCCGCCTCATCGAATGTGAGGATCGTCTTCAGAAGCCAGTACGACTTCTTCGGCGGGCAGTAAGCGTCCACGTCGTCGAACGCGAACTGCTGCAAGAAGTCCTCGCGCAACATACGCGCAACTTCCAGAATGATCTTCTCTGTCTCAGGCAGAGCGTCCGGACCAACAAGCTGGACGATCTCCTGGAGCTCGGTCTCCTTCTGAAGAAGGAACATCGCGCGCTCACGCGTCTCTGCCCAGTCGTCAGCAACCTCGCCCTCGTACCATGTGCGCACCTGGCCCAGGAACAGCGTGTACGACTTGGTCCACGAGATAGCCGGGAAATGCCGGCGATGTGCGAGAGAGGTGTCGAGTGCCCAGAAGGCACCGGTGACTCGCAGGGAGTTCTGCGTCATCGGCTCAGACATGTCGCCGCCGGGAGGTGATACGGCGCCGACCATGGTGACTGAACCAACACGATCTTCACTACCGAGAGGACGTACACGTCCGGAGCGCTCATAGAACGCCGCGAGACGAGTGGCCAGGTAGGCAGGATAACCTTCCTCACCAGGCATCTCTTCAAGACGTCCGGACACTTCGCGAAGCGCCTCACCCCAGCGGGAGGTCGAGTCAGCCATCATCGCGACGCTGTAACCCATATCCCGGTAGTACTCGGCCAGCGTGACACCGGTGTAGATGGACGCTTCACGCGCCGCAACCGGCATGTTCGAGGTGTTCGCGACCAGAACGGTCCGCTCCATGAGCGGGTTACCTGTGCGCGGGTCCTCCAGCTCCGGGAACTCGGTCAGAACCTCGGTCATCTCATTGCCGCGCTCACCACAGCCGACGTAAACGATGATGTCGACGTCGGCCCACTTGGCGAGCGACTGCTGCGTGACCGTCTTGCCCGTCCCGAAACCACCAGGGATGATGGCGTTGCCGCCCAGGGCGATCGGGAAGAATGTGTCCAGGATGCGCATGCCCGTCAGGAACGGGGTGGTGGGATCGAGCTTGCGGACGTAAGGACGTCCCTCTCGGACCGGCCACCACTGGCTCATGCGGATCTCGTGCTTGTCGTCGAGAACGACGAGCACTTCGTCGACTGTGTAGTTACCGGCAGAGATCACCTTGGTGACCTTGCCGCTCATGCGCGGGGGAATCATGACCTTGTGCAAGATCGTGGCACTCTCGGGCACGGTACCGATGCAGTCGCCACCGGCTACTTCCTGCCCCACCTCGACGGTGGGGGTGAACTCCCAAACCTTCTCATGGTCGAGTGCGGCAACAACAGTACCTCGAGCGATGAAGTCGCTTGCGGTCTGCTCCGCGATGACCGGCAATGGACGCTGTATACCGTCGTAGATCGACGATAGGAGTCCCGGCCCGAGCTCGAGCATCAACGGTCCGTCAGTTGACTCGACAGGCTCCCCGATCTTCAGGCCCGAGGTGTCCTCGTAGACCTGGATCGTCGCGAGGTCACCCTCGAGTCGAATGACCTCGCCCATGAGGCCGACAAGGCCTACACGCACGACGTCGTACATCTTGATTCCGGTCATTCCATCGGCCACGACGACCGGACCGGTGATCTTGGCTAGCGTTCCGAGAATCATCAGCCTCGCCTCAGTGTTATGTCGAATCCGATTGCTCTTCGGATCAGGCGTGCTAGGTACGCCCTGTGGTCCTCTTCTTCTTGCAGCTTCTCGCGTATCGGGAGCGTGATAACGATCGGTCGATACGTCTGGTTGATCTTCTGTTGCGTGCGCTCGTCGATGTCGGTCATGAACGCTTCGTTCACAGCGACGATACCGCTCGTATCGTCATCGATGAGCTGATTAAGGGCACGACGTGCCTCTTCGGGACCCTCGACGGCGACAACGTCGACGCCGGCAAGCCCGAATCCGTCAGCCGTGTCCGTGTCCGTGAGCACGATGAGCTTATACAACGATGAGCTCCTCCTTTATGCGCTCCACGGGCATACCTACCGATACTCCCTTGACGATGATCCGCAGGTTTGTGACCTCATTTGCCTTGGCCCACATGTATCCGATGATGATGCCAACACCCAGAGGCTCTCCCTGACCAGCCGCAAACGCACGACGCATCAAGTAGTCCTCCAGAGCACGTTCGAACACCGATACCGACCCGTGTTCGACGTACTTGATGGCTACAGCTTCTACGGGACGTCCATAGGGCGTCCTCTTGAGTCGTTCATAGACCTCGTCAACATCTGACATGGACGCGAGATCGCTGAACAGTTCCTCTTTGACGTGAAGGCCGCCGGGTAGGTAGAACCGGTTGACCTCTTCCGCCTCAACATCGGCGTTCAACAATCGCAAGCATGTGAGCAGGTTGATCGTGTCCACTTGCACGCCAAGGAACCTGCGTGCGAGCTTCGCGTTCGATCGCCTGCCGCGCAAAGACTTGTCAGCCCATGCGGTGTAGAACTTGTCCAGCGCCAACTCGAGAACGGACAGATCGCCATCCTCGTTGTAGTGCGCCATCTCCGCACGAAGCGGTACGGCGTATGGCAGCTCCCACGTTGCAAGAGTGTCCACAAGAGCCTTGACACTCGGTTGCTTCGCGAGTTCCACCATATCCACGTGCGACAACTGTCCTACCGCTATAAGACTATCCTCGATCTCCTCATGGGAGAGCGACATATGGATGCCACGAAGGATCGTCTTGACGTTGAAAAGATCCCATCTGCCGAGCAGGACTATCATCAGGCCGTACGCCTCATCGTTGGCAAGCCCCAGAACCTTCCGGAACTTGCGAACCATGTTGTCTTTCAGCGCTTCATCGACCTGCTGGGCCGTACGACCGTGCAGCAGCCGCTCCTCAAGATCCGGACCGTACTCCGTCTGCATGAGGACCTGGATGACGTCGCTTATGTCCTTGGAGGCCATAAGGTCGTCCAGGTACGCCTGGGTGAACAGGCGTGCCCTCATGCCTCGAACACGGGCATTGGAGTAGCCGTAGTCTCTTCCCGGATTGCTCTTTCGCTGGAGTGTGGCCACTGCGCTCATCAGCCCAAAATCTCCGACACGCGCGCATAGGTGAACTCATGCGACTTGGCCAGACGTGATTCAAACGTATTGCTACGCAAGATCCGCCCGTTCTCGGTGGAGACCACAACGCCGCCGCTTGTCTGCAGACTTGGATCGATCGTGCAGCTCGCGTTCAACTCTTTGGCTGCCTTCTCGGCAAGTCCGGCGTCTGCGGGATCGACATGCATGGTGCATTCACCCTCGACCCCGGCCAGCGCCTCTTCGGCAAGCGCCCGGAAAACACTCTCGTACTCTTCGGTCGCACGCAGCGCGCCAAGCCTGACGGCAGCATCCTCGAAGACCTGCTTGACCACGCTCTCGCGCACGGCAGCCAGATGCTTCTTGTTATCCAGCTTGGCCGCATTGATGGTCTTACCGGTCCTCTGCCCGACCAATTCCCGAGCGCCTTGCAGCCTTTGCTCGCGTACTCGATCAGCCTGAGCATTCGCTTCAGCCAACACGGCCGCAGCTTGACCTTCGGCCGCACGAACGAGTTCGCTGCACTCAGCGTCAGCCTGCTCATCGAGCGCTTTGAAGATGTCCTCTATCGCCATTCGTCAATCCTTCCGCGCGTTCACCGGGTGGAACGGTTTGCTGCGCCTTGCCGATCTGAACGTGCTGACTATGCAGCGGTACCGATCATGAACGCGATAACGAAACCGAGCAGTACGATGATCTCAGGGAGAGCCTGCAGAACGATCAGGTTCATGCCTGCCTCAGGGCGCTCGGCGAGCGTACCGGCGCCAGCGGCACCGATGCGGGCCTGTGCGTAGCCAGCAGCCAGCGCGGACACACTCATGGCCAGACCGGCCGCGATCGCACGTGCGATGTACACGTTGTCACCCAGTGTTGCGGTAGCGCCTTCCTCGGCCAGAGCAATGGCCGGGACAACCATGGCAGCAACGAATGAGCTACCGAAAACCTTTCTTGCGAGCTTGTTCTTGATCATGCGCTCTTTTCACCTCCGGTTTTGTGGAACGGCTTGTACTCTTCTTTGCTCGTCTCATAGTACTTCTGGCCGAACTCATAGAAGTTGAGACGTAATGCATGAACTGTTGGCGTGAAGGCCGCCAATACCAGATGCAATGCATGGAACAGCACTGCGACGAACACTCCGACGAGGAACGGCATGCTCTCCGCCATCGTGTTGATAGCTGTTGCGAAGATGGCGTCTGAAAGGCCGACGGCCATGATACGGATGTAGCTCGCGGTATGGGACACAAGCTCCAGTGTCTCGACCGCCCCCATGACGCCGCCGTAGCGAAGCACACCATATACACCGACGACCATGACGGCGCCGCCGATCATCTGCCCCACAGGCTTTATGCCTGCGCCCAGCAGGTATGCCGATACGCCCAGGATGATCCCGCCCAGGATCAGGCTGGCAAGTCCGCTCTTCACGTAGGCGTGCTTCATATGCTTGGTCTTGAAAGCGTTGACGGCGCCGAGGATCAGCCCGAAGACCATCTGTACGACTCCAAGACCAAGTGCCATGACCATCAGCGGAACGACACTGTGCTCTCGGTTGTACGGAAGAACGAAATCACCGAACAACGGGATGGTCTTGATGACCTCGGCCTCCCAGAGGATGCCCCCGAAGAATTCGCCGTAGAAGAAGCCGAAGATGATAGCAGCGGTGGCGGCCGGACCGAACAGGCCGGTGGCAAGCTGCACGCCCTCGTTGTCCTTGAATTTGAAACGCATCCACAGGATGATCGCCAGCATGATGGCGCCATAGCCGATGTCGCCGACGATCATACCGAAGATCAACGGGAAGCTGATCGCCCAGACCATCGAAGGATCGACGGTGCCGTACTGAGGCTTGCCGCCCATCAGATAGCCCATGACCCATGCAGAAGGCTCGACCCACTTCGCGTTCTTGAGCGCGACCGGGGTCTCCTCGAAATCATGCTCCCCGATCTCGAGCTGATTGATGATGACATCGTCTTTGAAGCTGTCATAGACAAGACCGCGAAGCGCCTTGACGTCCGACACGGGCAACCAGCCGGTGACGATGAATGCGTACTCGGTCTGACCGAACTTGGGAATCGCGCGAACCTCATCGATCTTGTCAACGAGGACGTCACGGATGCTCGAAAGCCGCAAATACCACTTCGCGGACATGTCATCGAGCTCCTGGCGAACCTGCTCCAAGCGTGCAGGCAAGTCCGTCTTACGGTCCTTGAGCTGGTCATACGCCACATCGAACGGCACGTCCTGGAACTCGGAAGGCAGCCTGACCTGGTTCACGTTCTCCATCGCAAGGAACTTGTGGACCGGGTCGGAGTACTTCCTTGAGAACACCACGATGACCGCGGTCGTGTCTTCATCCACATCCGTCGACACGATCTCACACTGGCTCTTAGTGAGGTCGTCGAGTTCTTTCTTCAGCTCCTCCAGAGCACCCTTGTACTTGCGCTCCACGAGCAGTGCCACCGAATCGAACGCGCCGGTCGTGACGATCTGCTTGGCCAGAGGCTGGATCTTGTGAAGAATCGGCTCGTAGCGTGCAAGCAAAGCAAGTTCGCTCTCCATGGACGCCTGTGCCTGAGCAAGACTCGAGGTCTTGTCCTCAACCTGCTCGATGGTATCGGTGACCTGAGCAGCGAGCTCCTTGCTATCCAGCTTCCACAACTCGAGATACTGCTTCTGGCGGGAGGCCTCGTCGATCTTCGTGGCAGGCAGATTGAGAGCCTTGAGAATAGAGCGTAGCCGGAGCAGCAAGTCCTCCATACGCTCAAGTTCGACCGCCTGGTTCTCAACGACTTCCATCTGCTCAAGCGGTACATCTCCGGCCTGGATCTTCTTAGTGAGATCCTCGATATGCAGAGTGCCCTCTTCATGCAGAAGTGAAAGAACGTCAAAGAAGCGGTTCTTCGGACCGATAAGTTCGACTTTTGCCATTGGGACTAACATACGCGTACCTCCCCCCAGTGATGCGATGGGTCTGACAATACCTATCTACGTCAGGCGTTCGTCACGATGTTGACTATGTAGTCAACAGCTTCTCCGCGACGTGCGGAAAGCTGTGCCTCCAAGTCCTTCGCTTCGTCGACGATGCCTGCACGCAGACTTTCAGCCTCTTTCTGAGCGTCGTCCAGCGCCTTCTGGGTGAACTCTTTGACTTCCTTGTCAGCCTGGGCGTCAGAGCTCTTGAGTATCTCCGTCGCCTTTCGGCGAGCTTCAGCCACGGTCTTCTCGGCCTGACCCTTAGCTGCCAGGACCCGCCCGGAGATCTCCATCTCCTTCTCGCGGATCTGATAGAGAGGCGAATTGGCGTCTTTGTTCACGACGTCCTGATGGAATCTGATCTCCTCCAGAACCTTCTCGTCCACTGGCTATCCCCTCTTCTCTATTCCGTCCTTGCGAGTCCGATCGGGACGCAGGCCCAAGAAGATCGGAAGCGCATGCTTCTACGATGAGCGCGCAAGACAAACGCGGACACGCGCTGCGGTCTCAGATGGGGTTTTCGCCAGGGGCTGAGCAGTTTCCTGCAAGATGAGAGGATTAATCTAAGTTCACGCAATTCGCGGAACAGGGGCTGCCCTGAGGCCGTTCTCGCAGCTCAGGGAGGTCAGATGTAGCGACGCTCCATGCGGCGGGAGAAACTGCACGCTGATTCATAATTGATGGTCCCGGCCTTCTCGGACAACTCATCCATGAGAATACGCTCGCCTGCCTGGGTGCCCACCAGGACGGCCTCATCGCCGACGCTGACGTCCAGGCCTGCGGGCACCTCGATCATGAGCTGATCCATGCATACGCGGCCTATTTGCGAGCAGCGGCGTCCGCCTATGAGGACATCCATCTTGTTGGAGAGCACGCGATGCACTCCGTCGGCGTAGCCCAGCGGCAAGGTCGCGACAGTGGTGGGCGCGGCCGCTTGCCAGGTCAGGCCATAGCTGACGCCGTCCCCAAGGCCGATCCGCTTCACGAACGATACGCGCGCCTTGACCGCCATCGCAGGCTTGAGGTCGATCTTGCCGTACGTGGCCGAAGAGGGATGAAGCCCGTAGATGGCGATGCCGCAACGCACCATGTCGAGATGCGTGCCCGGATGCAGGATCGTTGCAGCGCTGTTCGCAGCATGCACCACAGGAGGCCTGACGCCTTCCGTGCGCATCTGCTCGAGCGCGGCGCCGAAGCGTTCGACCTGGCGGTCGAATCCCCAATCACCCGGGGTGTCTGCGGTCGCGAAGTGCGTGAAGGCCCCTTCCATCTCCAGAGCCGGGAATCCACGCAGCCACGTCACGAAATCCGCCGCACCCTCTGCATGGACACCGATGCGGTTCATGCCGCTATCTATCTTGAGATGGAAACGAGCGGTCTTTTGCAGGAGCATCGCCCGTTTGCTCAGCGCCAAAGCGAACTCGCGGGTCGCAACAGCCGGTATCATATCGTGCTCCAGCACGGTGGCTACAGCGCTTACCGGTGGCTCGGAGAGCAGGTGTATGGGCACAGTGAGCCCTGCTTCCCGCAGCGCCACCGCTTCTTCGACCGTGGCGACGCCCAGACGGTCCGCACCACCGGCAAGCGCTGCCCGCGCGGCCCGCTGAGCGCCATGACCATAGCCGTCAGCCTTCACGACGGCCATGAACCGTGTGCCTGAAGGGACGAGCGCTTTCAGCGTGCGGACATTAGCGGTGATCGCGGCCGTATCGACCTCGACCCAGGCGTAGCGACTGTAACCCATTCAGTTACTCCCCCAGAATCAGGGAGCGAACGATATCTGACTTGCTCACGATGCCCACGAGAGTCTCGCCGTCGAGGACCGGAACGCGACTGACGTCTCGATCCACCATGAGTGTCGCCACGTCCTCGACGGTCGTGTCGACCTGAACGACTATTGGCTTCTCGGTCATCACGTCGCCTACCGTGGCACCCACGGCCTTCTTGAGCTCAGACTCGAAGCGAGCGGTGGCCGGCGGATACATGATGAGCCCGTCAAGCAGGTGGATATACGTAGGAAACTCCATCTTCACGTCTTGCATGATGAGATCGCTCTCGCTCACGATGCCGACAAGCTCGCCTTCATCGACGACCGGAAGCGCGCCGACCTTGTTCTCGACCATAGCTCTTGCGGCGTCTTTGACCGTCATCGACGTGGAAACGGTCACAGGATCAGGCGTCATGATGTCCCGAGCTGTAAGTGTCGCCATGATATGTCCTCCTTAAGCCGGCTCTCGCCGGAGCGGGCCATCTGATCTCATATGTAGATGATACCCGCAGTTCAGCACCTGCGGGAGTCGACTAGGCGAGCAGTTCTCGGATCGCTGCGGGCAGGTACCCATCAAGATCGGTGGCGGTCAGACACGTTTGCGTGAGCTCATCCGCCGCGAAGTCCCCCGCTCGACCATGCAGATATGCGCCCAGGGCCGCCGCATCAAAAGCAGACAGCCCCTGCGCCAGAAGAGTGCCCACCATGCCCGCCAGCACATCGCCCATCCCGGCCGTGGCCATCCCGGGGTTTCCTGCCATCGTGACCACCGCCCTACCCCCGCCCGAGACGAGAGTGCGCGCGCCCTTGAGCAGACAGGCGACCTGACCTCCGGACATGGCGGCGGCGCTTGTCACCCGATCCGCCTGTATATCCATGGTGGACATCCCCGTCAACCGCGCCAACTCGCCCGGGTGCGGAGTCAGCACCGTGGGCGCCTTCCTGTCGAGGATCGCCGAGGGGTCCGTCGCATCAAAGGCGTTCAAGGCATCGGCATCGAGCACGAGCGGGGTGCTCGTCTCGGCAACGAGCCGGCGCACAAGCTCCACCGTCTCGGGATTCATCGTCAAGCCAGGTCCCAGGACCAGCGCGTCGGCCTCGGAGGCGAACCCCACAAGCGCGTCTCCCGCGGCTGTCGACAGCGTTCCGGCGGGCGTCTCGGGAAGCGCACGGCTGATCACGTGAGGGAGCGCCGTCTGGAGAATGGGGACGATTGACCCGGGTACCGCCGAGAAGACATAGCCCGCACCCATCCGCGACGCTCCGCGCGCCGTCAGCACCGCCGCGCCGGCGAATGCGCGCGACCCCGCCACGATCAGCACGCGGCCTCGCAACCCTTTGTGGTCCTCAGGAGCGGGCACCCGCATCAGACCGCGATAGTCTCCCCGGTCCCAGACTTCAAGGCAGCCCTCTCGATTGATGTAGACATGCGGGACACCGATGTCATTGATCGCGATCCGGCCTGCGTGAGCCGCACCCGGCTGTATGAGCAAGCCCACCTTCGGTGCCGAGAAGGTCACCGTCACATCAGCCCTCACAGCGGGACCACTGACCACGCCGGTATCGGCGTGTACACCTGAAGGGAGATCCACTGCGACCACGAACGCATCGCTCTCGTTCATCGCTGTGATAGCCGAAGCGTACGGCTCGGAGGCCACGCCGTGGAATCCGAAGCCGAAGAGCGCGTCGATGATGACAGGGATGCCCAGCAAGCCATGGGTGAGCTCGAGCGGACCGTCCGGAACGCTCCACGCCACTCCGGCTTGTATCGCCGTCCGCGCAGCCGTCCGGGCCACTCCCGAGAGCATCTCGGGGCCGACGATCGCAAGCACGCGCACATCCCGACCGCGTTCATGCAGCAGGCGTGCGGCGACCCAGCCGTCCCCACCATTGTTCCCGTTTCCTGCAACGACCGCGACGGGCCCGGGAGGCGCCACGCGGATCACGGTGTCGGCGACGGCGTCTCCGGCCCGGTCCATCAGAGTGCCCAGGGTAGCGGCGCCATGAGAGACGGCCTCTTGCTCGGCGCGCATCATCTCACCGGCGGTCAGCGCATACTGCATACGGCACCTCCCATAAGAAAGGGCCGCGCATCGCAGCGGCCCCCGTAGCTTTCACGACTCTTCGGTATCTTTGCCCACCTCGTCGAGCAACCCGCGCATCTCCTTGAAAGACGCCGCGAGCTTCTGCTGCGGCGTGAGCTCCGGGTCTTCCTTGCGTGGACGAATCTGTTCAGTGATAGCCACCGCCGAGGCCACCGCCGTGGTATGCGTGAAGGAGAGCGAGAGGTGCATCTCCACCACGCCGCACTCGGCGGCCACTTCAGCGGCGCGGCCCTTGAGGTGCGGCATCGGTCGGCCGCGATCGTCTCTCACGACCTCGACATCGCAAAAACGCATCCCGGAGAACCCGGTACCAAGCGCCTTGAGCACCGCCTCTTTCGCAGCAAAACGCATGGCGTAGTGGATCTCAGGCTTGTTGCGGCCCTCGCAATAGGCGCGCTCCTCTTCCGAGAAGATCCGCTCCCGCATCCGGGGGTGACGCTCGAGCGCGGCGCGCATACGGTCGATCTCGACTATGTCCACACCCAGGCCCGTGATCATGGCTACTCCACCGTGACTGACTTCGCGAGGTTACGGGGCTGATCGACGTTGCAGCCGCGCATCTTGGCTATATGGTAGCTCAGCAGCTGCATCGGGATCGTCGCCGGGATCGCCGAGATGTCCTCTGACGTCCGCGGAATGTAGAGCACGTGCTCCGCATGGGCCCTGATCTCGTCGTCACCGTGTGTCGCCACAGCGATGACCCGGGCTCCACGAGCACGCACTTCCTGGATGTTGGAGACGACCTTCTCGTATGTGTGACCCTGGGTCGCTACGACCACCACCGGCACCTCGGGGGTGATGAGCGCGATGGGGCCGTGCTTCATCTCGCCCGCAGGATAGGCCTCGGCGTGTATGTAGGAGATCTCCTTGAGCTTGAGCGCGCCTTCCATTGCAACGGGCACCCCGACCCCTCGGCCCAGGAAGAGCGAGGACACGACATCTGTATACTCGCGTGCGCACGCTTCGATCTCGTGCTCTTCGGCAAGTATGGCCTCCACGATATCGGGAAGCGTGGATATCTCCGCCCACAACGCTTCGATCCTATCCTGATCCAGCGTGCCTTTTGCCTGCGCGAGCTTGAGCGCAAGCACGTTGAGCGCCGCGATCTGCGCCGTGAACGTCTTGGTAGCGGCCACGCCGATCTCGGGACCTGCGTGCGTGTAGATGACGCCGTCGCTCTCCCGCGTCACCCGGCTGCCCACCACATTGGTGATCGCGAAGACCTTCGCTCCGCGGCGACGCGCCTCTCGCACGGCCGCAAGCGTATCGGTGGTCTCTCCGGACTGCGTGATAGCCACCACCAGGGTCTCATCGTCGACGATGGGATCGCGATAGCGGAACTCGCTGGAGACGTCCACTTCCACAGGTATGCGGGCCCACTGCTCTATGAGGTGCTTCGCGATGATCGCTGCATGGTAGCTGGTACCGCATGCCACGATGAACACGCGATCCACCGAGGAGAGCTGCGCCTCGCTCATCTGGAGTTCTGAGAGCTGCACGGTCCCGTCCGCATCCATCCTGCCGAGGAGCGTCTCGCGGATCGCCCGTGGCTGCTCGTGGATCTCCTTGAGCATGAAGTCGTCGTACCCGCCCTTCTCGGCGGCATCCAGGTTCCATTCGACGTGCAGCGTTTCGGGGGTCCTCGGCGCGCCGGACACGTCTGAGACGCGAACCTCCCCGGCAGTGACGGTGGCGATGTCGCCGTCTTCAAGCACGAGGATCTCGCGTGTGTACTCCAGCACCGCAGGGATATCGCTTGCCACGATGTTCTCGCCATCACCCATGCCGATGATCAGTGGCGAGTCGGCCCGCGCGGCCACTATGGTGTCGGGCTCATCCAGGTGCACGATCGCCAGGGCGTACGCGCCTTCAAGGCGCTTGATGGTCTTGGCAACGGCCGCGGTCAGGTCACCGTCGAAGTAGCTTTCAACAAGGTGCGCCACGGTCTCGGTGTCGGTCTCCGAGAGCAGGATGTGACCGTTGGCCGCCAGCTCTGCGCGCAGCTCCACGTAGTTCTCGATGATCCCGTTGTGCACAACAGCGATACGCCCGGAGCAGTCCACATGGGGATGAGCGTTCTCCACGGTGGGCTTGCCGTGCGTCGCCCATCGGGTGTGACCGATGCCCACATTGCCCGACATCGGCGTGTCCGCCACCGCTTCGCGCAGGTTGACGAGCTTGCCGATACGGCGGCCTACCTCCAGGTTCCCGTCACTGACGATCGCCATGCCTGCCGAGTCATAGCCCCGGTACTCAAGTCGCGCCAGCCCGCCGAGCAAGACATCGCTCGCTTGACGGGGTCCCACATATCCAACGATTCCGCACATAAGGAGGGTCCTCCCTCAAAAGGTCGCTCTATAGGAGTGAGGCGCGCAGTCCGGTAAGACGCGCGCAAGATACCGGTCCGCTGCCGCTTTGTCTCCCGGTCACCCGGGTGCTTTGTCGACAACGTCACGACCCCGGTCAGGGCCGGAGGGCCATCCGCCGAATGATTCGATAGACCCCCGCCTCGTCACCTGATCTGCATCAGGCCCGGCGCTTGCGTTCAGGTTGCGCAGGCTCTCCTCTCAACTGTGACAGCTACGCTCAGATTCTAGCAGAGCCCTCATCACTGCAAGGTTACAGCCAGGCTACCCTAGCTCACGCTTGACAGCGGCGACGATGGAATCGACGACCTCGCTCGCGGTAGCTTGATCGGTTGCCTCGGCCATCACGCGTACCAGCGGCTCGGTCCCCGATGGCCGCACGAGCACCCGGCCGTTCTCGCCCAGACGCTCCTCTGCCGCACGCACCGCATCGTGCACGGCGGCGCTGATCGACAGGCGCGCGCTGTCCGCGACGGGCACGTTGACCAGCACCTGCGGGAAACGCTGCATGACCTTCCGCAGCTCTGAGAGCGGTTTGCCCGTCCTCTTGATGATCGCAGCCAGGTGGATCGCCGAGACAAGCCCGTCGCCGGTGGTGTTGTGCTCAAGGAAGATGACGTGTCCGGACTGCTCGCCGCCCAGGCTCGCTCCGGAGGTCCTCATCTGATCCAGAACGTAGCGGTCCCCCACTTTGGTCTTGATGACGTTGATCCCAAGCCCTCGCATGGCCACTTCAAGACCGAGGTTGCTCATGACGGTGGTCACAAGCGTGTCATGCGCCAGCGCCGAGCGGGCCATCATGTCCGCGGCGCAGACCGCCATGATCTCATCGCCGTCGACATCCGCCCCGGTCTCATCCACCGCAAGCACCCGGTCCGCGTCGCCGTCATGCGCGATGCCAAGATCGAACTCCCCGGATCGGACCAGGTCGGACACCACCGACAAGTGCGTGGATCCCGACTCGAGGTTGATATCCATCCCGTTCCAGTCGCAGTTCACGCTCACCACGTGGGCGCCCAGGCGCTCCAACGCGGCCGGCGTCGTCAACGCCGAGGCGCCGTGACCGCAATCCACCGCGATCCGCATCCCGGAGAGGTCTCCCTCCACACCGCCAACAGCATGCGAGACGTAACGGTCGACCGCATCGTCTATCAGGACCGCGCGCCCCACCCCGTCACCGGTCGGACGTGCCCAGTCCCTCTCGGACACCAAGAACTCCTCGATCTCGTCCTCGACCTCGTCAGGGAGCTTGAATCCGTCACGATCGAAGAACTTGATACCGTTGTACTCGGCGGGATTATGTGATGCCGAGATGACCACGCCGCCGTCAGCCCCCAGCACACGCGTGAGATAGGCGACCGCCGGTGTGGGGACCACCCCGCACCGAAGCGCATCGGCACCGCCGGAGCAGATGCCCGAGACAAGCGCCGCTTCCAGCATGTCGCCGCTACGGCGTGTATCCATGCCCACGACGATCTTGCCGCGACCGTACTCGCCCAGGAAATGCCCGGCAGCCTCGCCCAGCCTGAACGCCAGCTCGGGTGTGAGATCGGTGTTCGCAACACCACGGACGCCGTCGGTACCGAATAGTCTGGCCATCGTTCCTCCCCGTTCACATGAGCAAAGCCCGCCACGAGGGCGGGCTTTGTCTGAAGTTCTGAGACGCCTCGCGGCTCTTAACGCTTGGAGAACTGCGGACGCTTGCGGGCCTTCTTGAGACCGTACTTCTTGCGCTCGACCATACGCGGGTCACGGCGAAGGAACCCTGCACGCTTGAGCTCTCCACGATAGTCATCGCCTGCAGCGAGCAGCGCACGGGAGATGCCGTGGCGCAACGCGCCGGCCTGACCCGAGATCCCGCCTCCGTTGATGGTGGCGAACACGTCGAAGTGACCCAGGGTCTCGGTGACCTTGAAGGGCTGCTCCACGTAGTTCTTCAGACCCTTGCGACCGAAGTGAGTCTCAAACTCACGGCCGTTGATCACATAGACACCGGTTCCGGGAGTGATACGGACACGCGCCGTCGCGGTCTTGCGACGACCGGTGCCCCAGTAGACTGCCTTGCTCTCAGCCATTCGCTAAACCTCCAGCGTGATCTGACGGGGCTTCTGGGCCTCATGGGGATGCTCCGCACCACCGTAGACCTTGAGCTTCATGTTCATGGCCCGTCCAAGGGTGTTCTTCGGAAGCATGCCCTTGACGGCACCTTGGATGACGCGCTCAGGGCGCGTGGCCAGCATGTCGGAGATCGCAGTCTCCTTCAGGCCGCCAGGAGAACCAGAGTGGCGATACTTCTTCTTGTCGGCCAACTTGTTACCGGTAAGCTTGATCTTGCTGGCGTTGATCACGATGACGTAGTCACCGGTATCCACATGGGGGGTGTACTGCGGCTTATGCTTCCCCTTGAGGATCGATGCGACTTCGCTCGCCAGGCGACCGAGCACCATATCTGTGGCGTCGATGAGCAGCCATTCCTGCTCAACCTCGCCGGGCTTGGCGTAATAGGTCTTCAATGCTCCTCCAAAAATACGGACTTTGCAGCGTTTCTTGAGTTCACGGGGCTCGAGAAACGAACCCTTAGACTATAGCCACGGGGTTTCATTGTGTCAACAAACGCCCCCGGGCGTATCCATCGATCGCAGAAGTCGGACCCGGCGACTACAACCAACACTCCTCCGGGTACTCGACATGCCACAACACCAGACCTTGCGGAGGTGCCGTGGGTCCGGCGGCACTCCGCTTCCCTGCGGCAAGCACATCTGTCAGCCAGGTCTCAGGACGCCGTCCTCGACCGACCTCGACGAGGCTTCCTACAACGATCCTGATCATCGAGTGCAGGAACGCGTTGCCGACCACACGCACCACGATGCTGTGCTCACCCAGCTGCGTCTCAGGCGAGATATCGATGAGCTCCAGCGTGCGGACGGTACGTTTCCCTTCCGCGGACGCCGCCACACAAAACGACCTGAAATCATGCTCGCCGATCAGCGACGCCGCCGCCCTGCGCATGGCGCCCAGATCGAGCGCGTCTTTCACCCACCACGCCCGGTCCGCAAGAAACAACGGCGGTATGGGTCCGGGAACGATCCGGAAGCGGTACTCCCGGCTGACCGCTGAATGACGCGCGCTGAATCCCTCTGCAGCCGAACGGACCTCGGTGACCACGATACCTCTGCCGGCAAGCGCATTGATCGAGCGTCGCAATGTGTGCAAGTCCAGGTCATCCGATTCCGTCTGAAAGCTCATCACCTGGCCCAACGCGTGAACCCCGGCGTCCGTACGACCTGCCCCTACCGTCTCCACGTCATGCCTCAACACGGTCGACAGCGCCTGCTCGATTCGGCCCTGCACTGTCGGCAGCCCCGGTTGACGGGCAAAGCCCGCGAACCCGGAGCCATCATACGAGAGGGTAAGGACGACCGTTTGAGCCACGAAACCTCCTACGCGAAGATCCCCAGCGCGACCAGCGCTGCCGTCCCACAGCATAGCACCGCCCAGTCGCGCATCAGCATACGGGCGGGGGTCAACCGCGTCCTGCCAGGCCCGCCATGATAGCAGCGCGACTCCATCGCAACTGCAAGCTCATCGGCACGTCGGAACAGGTTCACGAACAACGGGATGAGCACCGGCACGTATGCCCGGGCGCGACGCAAGAGGCCGCCCTCGTCGAATCGCGCCCCACGGGCCATCTGCGCCACGATGATCTTGTCGGCCTCCTCGGCGGTGGTGGGGATGAAGCGAAGGGCAACCGTGAGCATCATGGCCACGTCGCCTGCGGGGAACCCGAACCGGGAGAGCGGGCGCATCAGTCGCTCAAGCCCGTCGGTGAGCTGAACGGGCGTGGTGGTGAGCGTGAGCAGCGACGTGCCGACGACAAGGAGCATGATGCGTGCGGCAAAGAACAGCCCCGTGCGCAGCCCTCCGGCGTCCACAGCGATAGGCCCAAGGCGGAAGAGCGACTCAGTGGCGGGATTCCAACGCAACGCGTGGGCAAGAAGGGTGAATGTCAGTATCATCGCCACCGCCCTGATGCCGCGAAGCGCAAGGCGCGATGGCACGCGTGCGACCAGCATGACCAGGAGGATGAGCGCCGCCGCGATCCCCAGGCCCACGAACCGCTCCACCGTGAAGAGCCCTACCGTATAGGCGGCCACCAGTCCCATCTTGGTCTTGGCGTCCAGACGATGCACGGGCGAATCAACCGCCACATACTGTCCGAAGGTGCGCGGGATCCTCATGAGCGAACCCCTCTGGCCGCCGAGAGGACACGTGCGGCCCCCTCCACATCGAGCGCCACTTCAGGAATCAAAGCGCCTCGCTGCCTGGCCAGGTGCTGCGCAAGCACCAGAGACGGCAGAGAGAGCCCCGCTTTCTCCCACACGTCGGGCCTCTCGGCCATCGCCCCCGGCTTACCGTCGAAGAGCACCTTGCCCTCGTGCAACGCGAAAACGCGATCCGCTATCGGCATGAACTCGTCGGCATCGTGAGTGACCACCAAGATCCCCACCCGGTCGCTCAGCCCGACCAGGGAACGCAAGACAGCACGCCGACCGAGCGGGTCAAGTCCTGCCGTAGGTTCATCCAGCAACAGATACGGGGTGCGCATGGCGAGCACCCCTGCGATAGCGACCCTTCGCGCCTCGCCACCGGAAAGCGTGAACGGCGAACGTGGCTTGTAGACATCCGGATCGAGCCCCACTGAATCAAGTGCGCCATCAACGGCGCTCTCGACATCGGCGATGCCAAGGTTCCTGGGCCCGAAGGCAACGTCCGCCTCAACGGTCTCCGCAAAGAACTGCGCCTCTGGATTCTGGAATACGATGCCCACCGAACCCTTCGTGTTCGCAGGGGAACCGTCTACCAGGACCGACCCCACTACAGGCTTGAGCAGGCCCGCGCAAAGGCGCAGCAAGGTGGACTTCCCTGACCCGGTGGCGCCCACACAGACGACGATCTCACCGGCTTGCACCTGAAGACTGATCTCCTCAAGGACAGGCGCCGCTATGGATGTTCCGGCCTCATAGGTGAAGCCGAGTGACTGCACTGTCAGGGCCATAGCGCCTCCACCAGACTCTGGGCATCGGCGACAGCCACAGGGACATCCAGACCAGAGCGCCTCAATGCGGTCGCCACCGAAGCGAGCGGAGGCAGCTCAAGACCGATGCTCGCAAGAAGGTCCACGTCAGAGAACAGGTCTTCCGGAGTCCCATCGAACGCGACGGCGCCCGATGCCAGGGCGATGACC
Source organism: Coriobacteriia bacterium (assembly GCA_041595875.1). GTDB lineage: Bacteria > Actinomycetota > Coriobacteriia > Anaerosomatales > Anaerosomataceae > UBA2279. The sequence continues at coordinate 50,128 of JBFHJN010000006.1, forward strand.
CGGTCGGCGTCAGCTGCATCATCAAGATGGTGCGTGACATGAAGGATGCCGTGGCCGGCGACACGGAGTTCTCGCATGACCGAGAGGACATCCCGGCGACCCTGGGGATCGAGCATCGCGGTGGACTCGTCGAACACCATGTACCGGGGCTGCATCGCCAACGCCCCAGCAATGGCCAGCCTCTGTTTCTGCCCCTCAGAAAGCAGGTGCGGCTCTCGTCGCTCCAGGCCGCTCAACCCCACTGCGGCCAAGGCGTCATCAACCCGGACTCTCAGCTCCGCACAGGGTACGCCGAGGTTCTCCGGACCGAACGCCACATCCTCCTCGACGACGGTACCTACGATCTGGTTGTCGGGATTCTGCAGAACCAACCCCACGCGCGCGCGGATATCGAAGGCGGCCTCGCCATCAGAGGTGTCCATACCGTCAACAGTGACAGACCCCTCATCCGGTATCAGCAGGCCGTTGCACATCCGGGCCAGCGTTGATTTCCCGGATCCGTTTGCGCCCACAAGCACGACGACCTCCCCCGGCGAGAGGCACAGCGACACGCCGGCGATCGCCTGGCTGTCGGCCCCCGGGTAGGAGTAGCGCACTTGCTGCAACTCGATCATCACAGACAACCTTACCGTCAACGGAAACGAACGAGGGCCTCACTATACAGCGAGGCCCTCGTTTCACGCAGACCCGTTCCCGGGTCGTATGGTCTTACTCGACCAGCTCGATGATCACCATCGGAGCAGCGTCGCCCTTGCGGGGGCCAAGCTTGAGGATGCGGGTGTATCCGCCCTCACGCTCAGCGTAACGCGGCGCGATGTCATCGAAGATCTTGTGCACGAGTGCACGGTCCTTGATCTCGGCCAACGCGAGGCGGCGCGCATGCACGTCACCTTCCTTGCCCCATGTGATGATGCGATCCACGAGGGTCCGCATCTCCTTGGCGCGAGTCTCGGTGGTCTTGATTCTCTCGTGCTCGAACAGGGCAGCAGCAAGGCTGCGAAGCATAGCCTGCGTGTGGCTAGCATCGGTGCCGAGCTTGCGTCCTCTCTTAGCGTGTCGCATATTCGGTATCTCCTACTGAGCCAGCCCCAGGCCCATCGCCTGAAGCTTGTCTTTGACTTCCTCGATCGACTTAGCGCCGAAGTTACGGATGTTTAGAAGATCCGTCTCGGAACACTCGTTAAGCTGACCGATCGTGTTGACGCCCTGCCTCTTCAGGCAGTTGTAGGAGCGTACCGAAAGGTCAAGCTCCTCGATAGGCGTATCCAGCACGCTTTCCTTCTCGTCAGGAACAGCCGAGAAGATACCCTCTTCCGGCAGACCGGTGACGGCCTGCTCGGCGAAGAGCATCATGTGCTCGTTGATGATGCGGCCAGCACGCGCTACTGCGTCCTGAGCATCGATCGCACCGTTGGTCTCCACCTCGAGGATAAGCTTGTCGTAGTCGGTACGCTGACCGACACGAGTGTTCTCCACCGAGTACGCGCAACGCGATACCGGCGAGAACAGCGAATCCACAGTGACAACGCCCAGCGGATCCTCGGGACGCTTGTTGCGGTCAGCGGTGACATAACCGCGACCCACGCCCACTCGTACGCTCATCTCCAGGGTCGTGCCCTTGTCGAGCGTTGCGATGACATGCTCGGGGTTGACGAGCTCGAACTCCGCGGGCACCTTCAGGTCCGCACCGGTGACTTCACCGGGACCCTTTGCCGTCAGAGTCGCTACCGCATCTCCCTCGCCGATCTCGGTCTCGCGGAACACGAGACCTTTCACGTTGAGAACGATATCAGTCACGTCTTCGCGGACACCGTCAATAGTGGCGAACTCGTGCTGTACGCCCTCGATGCGGATCGATGTCGCTGCGGCGCCCTGCAAAGATGAGAGCAACACACGGCGCATCGAACTGCCCAGGGTGTACCCATAGCCGCGCTCGAGCGGTTCCACAACGAAGCGCGCGGTGCTGTCATCGATCACGTCGACTGACACCTGGGGCCTCATGAACTCGGTCATTGACTAAGCCTCCTTGGCTTCGTTCACGTCGTTCTACTTCGAGTACAGCTCGACGATGAGCTGTTCGCGCACGGGCGCATCGATCTGCTCGCGAGTCGGGAGCGACAAGATCTTGCCGGTGAGCTTCTCGACATCAACCTCAAGCCAGCCGGGGATCTCGATCTTGGAAGACGAGATCATCGCGGCCTTCAGAACCGTGAGGTCTTTGGACTTCGGAGCCACGGCAATGACATGACCGGGGCGGACGCGGAAGGACGGGATGTCCACGCGACGACCATCGACCATGAAGTGACCGTGACGGACCATCTGGCGAGCCTCATCGCGAGACGCGGCGAAACCAAGACGGTACACGACGTTGTCCAGGCGACTCTCCAGCAGACGCAGCAGGTTCTCACCGGTGATCCCCGTCATGCGGGAAGCCAGCTTGTAGTAGTTGCGGAACTGCTTCTCGAGAAGCCCGTAGATCCTCTTCGCCTTCTGCTTCTCACGAAGCTGAACGCGATATTCCGAGTCACGAGGCCGCTTCTTGCCGGCCTGGCCCGGGGGGTACGGACGACGCTCGATGCCACACTTGTCGGTGTAGCAGCGGTCGCCCTTCAAAAAGAGCTTGATTCCTTCGCGGCGGCACTGTCTGCAGTCCGCCCCAGTATAACGTGCCATAGAGGTATCTTCCTCCTAGAACTACACGCGACGGCGCTTGCGCGGCCGACAACCGTTGTGCGGAACAGGTGTGCAGTCACGGATGCTCGCGATCTCCAGACCAGCGGCCTGAAGCGAGCGAATCGCGGTCTCACGACCGGATCCCGGACCTTTAACAAACACTTCAACACGACGCAGCCCATGCTCCTGCGCCATCTTCGCGCACGCCTCTGCAGCAAGCTGAGCGGCGAACGGAGTGGACTTACGCGAGCCCTTGAAGCCCACCGTACCGGCGGACTGCCAGGAGATCACATTGCCCTGAGGATCAGTGATGCTCACGATCGTGTTGTTGAACGTGCTCTTGATGTGCGCCTGACCGACAGCGATGTTCTTGCGCTCACTGCGGCGTACTCGCGTCTTGACGTTCTTCTTCTTCGCTACCATGTGCTACTTGCCCTTCTTCTTCGCACCGATCTGGCGACGCGGACCTTTGCGCGTACGCGCATTGGTGTGCGTGCGCTGACCGCGGACAGGAAGTCCACGGCGGTGACGGAGGCCGCGGTAGCAGCCAATCTCCATGAGGCGCTTGATGTTCTGGCTCGTCTCTCGGCGAAGATCTCCTTCGACCTTGAGGTTGCGATCGATGTACTCACGCAGCCGGACAACTTCTTCCTCAGTGAGGTTGCGCACCCGGGTATCCGGGTTGATACCGGTATCGCGCAGAATCTGCTGGCTCGTAGTGAGCCCGATGCCGAAGATGTAGGTCAGTCCGATCTCTACACGCTTCTCGCGCGGAAGATCGACGCCTGTTATTCGCGCCAAAGCCGGTTCCTCCTGCCTAACCTTGCCGCTGCTTGTGACGCGGGTTCTCGCAGATCACGAGTACCCGGCCGTGGCGGCGGATCACCTTACACTTCTCACACATTCTTTTGACCGACGGTCGAACCTTCATCGATCGTCCTTTCATATCTCTCAGTAAGATCTATCTTCACGTCCAGCCGCAGACGTCTTCTTTTGATACCGTGCTGCCGTACAGACACCAGTGGCGCCGAACACGGCGCCTATTGTTCCTCTCGCGAAGAACGGACGCACCCTACTTGAAGCGGTACGTGATCCTCCCGCGGGAGAGATCATATGGTGACAGTTCTACGATCACCTTGTCGCCCGGGAGGATACGAATATAGTGCATGCGCATCTTCCCGGAGATATGGGCCAGAACCTTGTGCCCGTTGTCCAGCTCAACGCGAAACATCGCGTTAGGTAGCGGCTCGACAACGGTGCCTTCCATCTCGATGGAGTCCTCGCGCTTGCTCAAATACGTTACTCCTTCACAGGGCTGAAGTCACAAGCGTGTAGTATAACCTATGCATGTGACCAGCGTCCAGCGGTCACTCTACCGTCAAGATCAGCGGGCCCTCTTCGGTCACTGCGACTGTATGTTCAAAGTGCGCAGACAGCGAGGAATCCGCGGTCACCACGGTCCATCCGTCAGACAGACTATAGACATCGTACTTACCCGCATTGATCATCGGCTCGATCGCGATGACCATCCCGACCTTGAGCGCCGGACCGGTCCCCGCCTTGCCGAAGTTCGGAACCTGCGGGTCCTCATGCATCGCTCGACCGATCCCATGACCCACGTATTCGCGTACCACAGAGAACCCGGCACGCTCAGCGACGTCCTGCACAGCGGCACCGATGTCATAGAGCCGCATCCCCTCTCGGCATCGCGCGATGCCCGCCTGAAGGGAGGCCGCTGTGGCATCCAGAAGAGCCCTCGCCTCAGTGGAGATGGTTCCCACTGGGAACGTCAACGCTGAGTCACCGTAGAAGCCGTCTATGACAGCGCCACAGTCAACCGAGAGGATATCCCCGTCCGCCAGGCGACGCTTGGCAGGTATGCCGTGCACGACCTGCTCGTTGATGGATGTGCACAGCGTCCCGGGGAAGCCATGGTAGCCCTTGAAAGCGGGCACCGCGCCCTCTCCCCTGATGCACTCCTCGGCGATACGATCGAGCTCAGCGGTCGTCACACCCACCCGGACAGCCTCGCCAACGACGCGGAGCGCCTTGGCAGTGATCCGTCCGGCCTCTTGCATGGCCTCGATCTCAAGCTGGGATTTGGTGACGATCATGAGCAACTAGCCCTTCAGGATCGAGTCGACTGCAGTCCAGACATCCTCGACATCCTGATTGCCGTCCACGTGGCGCAAGACGCCCTTCTCGGCATAGTAGTCGATCAGCGGGGCCGTTGAGCGCTCGTACACGTTCAGCCGATTGGTGACGGTCTCGACGGTATCGTCGTCGCGCTGGTTCAGAGCGCCGCCACACGTGGGACACACGCCGTCAAGAAGCTCAGGCTGGGCTATGACGTTGAAGATGGCACCGCACGCCCCACAGGTACGGCGAGCGGTCAGCCGTGCGATCAGGGACTGCTTGTCCACGTCGATGCTGACAACGGCGGTCAGCTCCTTGCCAAGCTCGACAAGGACCTCACCCAGAGCATCCGCCTGGACGACCGTGCGCGGAAAACCATCAAGGATGAATCCCACGTCGGTGTCCGGCTGGGACAAACGCTCCTTGACGAGACCGATGACGACGGAGTCGGGAACGAGCTCCCCGGCGTCCATATAGCGCTTGGCCTCGATGCCGAGCGGCGTCTGATCGGCGACGGCTTTGCGCAGGATGTCACCGGTTGAGATATGCGGAAGGCCGTATGCCTCGATGATCTTTGCGGCCTGGGTACCCTTGCCGGCGCCAGGCGCCCCCAACAGCATGACGTTCATGGTTCCCTCCTCGGTAGTGATACTACGTGGGGCCCCGTAGAAGCTACGAGACCCCACGTTTGACTTCGGTGTGTCGGCGATTTCCTACTTGAAGAAGCCGTCGTAGTGACGCATCTTCAGCTGGCTCTCCAGCTGCGTCATCGTCTCAAGCGCAACGCCCACCATGATCAAGATCGACGTACCACCGAACGTCCGCAGTAGCGGCGCATTCGTGGCCTGGAACAGTATCTGCGGTGCAACCGCGATAGCTGCCAGGAAGATCGCACCGGGAAGCGTGATGCGGTTCAGCACGTTCTCGATATAGACCACGGTCGCCTTACCGGGACGGACGCCCGGGATGAACCCACCGTTCTTGCGCAGGTTATCGGCAAGGTCGATCGGGTTGAAGATCAGGGCGGTGTAGAAGTACGTGAAGAAGATGATCAACACCGCGTACAGGATGATGTACGGCGCACCTGTTGAAAGGGCGTCGGACAACTTGATCAACCAGGTGACATTCGGGAAGAAGTTCGCCAGAGTCGCCGGGAACAGCAGCAGCGACGAGGCGAAGATGATGGGAATGACGTTAGCGCCGTTGATCTTCAGCGGGATGTAGGTTCCTACTCCACCGTAGACCCTGCGTCCCACCACGCGCTTCGCATACTGCACCGGTATTCGCCTTTGGCCGCGCTCCATCACGACGACCGCCGCCACAACGGCCAGCGATATGACCAGGAACGCGGCGACGAGTATCGGATTGGACAGCTGCAGGGACTGCACGATGGTCACCGGGAACCGGGCCACGATATTGGCGAAGATCAGCAGTGACATGCCGTTACCGATGCCGCGCTGGGTGATGAGCTCGCCCATCCACATGATGAACGCGGTGCCGGCCAGCAGACTGATGACCACGATGATGCGCGTGGGCCAGTCAAACGTCACGCCCGCTCCACCCTGACTTGCGGGAGCCTGAAACAGCGAGAGGAGTCCGACGGACTCGATCAGACCGATGCCAAGCGTCAGGTATCTGGTCACCTGGGTCGTCTTGCGCTGACCCGCTTCGCCTTCTTTTGCCCAGCGCTCCAGAGTCGGTATCACCGCCTGAAGCAGCTGCATGATGATCGATGCCGTGATGTAGGGCATGATCCCCAGCGCGAAGATAGCGAAGTTCTCAAGTGCTCCACCGGCGAACAGGTTCAATAGGCCGAGAGCGGCACCGCTCTCGATAGCCGTCTTGATGGCCGCCGGATCGACCCCAGGAACCGCGATGTGGGCACCAACGCGATAGAGCGCGATGATGCCCAGTGTGAAGATGATCTTCTTTCGAAGATCAGGGATGCGGAAAGCGTTGACGAGGGCCTCTATCACGGCAGCTCGACCGTCCCTCCCGCAGCCTCGATCTTGGTACGCGCCGCCGCGGACACCTTGTCCACCTTGACGGTGAGCGGCTTCGTGATATCGCCGTCACCAAGCACCTTGACCGGAACCGACTTCGACTTGATGACGTTCTTTGCGAACAACACGTCGATGTCGACCGTGGCGCCCTTGTCGAACAGCTCCTCAAGACGCGAGATGTTCACGATGGCGTACTCGACGCGATTGCGGTTCTTGAAGCCAGGGAGCTTAGGCAGGCGCATTGCCAGCGGGTTCTGTCCACCCTCGAATCCCGGGCCCTTCCCGCCACCCGCGCGAGAAAGCTGACCGTTGTCGCCTCGGCCACTTCGTCCACCGTGGCCGCTACCATGGCCGCGTCCGACACGCTTGCGGTCCTTGCGGGACCCCGGAGCCGGGAAAAGGTCGTGAATCTGCATGTGTTACTCCTTCTTGTCGCCACCGGGATACCCGGTCGCCGGCCGCTCGCCGCCGGCAGACTGTCATCGTGACGCAGGATGCGCCAAACGGATCTAGGCCTCTTCGACCTTGACCAAATGCTTCACCTTGAACACCATACCGCGAACCGCCGGGTTGTCCGGCAGCACAACGGTCTGGTTGAGACGCTTCAGGCCGAGTGCACGGACAGTGGCCTTCTGATCCTTCGGAAAGCCGATACCGCTCTTCACCTGTGTGATAGTAAGTGTCTTCTCAGTTGCCTTTGCCATTGGAGACTACTCCTCCCAGCCATAGACCTGGCCCACGGTCTTACCGCGCAGACGGGCGACTTCCTCCGGGCTGCTGAGATCTTGAAGACCCTTCGCTGCCGCTTTCACCATGTTGAGAGCATTGTTGGTGCCAAGCGACTTGCTGAGGACGTCGGTGACGCCACCCAGCTCCAGCAGCGCACGAACCGGACCGCCGGCGATGACACCGGTACCGGGAGCGGCCGGCTTGAGCAGGACTTTGCCTGCACCGTACACGCCCATGATCTCGTGCGGAATCGTCGTACCCGATACCGGGAACGTGAACATGTTCTTCTTCGCGTCTTCGACGCCCTTCTTGATCGCAGTGGGGACCTCGGCAGCCTTGCCCAGACCGACACCAACACGACCCTTGCCATCGCCCACGACCACGAGGGCTGTCAGGGAGAAACGACGTCCACCCTTGACGACCTTCGATACGCGGTTGATGTACACGACCTTCTCCTGAAGCTCAGATACAGGAGCGCCGCTGGTTTCGCGTGCCATGCGTATTCCTCCCTTAAAACTCGAGGCCAGCGCTGCGCGCGCCCTCAGCAAGTGACTTCACACGGCCGTGATAGAGCTGACCGCCACGGTCGAATACGACCGTCTTGATTCCCGCATCGAGGGCCCGACGGCCGACGAGTTCGCCGACCACTTTGGCCGCGTCGACATTCGAGCCGTTCTTGACCTCAGAGCGCAGCTCGGCATCAATCGACGAAGCCGCAACAAGCGTGGTGCCAGAGAGGTCATCGATGAGCTGTGCGTAGATGTTCGAGTTCGAACGGGTCACGCGCAGGCGCGGCCGCTCGGCAGTGCCGGAGACCTTTCCCCGCACTCTACGCTGACGGCGGGCGAGACCTGCCGCCTTTGCCTTCATCTTGTCCATGATCGCTTCCTAACTCTCTTCAAATCACGCGACCTATCGCCGCGTGCTCGCTGTCTACTACTTGGCGGCCTTACCGAGCTTGCGACGGACATGCTCGCCCGCGTACCGAACACCCTTGCCCTTGTACGGCTCCGGGGGACGGATCTTGCGGATCTCAGCGGCGACCTGACCGACGCGCTGCTTGTCGATACCTTTGACGCTGATCTTCGTGGGAGCCGGCACCTCAAACGTGATGCCGTCTTCGGCTGTGACGATGACCGGGTGGCTGAATCCGAGACTCAGGTCCAGGTCAGCGCCCTTCAGCGTCGCACGATAACCAACGCCGACGATCTCCAGGTCCTTCTGATAGCCCTCGGACACACCGACGACCATGTTGGCCACCAGGGTGCGGGTCAGGCCATGCAGTGACCGATGACGACGCTCGTCGGTGGGGCGGGTCACCAGTACCGCGCCGTCCACCAACTCTATATTGATGTCGCTCACAAAGGTCTGCGTAAGAGTCCCCTTGGGGCCTTTCACAGTGACCTCACTACCATTGATGATGACTTCCACCCCGGACGGGACCGGGATGGGCTGCTTGCCGATACGAGACACGGCTGTGCTCCTTTCTCAGTCCGTCCGCTACCAGATGTATGCGATTACTTCGCCGCCGACTCCGGCGGAACGTGCCTGCTTCTCGGTCATGACGCCACGCGACGTCGAGATGACCGCAATGCCCAGTCCGCCCAGCACCCGGGGAAGCTCGTCTTTCTTCGCGTATACGCGGAGACCGGGCTTGCTGATGCGACGGATACCTGTGATGGTCCGCTTCTTGCGCGGGCCATACTTCAGGGTGATCTCAAGGGTCGCCTGCGGATCGGAGGGCTTCACCACGTAGTCGGTGACGTATCCCTCCTCTTTCATGATGCGGGCGATCTCCACGATCTTCTTCGACGACGGCATAGACACGGTGGACTGGAACGCCGAGTTGGCGTTACGCACACGTGTCAGCATGTCGGCGATAGGGTCTGTCATGCTCATGTTTCTTTCCTCCTATGGTCCGGGACATCCGTCCCGCCGGTTCGCTCCGGCCCATGACCGGAACGCCTGTCGGGCGGCTCAGCCCCGACGCGACTGCTCGGCTTACCAGCTAGCCTTGCGCACGCCGGGAAGCTCGCCGCGGCTGGCCAGCTCGCGTACGCAAATACGGCACAGGCCGAACTTGCGGAAATAAGCGCGCGGACGACCGCAACGGTTACAACGGCTCACGGCGCGTACGGAATACTTCGGCTTCCGCTTCGCCTTGGCGATCATTGACTTCTTAGCCACTGGGTGACCTCCTTGCCTGAGCAGCGCCGCTCTCCGCGGCCCCACTCGTGCTCATCTATTTACTGAACGGGAATCCGAACGCATCGAGCAGCGCCCGGCACTCCTCGTCTGTCTTCGCAGTCGTGACGAACGTGACATCAAGACCCCTGATGCGATCGACCTTGTCATAGTCGATCTCGGGGAAGATCAGCTGCTCCGTGACGCCGAGCGAATAGTTGCCTCGTCCGTCAAAGGACTTCGGGTTGATGCCCCGGAAGTCCCGGATTCGCGGAAGCGCGGTCGCCAAGAGGCGATCCATGAACTCCCACATACGGTCTCCACGGAGGGTGACCTTTGCGCCGATGGGCATGCCCTGGCGCAACTTGAACGTTGCGATGGACTTCTTGGCCCGGGTGATAGCCGGCTTCTGTCCGCTGACGATCGTCAGGTCGGCGATAGCCGCATCAAGCGCCTTGGCGTCCTGAACGGCCGCCCCAACACCCATGTTGAGCACGATCTTCTCGAACTTGGGGACCTGGTGGATGTTCTCGTAGCCCATCTTCTCGATGAGCCCGGCAACAACCTCGTCCCGGTACTTCTCTTTGAGTCGTGGCGTCACTGCCTCTTCCCTTCACTTTTCTGCGCCCGCCAGATTGCCGACCCGACGGGACTTAGCATCCGATGGTATCGGATGACTACTTATCGATGTCCTTGCCGCACTTCTTGCATACTCGAGTACGCACGCCATCATCGCGCCTGCGCGCGACGCGAGTGGGCTCGCCGCAGCTCGGGCAAACCAGCATCACGTTTGAAACGTGGATCGTGCCTTCCATCTCGAGAATCCCGCCCTGCGGGTTCTTCTGACTCGGGCGCGAGTGCTTCTTGATCATGTGTACGTTCTCCACGACCACACGCTCGGCTTGGGGGTTGGAACGCAGGACTTTGCCTTCCTTGCCCTTGTCCTTGCCGGCGATGACCCGGACTTTGTCGCCCTTGTGGATCGTCATCGACTTCGCCATTTTCGCAAACCTCCTAAAGGACCTCGGGAGCGAGTGAGACGATCTTCATGAACTTGCGATCACGAAGCTCACGCGCCACGGGGCCGAAGATGCGAGTGCCGCGGGGGTTACCCTGTGCGTCGATGATGACGGCGGCATTCTCATCAAACCGGATGTAGCTGCCGTCGGGACGACGGACCTCTTTCTTGGTGCGCACGACGACCGCTTTCACGACGTCACCCTTCTTGACGGTGCCGTTCGGGATAGCCTCTTTCACCGTGCATACGATCGTATCGCCGACATACGCGTAACGACGCTTCGAGCCGCCCAGCACCTTGATGCAGAGCACCCGGCGTGCACCCGAATTGTCGGCCACTCTAAGCCGGCTTTCTGCCTGAATCATTGCTTCCTCCGTACCTTCCCGGTCATCGGACCGTTCGACATGCCCGAGCGGACCAGTGCTACTTGGCCTTCTCTACAATCTCCACGAGGCGCCAGCGCTTCAGTTTGGAGACAGGTCGCGTCTCCATGATGACCACACGGTCACCGACCTCAGCGAGGTTCTCCTCGTCATGCGCGTGGAACTTGGTGCTGTGCGTGAGCATCTTGCCGTACAGCGCGTGCTTCTTGCGGTCTTCGACCAGCACCACGCATGTCTTGTCGCCGGCTGCGGATACCACGATCCCCTGCCGTTCCTTGCGACTGTTACGAACGGTGTCCATCCTGTGATCCCTCCTCGCCCTATGACGCCTGGCTGCGTGCCGCGTCGATCTCACGGACGCGCAGCTCAGTGTGCAGGCGGGCGATGTCTTTCTTGACGGCGTTGATGCGCTGGGGATTGTCCAGCTGGCCCGTTGCAAGCTGGAACCTCAGGTTGAACAGCTCCGCACGGGACTCCTTGATCTTCTCCAGCAATTCGCTGTCCTGAAGATCTCTGATCTCTGTTGCTTTCATTTACGCCTCACCGCCAGCATCTGATCTGGTGACGAACTTGCACTTGATGGGCAGCTTCTGTGCCGCAAGGCGCATGGCCTCTTTGGCGACTTCATCGCTGACACCGGCGATCTCGAACATGATGCGACCGGGCTTGACGACAGCTACCCACTTCTCGGGGTTACCCTTACCGGAACCCATGCGGGTCTCGGCAGGCTTCTGCGTGATGGGCTTGTCCGGGAAGATGTTGATCCAGACCTTACCGCCACGCTTCATATAACGGGTCATTGCGATACGAGCGGCTTCGATCTGACGGTTCGTGATCCAAGCCGGCTCAAGCGCCTTGAGACCGTATTCACCGAAGTTCACTTCGGTGCCGCCTTTCGCGACGCCCTTCCGGGAGCCACGCTGCACCTTACGGTGCTTTACTCGCTTAGGCAGCAGCATCTAGCTTCTCCCTTCACCTTCGCGCCGACGACCGCGGTTGGAGCGGTTCGGACGCTGACGCTCGGCAGGCGCCTGCTCAAGAGCGGTCTGGGTCTGACCGGGCATGATGTCGCCCTTGTATATCCACACCTTGACGCCGATGCCACCAAATGTGGTCACAGCCATGGCTGTTCCGTAGTCGATCTTCGCGCGCAGAGTGTGGAGCGGAACGCGACCCTCGCGATACCACTCACGACGACCCATTTCCGCGCCGCCCAGACGACCGGAGCACTGGATCCGGATACCCGGGGCACCGCTCTTCATCGCGCTCGTGACCGCCTTCTTCATAGCCCGGCGGAACGAGACGCGACCAACGAGCTGCTCGGCAACGCTCTGTGCGACGAGCGTGGCGTCAAGCTCGGGACGCTTGATCTCTACGATGTTCACTGCAACGGGACGACCGGCAAGCTTCTCCAACTCCTTGCGGAGTGTGTCCACTTCGGCGCCCTTCTTCCCGATGACGATACCGGGACGAGCAGTGTAGAGCTCAACGATGACCTTGTCGCCCTTGCGCTGGATGTCGACGCGCGACACAGCGGCGCGAGCAAGCTTCGCCTGCAGGTACTTGCGAATACCAAGATCCTCGGCGAGGGTCACGCTGTAGTTCTTGCCCTCGTACCACCGGGAACGCCATTCCTCGGTGATGCCGAGCCGCAGACCGATGGGATGGACCTTCTGACCCATGCTGCTACGCCTCCTCTCGCTGCTTGACGACGACCGTGATATGGCTGGTGCGCTTGTTGATCTTGGACGCACGGCCCATAGCACGCGGACGGATGCGCTTGAGAGTAGGACCCTCGTTCACATACGCCTCCGAGACATACAGCGTCTCGGGTTTGATCTTAAGGTTCTTCTCGGCATTGGCCGCAGCGCTGTGCACGACCTTGCCAACGACCTCAGCGGCCGCTTTAGGCGTGAACTTCAAGATCGCCTCGGCCTCCGCCACGGACTTGCCGCGAACGAGGTCGACGACGAGACGCGCCTTGCGCGCGCTCACCCTCACGTATCTCGCTGTTGCTTTGGCTTCCATGTACTCTTCCTCCGACTGTCACCCGGGCCAATGCTCATTGGTGAGCTACCCGGGTTGTGGACCCTCAGGCGACTAGCGCCTGCCCTTTGCTGCATGCCCGCGGAATGTGCGCGTGGGCGCGAACTCACCGAACTTGTGGCCGACCATGGACTCGGTGACATACACCGGCACATGCTTGCGACCGTCGTGCACAGCGACCGTGTGGCCGACCATCTCAGGGAAGATAGTCGAGGCACGCGACCACGTCTTGATGACCTTCTTCTCGCCGGCCTCGTTCATCTTCTGGATACGCTCCAGAAGACGCGGCTCGACGTAGGGTCCCTTCTTCAGGCTTCTGCTCATGGTCTGACTCCAGCTCCTTAGCCCGCGCTACTTCTTGCGACGGCGAATGATCATCCGGTCGGACGCCTTGTTCTTGTGACGCGTACGGTGGCCCTTGGTGGGAACACCCCATGGCGTTACAGGATGACGGCCAGCGGTCTTGTTCTTGCCCTCGCCACCACCGTGCGGGTGGTCGACCGGGTTCATCGCAGTACCACGAACCGTCGGGCGGACACCCTTCCAGCGATTACGCCCGGCCTTACCGATCGAGATACCTTCGTGCTCAGCGTTGCCCACCACGCCAACCGTTGCACGGCAGGTGAGTGGCACCATACGCATCTCAGAAGACGGCATACGCAAGATAGCGTTGGGTCCCTCCTTCGCCATCAGCTGAGCCGATGTACCCGCAGAGCGGGCCAGTGCTGCACCTCTACCCGGCTGCATCTCGATCGCATGCACCACCGTACCGGTAGGGATGTTCTCAAGCGGCAGCGAGTTGCCGGGCTTGATGTCGGAGCCAGGTCCGGACTGGACCATGTCGCCAACGCCCAACTTCTGCGGGGCCAGGATGTAGCGCTTCTCGCCATCGGCATAGTGCAGCAGCGCGATACGAGCAGACCGGTTGGGGTCGTACTCGATCGATGCGACCTTGGCGGGAACGCCGTCCTTGTTCCGCTTGAAATCGATCTTGCGGTAACGCCTCTTGTGGCCGCCACCCTGGTGACGCGTGGTGATACGACCATTGTTGTTGCGGCCACCCTTTTTGGGGAGCGGCTCGAGCAGCGACTTCTCAGGAGTCGTCTTCGTGATGTCTGCAAAGTCAGACACCGTCTGGAATCGACGTCCTGGTGATGTCGGCTTGTACCTCTTCAGTCCCATCGTGTCTCCTTCCGTCCGATCGCCGGTCCACCTGGGACTAGTGACCCGAACCCGGACCTACCACGGTGCCGGGCGGCTCCATCATGGAGCGAGTGCCCGGATAGCCGTGTACTCTACTTGCTTACCTATCGACCTTCGAAGAAGTCGATCTTGTCGCCAGCCTTGACGGTGACGACAGCCTTCTTCCATGTACGCGTGAAACCCTTGTTGTACCTAAGACGACGAGGCTTCCCGTTCACCGTCATCGTGTTCACCTTGGTGACCGTCACGCCGAAGATCTCCTGGATCGCCTGAGCGATCGCCGGCTTCGTGGCACGACGCTCCACCTCGAAGGTGTAGCGGTTCTGCTCCATGAGCGCGTAAGACTTCTCGGACACTATGGGCCGAAGAATCACGTTGTGCGCATCATACATTACTTGAGCACCCCCTCGAGCCACTCGAGGGCCGGTTTTGTGAAGAGCACGGATACGTTGTCGACGAGGTCATAGGTGTTGGCCTCTGCCGCGGTGATCACACGCACCTTGTCGATGTTGCGCAGCGACTTGATCGCGACCATATCGTCGTTAGCGACGACCACGGTGACCCGTCCCTTGATGCCAAGCGCGCTCAACGTGGCTGCAGCGGTCTTGGTCGAAGGCTCGGTGAGACCGAAACCATCGATGACGAACAGGTTCTCCTCGGCGTACTTGGCCGAGAGAGCACTACGCATCGCGAGCTTGATGAGCTTCTTCGGCACCTTGAACGCGTAGCTGCGCGTATGGGGACCGAAGACGACGCCACCGCCCGACCACTGAGGTGCGCGGATCGTACCCTGACGGGCGCGACCTGTGCCTTTCTGACGCCACGGCTTCGCGCCACCGCCGCGGACTTCACCGCGGGTCTTGGTGTTCGCGGTGCCCTGACGGCGAGCCGCAAGCTGACTACGCACGACCTGATGCATCGCAAACGTGTTCGGCTCAACGGCGAAGACGGTCTCGGCGAGAGCAGCCTCGCCCACCTTCTTGCCTGATATGTCTTTTACTTCAACAGTTGCCATCGTTCACTCCTTGCAAAGCCCGACGCTTACGTCAGACGGTACGGATCGTCAGAAGGCTGTTCTTACCGCCAGGTACGGCGCCCTTCACAAGCAGAAGATTCTGCTCCACATCGACGCGCACGACCTCGAGGTTGCGGACGGTGATCGTCTCGCTACCCATGTGGCCCGGCATCTTCTTCCCCTTGAACACACGCGAGGGGGTCGCGCACTGACCTACAGAACCCGGTGCACGGTGGAAGTGCGACCCGTGACCTCCGGGACCGCCCTTGAAGTTGTGCCGCTTGATGGTACCGGCAAAACCCTTGCCCTTGCTGGTGCCTGTTGCGTGAACGTGCGAGCCAGGCTCGAAGATGTCAACTTTGATCTCCTCGCCGACCTTGAACTCCTCGCCATCGGCAAGACGTATCTCCGAGAGATAACGCTTCGGAGCCACACCCGCCTTCGCGAAGTGACCCTTCATGGGCCGGTTGACCTTTGACTCCTTGATATCGCCAAACCCGATCTGGATAGCACGATAGCCATCCTTCGCGAGCGTGCGAACCTGGGAGACGACACAGGGCCCGGCTTCGATGACGGTGACAGGAATGAGCCTGTCGTCATCGCTCCAGACCTGGGACATCCCCAGTTTCCTACCGAGTATTGCCTTTCCCATCGTCCCACCTTCTAGCTCGTGCGGTCTTGGGACCATCAGCAGCACGGATTGCCACTTCCCCAGCGGACCACTTCCACTTACCGATAAGCCTGCGCTCACCGGGGCAAACCCTTGTTAGAGCTTGATCTCGATATCTACGCCCGCGGGGAGATCGAGTCGCATGAGCGAATCGACCGTCTTGGGCGTGGGCTCGAGAATGTCGATGAGGCGCTTGTGCGTCTTCATCTCGAAATGCTCCCGGCTGTCCTTGTTAACATGCGGCGAGCGAATCACGCAATAGAGATTACGCTCTGTGGGCAGCGGGATAGGTCCCGCGACCTTTGCGCCGGTCTTCTGCGCGGTCTCCACGATCAGCTTCGTGGACTGATCCACGATCTCGTGATCGTAAGCCTTCAACCGGATCCTGATCTTCTGGTTCGCCAACTCTCAACCCTCCGTCACAAAATGGAACGAGTCGCCTCGATTACTTCAAGATCTTCGTAACACGGCCCGAGCCAACGGTACGGCCACCTTCGCGGATAGCGAAGCGCAGACCGTCTTCCATCGCGATCGGGTTGATGAGCTCACCACGGATCTCGACGTTGTCGCCAGGCATGACCATCTCGGTGCCCTCGGGCAGGTGC